>JAZNFI010000139.1:0-38823 GCA_045589075.1 Candidatus Flemingiibacterium sp.
TAATTTCTGAACAATTTCTCAAGAAGTGATAATACCTACTGTATTATATTTTTTGGTTTTAACCATTTTATTATGATTTTCTTAAAAAAGGTGAATTTTAGTGCAGTTTGCCCCGGTTTTTTCGCCTTTTGTATAGACAAGAGATGAAAACTGTGATATAATATTATATTATATATAACTGTTAATGTACGCACTTGTTCTGAGGCTCAAGGTAGGTGATTAGCCGTGCAGCAAATAGGGCTTGTTAAAGAAGTAAATGAAGATTTTGCGATAGTTGAGGTGTCAAGAAAATCTTCTTGTGAGGGGTGTCACTCAAATGCGGGCGGAAACTGCTCGGCTTGCATTTCCTTTGTCAAGGGCACAATGCTGTGCAAGGCTGAAAATTATTTAGGTGCAAAGGTTGGTGACAGGGTACTTGTGGAGACATCTTCGGGAACCGTTATGTTTTATGCTGCTGCTGTATTTCTGTTTCCGCTTATTCTTGCTGTAATAGGTTATTTCGCGGCTTTGCCGATACCTCATGCTGCTGCTCCTTATGTCGGTGCACTTCTTGGTTTTGCTCTCGCCTTTTTTGCGGTGAGTCTTACTCTCAACCGTACAGCATCAAAACGGCTTGATGTCAGGATTATTCGCGTGCTGTGATTTTAGGTAAAGTGTGATAATTGGTTTTTGCCCGTTTTTGTTATAAACTTAGTAAGGACGTAGAAAAAAGTTAGGAATAAATAATATTTTCTCTTGTGGTTGAAGACTTTGATAAATTAGGATTTGACGGAGGAGTGTGACTTTATGAATTTGTCAGAGAGTCATAACGACTGATTTAACCAATCGCTGGATTAAGCACGAAATTCGAAAGGAATCATCATGGAAAAACAAAAGAATTACAAAAAAACACTGATATCTTGTTATCTTGGTTTTGTTACACAAGCTATATCTTCTAACTTTGCACCATTATTATTTTTAACATTTAAAGGAACCTACGGAATTTCACTCGAAAAGATAGCACTGATTCCATTTGTTTTTTATTTTACACAATTACTGGTAGATTTTGCAGCTACAAAATTTGCCGATAAAATAGGTTACCGTACTTGCGTAGTTGCATCGCAGGTGTTGTCATCGTTAGGACTCATTCTGATGTCAATTTTACCGGAAATTATGCCAGTTCCATTTATAGGGCTTCTTATCTCCGTTGTTTTGTTTGCAATAGGCAGCGGTCTTGTTGAGGTTTTGGTAAGTCCGATTGTTGAAGCATGCCCCTTTGAAAATAAAGACGGAGTAATGAGTCTTGTGCACTCATTTTTCTGTTGGGGCTCAATGGGTGTCGTTTTAGGTTCAACAGTCTTTTTTAGTTTGTTTGGCATAGAAAATTGGAAAATACTTACCTTTATCTGGGCGTTGGTTCCGCTATATAATGCATTTAATTTTATAAACTGTCCTATAGAAACATTGGTCGAAGATGGAAAGAGCATGAGCATGAAGCAGTTGCTTGGAGTGCCTGTGTTCTGGCTGATGATAATTCTTATGATATGTGCCGGTTCATCCGAAGCAACTATGACTCAATGGACATCGGCATTTTCAGAATCGGCACTAGGTGTTTCTAAAATCATAGGCGATTTAGCAGGTCCGTGTATGTTTGCTATGTTTATGGGTATAGCACGTACATTGTACGGAAAAATGAGTGGAAAACTTGACATTACAAAGACTATGCTTATATGTGGGGTGCTGTGTGTATGCTGCTACTTGTTGGCATCGCTGTCGGCTTCTTCGGTTTTAGGCCTGATAGGGTGTGCTCTTTGCGGATTGACTGTTGGAATCATGTGGCCGGGAACAATCAGTATTTCTTCACAAAAATGTCCCAGAGGCGGAACTGCTATGTTTGCTTTTTTAGCCTTAGCAGGTGATTTAGGTGCTGCTGTAGGCCCCGCTATGGTGGGCAAATTTTCAGAAATGTCAGGCGGCAATCTTAAAGCAGGATTGCTTACAGCCACTGTATTTCCGATAATATTAGTTGTCGGATTAATTGTATTGAATAAAGTAAAAAATGATGTTTAAAAGTTTGGGCAGCAAATACAAGACATTAGTATAGGTTAGAAAATAATTGAATTCCAATTTGTTTATGTATTTTTGTTCTAACCCTTAATATGTACTATTACGAAAAATATGGCATCCAGATTATACAATCTTTATACCTTGCGTAAATGTTTGCTCTAATACTTGTTACGAATTTCGTGTTATGCGGATAGTCTTTAGAAAGGAAGTATTTTGCAGGCGGTGAGACCCATCGCGGCGAAAGCTATATTTATATTATGCTGATACACTCACAGAAAAAGAAAATTTGGAAAACCGCATACACGAGCTCGGCATCCCCGGAGGTACTCCGCATAGCCGATGAGCTTAAGTTATCATCCGCTGCAGCAAAGCTTCTTTACAGCAGAGGCTATGTTACTCCCACTCTTGCGCGCAGCTTTATCGAAAAAGAGAAGGAAATGCTTCACGATCCCTTTTTACTCGCAGATATGGATTCTGCTGTCGAGAGAATACTTTCAGCACTTGACCGCAATGAAAAGATTGCCGTTTACGGTGACTACGATGTTGACGGAGTTACCTCTGTTACTGTTGTATACTCGTATCTGAAATCGCTTGGCGCGGATGTTATGTACCATATTCCCAACCGCATAGGGGAGGGGTATGGTGTTAACATCGAGGCACTTGAAAAATTCGCAAATGACGGTGTTTCACTTGTAATCACAGTTGATACGGGAATAACCGCCTTCGATGAAGTAAATGCGGCGAAGGATTTGGGACTTGATATTGTTATAACCGACCACCACGAGTGCCGCGCAGAACTTCCTCTGGCTGTTGCTGTTGTAAACCCGAGGCGCGTTGACTGTAGGTATCCTTTTAAAGAACTGGCAGGTGTGGGTGTTGCGTTTAAGCTGATTTCGGCTGTGGAGATGAAAAGACGATGCTGTGATTTCTATGCTGCCGTATCAAAGCTCTCAAGAGATTACGCAGATGTCGTCGCCATTGGTACCATCGCTGATGTCATGCCTCTGGTTGACGAAAACAGAATAATAGTAAGCTACGGTCTGTCGCTTCTCGAAAATACCAAGAATGTAGGTCTCAAGGCACTTATGCACGCTTCGGGGCTTATTACGGAGGATGCTGCCGGCAGACGTGTTAAGAAAAAGATCACCTCTGCTTCGGTGGGCTTTACCCTCGCACCGAGAATTAATGCTGCTGGACGCATATCAAGCGCAGAGTTTGCCCTTGAGTTGTTTCTCACAGAAGACCCTCTTCGTGCGGAAGAAATAGCCGCAGAGCTTTGCGAGACTAATCGCAGGCGTCAGGCGGAGGAAAACAGCATAATTGAGGCTGCTGAAGCTAAACTGAATATCCAGTTCTCGGAAGATGACCGCATAATCGTACTTGATGATGATCATTGGCACCACGGAGTCATTGGAATCGTATGCTCCCGTCTTACGGAGAAATACAATCTCCCCACTATTTTAATCAGCTTTGAACATAACATGGGGGATGAGCCATCATCATCCGACATTGGCAAGGGCTCAGGAAGATCAGTGAGAGGGCTTAATCTTTTTGAGGCTCTTGACTCTTGTTCCAAGCTTCTTTATAAGTACGGCGGTCATGAGCTTGCGGCAGGACTTTCGGTAGAGCGAGGAAAGCTGGCTGATTTTAGAAAGGCAATCAACGCCTATGCTGACAAGATACTGTCAGGGAAGGAATTGTGCCGTATTGTGGACATAGACCTTGCCCTTGTCCCCGAGGAAGTATCTTTAAGGCTGGCATCAGAGCTTTATCTGCTTGAACCCTTCGGTGTGTCCAATTCACAGCCCGTTTTTGAAACCGATCGCCTGATAATAACCGAAATAATTCCTATGTCCGGAGGTAAGCACACAAGACTTACATTACGTGCCGCCGGGATTGAGACAACATTTTGCGCACTTGTTTTCGGCACATCTACGGATGAGTTTGCCTATTCCGTGGGCGACGCGGTTGATATATGCTATAATCTTGACATAAACGAATTCAAGGGTAGGCAATCTGTCCAGCTTCTTATACGCGATATAAGACTCTCGTCGGTCAGCGAGGTACCCACAAGAGATGATTTTGTAAAGTTATACCGATACTTGAAAAAAGAAGCCGCCACATCCGTCGTAAATACCTCGCTTGTGTCGCTTTCGGCGGCGTCTGGCACTAAACAAGAGAAACTTTCCGTTATTCTCGATGTACTTGCAGAGCTTTCGATGATTTCCCTGGTGCGTGGCGATACAATAGAAGTATCACTGCTTCCTGTCAGTCACAGGACGCCTTTGGAAAATTCGTTGGTGCTTCGCACCCTGCTTCGCCACAGCAGTTCTTAACTCAGAAAGGACTATTTACAATATGAATGATGATACAATAAATACTTACGATTTTCAACCCATTTCGGGTCTGATTGAAATGCTCACCCGAACAGGGAAGAAGTATGACATCGAGAAAATCCAGCGCGCTTTTATTTGGGCAGACACACTGCACAAGGGGCAATACCGTGTCAGCGGAGACCCTTATGTATCCCATCCAATAGCCGTTGCAGAGATAGTGGCGAGTCTTGAACTTGATACAGACTCCATTTGTGCCGCTTTGCTCCACGATACAGTGGAGGACTGCTCGGATAAGGTGGACTGTGAAAAGATTCGTGCGGATTTCGGTGATGAGGTGGCACTTCTTGTAGACGGTCTCACAAAGCTGGTTCAGTTTAAGATAGAGGACAAGGAAGAAGCGGAAATTGAGAACCTTCGCAAAATGTTTCTTGCAATGTCAAGGGACATCCGCGTCATTTTTATAAAGCTTTGCGACAGACTTCACAATATGCGTACACTTGACGCCAAGCCCGAGCATAAACGCAGAATTACAGCCCTTGAAACCATGCACGTTTACGCGCCTCTTGCTCACCGACTTGGTATGCAGAGAATGAAGCAGGAGCTTGAACGCCATGCTCTGTCTTACCTTGACCCCATCGGCTTTGAGGAGGTACAGAAAGATATTGACCGCAAATACGGAAGAAATATAAATTTTATTGAGAACACCAAAGAAAACGTAGCAACGAAGCTTTCGGAATACAGCGTAAAATTCACCCTTGAAGGGCGTGTCAAGTCTACTTACTCCATCTACAAAAAGATGTACAATCAGAATAAGAGCTTTGACGAGATATACGACTTCTACGCTATCCGTATTATTGTTGACACAGAGCTTGAATGTTACACTGTGCTCGGTATCATTCACGAGATGTACAAATCCATACCCGGACGCTTTAAGGACTATATATCTACTCCGAAGCCAAATATGTACCGCTCACTTCACACTACGGTGATAGGACGTGATGGTATACCCTTCGAAGTACAGATAAGAACATGGGATATGCACCATGTGGCTGAATACGGTATCTGTGCCCATTGGAAATACAAGTCGGGTGCTGCCAGCCACAAGGATATAGACGAAAAGCTTCAGTGGGTTGCAAAGCTGCTTGACTCTGATTCCGATATGCACGACTCCGAGGAGTTTATGCGCACTCTTAAAATTGATATGTTCCACGACGAAACCTTTGTGTTTACTCCCAAGGGTGACGTTATTGTGCTTCCCCAGGGTGCCACTCTTATTGACTTTGCCTACGCCATTCATTCTGCTATCGGAAATAAAATGGTGGGCGCGAAAATTAACGGTGCTATTGCTACTATTGATTCAAAACCCAAAAATGGTGATATAGTTGAGATAATCACATCGGGTGCATCAAAAGGCCCCAGCAGAGATTGGCTTAAGATAGTCAAGACGGGCGAGGCAAGAGGAAAGATACGTCAATGGTTTAAAAAGGAAAAACGAGCCGAGAACATTGTTGTGGGCAAGGCGGAGGTTGAAAAGGAGCTCAAGAAGTACAACCGTTTCTTTACGGAGACCCAGCTTGATGAGATAGTGTCTGCTGTTGCTGTTCGAATAGGAATCAAGACGGCAGAAGACCTTTACAATACCGTCGGTTACGGCGGACTGTCGGTTTCAAAGCTGACCAACAAGCTAAAAGACGAGTTCGAGCGTATTGTTATTGTACCTGCAGAGCCTGAAGTTATAACTGAGGTTTCACAAGTAAGGACTGTTGAAAAAACGAAATTCCGTTCCTCACAAGGCGGTATCGTTATTGACGGTGCGGATGGCTGTCAGGTAAAGTTTGCCAAGTGCTGTAACCCACTTCCCGGCGACAATATTATCGGTTTTATCACTAAAGGTTTTGGTGTATCGGTTCACAAGGCGGACTGCCCGAATGTAATCAGCGGGATGAAGCGCGAAGCTGACCGCGACCGCTACATCAGCGCGTGGTGGGAGGCAGGAGCTGAATGGGAAAAATCCAGCTTCGAGGCGTTCATTCAGATTTACTGCAAGGACACCATTGGATTACTTGCAAATATATCCGTGGCACTTGCTGATATGCGCGTTTCTGTAATTTCAATAAGCTCGCAAAAATGTCAGAACGATTCCACTATTTTAAATCTAAGCATATCCTGTAAGAATACGGAGCATGTGAACTCAATTGTTTCACGGCTTAAAGGGATTGACGGAGTTGTTGATGTAGTACGCGGATTTGCGTGATGTGGCGATTCATAGGGGGAAACCACCTGCTCTCAAGCGCCGATCCGGAGGTTTCCCCCGACATAACGGCGTTTGAGCGCAACTGGTTCCTTAGGTTGGCGACACAGAGAGTTGACCGTTCCACCACGAAAACAAACGAAAGGACAAAACAAATAATGAAAGCAGTAATACAGAGATGCAATTCGGCATCCGTAATTGCCGACGGTGAGCCGTCGGGAAAGGCAGGTAAGGGTTTTCTGATACTCTTGGGTGTGCTTAAGGGCGACGACCTGCTCGATGCTGATCTCCTTGCCGAGAAGATAAGCAAACTACGTGTGTTTGACGACGATGAGGGCAAACTCAATCTTTCCATTAAAGATGTGGGCGGACAGGTGCTTGTTGTATCTAACTTTACGCTTGGTGCCGACTACCGAAAGGGGAACCGTCCCGACTATTTCGCTTCGGAGACTCCCGCGAGAGCAAACGAGCTTTATGAGTATTTTGTGAGTGCTGTCAGGGAGAGAGGGATTGAGGCACAGACGGGTGTATTCGGAGCGGACATGAAAATAACTCTTGAGGCTGACGGTCCCGTTACAATAGTAATGGATAGCACGGTTTTAAAAAAATAAATTGTTTGGAGCTTTAAGGTCTGAAATAAAATTTCAGACTGTGTTTCGTGGCTTTCTTCGCACTCCGTGCAAAGATTTTGCTTGGCAAAACCAACCACAGAATTCCAAGCGATGCAAAGCATCGCTTAAGAAAGGAAGCTTTCGCTTGGCGAAAGCCATGATCATAATCATGTATCTTGAAATAAAGGGAGAACTCAACAAATATTATCTTCAAACCGTATGTATGCTGTTTTTCCCCGGTGCGAATTTTTCTGAAAGGGATGACGAAAACTCGGACGAAGCGGCGGTGTTTTCAAGGTGTGACCTTGACGGCGCGGTATCGGTGTCGTGCATGTTTCGTTCGGGAAACAGCCAGGTCAGTGCTGAAAAAACAGTAAAGTATGATGAGGTTCACGGTTTCGACGAGGGTGTTACCGATTGTAAGACAAAGGCTGCCAAGGTGGCGGCAGGGCTTGCGGCTCTCCAGTGCGGGCATGCTCTGTTCGGAACAACCCCTGCATGGGGTATACTTACGGGAATAAGACCTGCAAAGATTGCCTCTGAGTTGATAACCTCGAGGGATGCTGAGGGCAACCGTCTCTTTACTCCCGAAGCAGCAAGAAAAGTACTTACCGGCGAGTACCTTGTCTCCCCAAAGAAAGCGGCACTTGCGGTAGAGATTGCCAGAAGCGAGCAGAAAATTGCAAGGCTTGCGTCAGAGTCGGATGTGCCCACCTGTTCGGTCTACGTCTCAATCCCGTTCTGTCCCACGCGGTGCTCATACTGCTCATTTGTTTCCTATTCCACCAAGCGGCTTCTTACAATGATTCCGGAATATCTGAAAAAGGTGTGCGAGGACACGAGGCAGCTTCTTGCATATCTTAAGGATAGGGGCTTCAAGGTGCTTACCGTTTATATCGGCGGAGGTACACCTACGACTTTGTCGGATACACAGCTTGCCGAGCTTCTCGGAACGCTTGCTGATGGGATACCCATAAAGCGTCTCCACGAATTTACGCTTGAGGGCGGCAGACCGGATACTTTGACAAAGCAGAAGCTTCAGGTTGCAAAGGAATTCGGTGTTACCAGAATGAGCATCAATCCTCAGACAATGAATGATAAAATCCTGCGCACAATCGGCAGACGCCACACCGTTTCTGATTTTCTTCGCGCATATGAGAACGCGCGGACTGCAGGCATTGAAAATATCAACACCGATCTTATAGCGGGACTTCCAGGTGATGATTACAGAAGCTTTTCACGCTCAGTGGATAAAATACTTCGGCTTGCACCCGAAAATATCACGGTTCATACCTTCTGCGTCAAAAAATCAGCCGAAATATTGAGGCTTGAAACAGAAATTTACAAGAGAAATGCCGACGAGACGGTAAAGGCTGTGGATTATTCTCAAGTAACACTGAAAAATGCGGGTTATCGTCCATATTACGTTTACAGACAGAAAAATACAGTAGGCAACCTTGAAAATGTAGGCTACTCCATTAAGGGAAAAGAGGGACTTTACAACGTACTTATGATGGAGGAGCTTCATTCGGTATTTGCAGTAGGTGCAGGTGCCGCGACAAAACTTGTCCGCATGGGAGATGACGGTAAAAAGAATATTGTACGTATTTTTGAGCCAAAATATCCATATGAATATCTTGCTAGAGGGGAAGATTCCTTTAATGACACACTTACCCAAGCAGATGAATTTTTCGGATTTTAAACCCTTGTTAACACAAAGAAAGGCACAGCAGTGAACAAAATCAGCAAAAATTTTAACGGAAATATCAGTATAAACGAACTTATAAATGAGTGCGAGAAATCCTTCGAGGAAAGACTTAACGAGGTCTCAAGGATTATCGTTGACGCCGACACTAAAATAATCGCTTTATCAGGTCCCACCTGCTCAGGCAAGACCACAACTGCGGCAAAGCTGACACGGGAGCTTGAAGCTCACGGGGCAGACGTCCATCTCGTTTCAATAGATAACTTTTTCCGTCCGCGCAATGTACTTGATCGCGAAGCGGAGATGAATAACGCAAACATTGACTATGACTCCATAAACGCCATTGACCTGGAACTTTTACGCGACCGTGCCGCTTCTATCATTGCAGGAGCCCCAACCGAGCTCCCGATATATGATTTTTCTCTCGGCAGGACTCACTCATTCGAGAAGGTTGACCCCGACGAGCACAGTGTGTTCATTTTTGAGGGCATCCAGGCTATTTATCCCGAAGTTACAGAATTGTTTGGAAACAATTACAAGTCTATCTATATATCGGTGGAGGATGACCTTTATGTGGATGACTGCTTTTTCTCAAAAAGGGAGCAGAGACTTCTCAGACGGCTTGTACGGGATTACAAATTCCGAGGTGCTTCGCCCGAGTTCACCTTTTTTCTATGGCGTTCCGTTGCGGCAAACGAGGACCGTTCTATTCTTCCGTATGCCGACGGTGCTGATATAAAGATAAATTCCTTTATGGCATATGAAATATATCTAATGAAAAGTGTGCTTCCCGAGATACTTGCTCTTGTTCCTGAGGACAGTGTGTATCTCGCCAAGGCATACGAAATAATGAGTAAGCTTGAAGGCGTTGAGCCCATATCCCCGAAGCTAGTACCTGATGGTTCCGTACTTCGTGAGTTTATCGGATGAATGAGACATCAAGAACAGGAGATATATCATGGACAGAAGAAATGAAGTCAATAAAAAGGCGAGCATCGGGCATTTCCATGAGTCCGCGGAATATATAAGCGGCATTATCAAAGAAAAACCCGATATTGCAATCATTCTTGGCTCAGGACTCGGCAAATTTGCCGACACACTTTGCGAAAAGATTGTCATTAGGTATAAGGACATCCCCAATTTTCCTGTTTCAACGGTTTCATATCAGAAAGGGGAACTTGTTTTCGGTACGCTCACGTACGAAAACGGCAGACGTGTGAAGGTTATCTGCATGAATGGAAGGTTCCACTATTACGAAGGGTGGGAAATGTGGCAGACCGCCTATCCGGTAGGAGTTTTTAAGCTCATGGGGATTGATAAAATGATAATTACCAACGCCGCAGGCGGAATTGGCTACAACGACAGCCGTACTCTTGCTCCGGGCGATCTTGTGTGCGTTTCGGACCACATAAAGCTTGCGCCCGATTCCCCTATGAGAGGAGCAAACATACCTGAGTTCGGCGAAAGATTTTTCGATATGCAATCGGTGTATGATAGGGATCTTCGGCGTATTGCTTTTGATTCGGCGGAAAAGCTTGGATTTGCTCTCAAGGAGGGCGTATATGCCTACATGGCGGGTCCGCAGTATGAAACCCCTGCTGAGATACGTGCGCTTAAGCTGCTTGGCGCAAATCTTGTCGGAATGTCCACTGTTGCCGAGGTTATAGCGGCGGCTCAGACTGGGATACGTGTACTCTGTATTTCTTGTGTCTCCAATATGGCCGCAGGCATAACGGGAGCGGCACTTACCGAGAAAGAGGTGTGCGACACTGCCGCCTCCATAGGTGAGCGCTTTGAAGCTTTGATAACCGACGTAATTGGTCGGGTTTGATTTCTGTGAAACTGTAATGTCCGAATATTTTGTGCTATATGATAATACGGGCAGACTTAACATAGACATCTGTGCAAAAGCTGTTGACAGCATAACTAGACTTTTGCTTTTTAAGGGGATGTGCATGTATCTGCCGGAGCCAAGCGGCAAGGCGGGAGCCGTCATTTTATTTGTGAATCAAAGAGGTGCAACGGAAAGCGAAACGGAGTGGTTTATACGCACGCTCGCCGGGCATTTGAGAAGCGAGCTCCTCGGTCCCGATGGTGTTGCCGTATTCGCAGACTCTCCGGACAATGATCCGTCGTTTCTTGATGTTTTGCCTGCTCCTGAAAACGAAAGCAACGCCATACACCTTACATTTACTATTGACGGGATTGACAGCGACGGCTTAAAAGACAAGCTTGAAGATTTTTTTGATAAAAAACAATACGCACTGAACGAGGAAGCTGACGGCTATACAGTTTTTATTTGTGCAAACTCATTCCTCGACATATACATTCTGCCCGATGACTGTCGGATTACGGGAGATATAGATCTTTCAGCCTCCGGTGCAGGTGTTTATTCAGAGGTTGCACAACTGGCTGACTCTCTTGCCGAGGCTCTCGGTGCAGATGTGACTTATATAGAAGACCCACGCTTTTCATACACTGTTGACAGAGATTTTGATAAGCTCCGTCGCAGTTTTTATCTACTTACAGCACATCAGCTCGCCTTTGCTATCGCTGATGATCGCGAGGGGGAACCGGCATATTTCGGATGGGGAACTGATACCTTTGAACCCGAACACATAATGGGTACTGTCGTGACCCCGTTGGGCAGATACGATATTTCCAAGCTTAGGGATGAGATTGTCAGATATGGCTTTTCATATGTCTGCGATACTCGCTTTCTATCGAGAAATACACCCGCCAAGGGCTCCGATTTTTACATTAAAGAGGCGCTGAACCTTGTATGCAACAGCACCTTCAGCGGTAAAAGCAAAAATTTCAGTGCCTCCGAGAGAATGGGTGTCATTGAAACATGGAATAACCTTGAGCTTGCGCTTGAAAGTGACAGAGTTGCCCCGTTTCCCACGGAGCTTTACCTAAAGATTTGTTCCTTTGCAGAGAAGATTCCCCGGTCACTTTACTATTCCTGCGACTATTCACATCATTTCACACCGGGATATTTCCGCGAATATGTTCGGTTTGGGTTCGGGCACTATCTTCGCAGATTCAAGGTACCGCCCGGTATAACGAGGGAAGAATTGAATCACGGCTGTGATGTTTTTCTCAACTTTAATATCGAGCATTCATTCAAGGCAGAATGTGAGATAAGCTACGGCTACACCGGTGACGGCACAGAATCCCCGCTGGGAGATAACTTCGCTATTGGAAGTCAGGAAGATATTGAAATCTTTGATATTGGCGGTACGTCGGTAGTCAGATTCCTTGACGGCGGACTTGACGGAGATCGCTATCTGGCCGAGGCAGAGGTTTACATAGCTGACGAGGTTTACCGTTTTGCGGCGGCGTCAAGGTATCACGAGGACATTCTCGAATTTCGTGAAATGCTGAGGGATTGTGTGAGCGTTGAGGATTGGTATGACGAAAATGTAAGAGAGGAATTTATAGACCCCCACGCATACGGCGCTACCTTCTGTACAAACGGCATTACACCGGAGTGCAAGGTTTTTCAGCGTCCTTTTCCCATGGACCCATTTGGTATTATCACCGACCGCTTCAATATGGGAGCGTTGTTGGAAGAAATCGGCTTTTCGACCTTTAAGGATGAGTCCAAAACGCCCCAGGCTGAGGATTCAATTGCTGCTGCCTCGGAAAAACTCAAACCGAAAAATGAGACATGTAATCCCGACTTAAACCATGAAGAGTCCGACAATCGTGAGCTTTATTATGGCACAGAGGATGAGGAAGAATAAATACTGAAGGTCGGGAATAAATTGATAAAAAGCAAAGAAAGCAGCCCGTGCGAAATGCATTACTGATGTCCTGCTGCGAGATTTTATTATGGCTTCTCTCTCAATAAATGTTATAATTTGTAATTTAAGCATGAAATCTCGCACACCTTGGGTAATCACTTTGGGCGATTGTGTAATGTAACCGCCGTGGGTTCCGGATAAATATTTATAACGACGTAATGGAGTATTTTGTAAATTCAGCTGTGTCGCTACGATGATTATAAATTATATGGGATGGTGAACAATGAAGATATTGTTTAAAAACGCACTCATACTGACACCAAATGGCAATTTTCTCGAAAACGCCTCTCTTGTTACTGACGGAGACCGTATTGTTTACGTTGGCAGTGATGATTTATCTATGACTGCAGACCGTGTCATAGACTGCAAGGGTAAGCTTTTATCCTCTGCCTTTTATAACACCCACTGCCATGCCGCTATGACGCTTTTTCGCGGTATCGGCGATGACCTTCCTCTTTCCCGATGGCTTGAGGAAAAGATATATCCTGCAGAAGACAGACTCACACCCGAATCGGTGAGAGTGGGAAGCGAGCTTGCCATTGCCGAGATGATACGGTGTGGTACGGTTTCTTTTTCCGATATGTATTTCTTCTGTGACGAGACTGCCAAGGCAGCTATCCGACTCGGTGTAAAAGCCAACATTTCAAGATGTCTTGTTTCGTTCGATGATAGTGCCACTGTCAAGGGTGACTCCAGATTTGATGAAGCGGTACGTCTTGTAAGCGATTATCACGGAGCTGCTGACGGACGAATCATTGTGGATATGTCGGTGCATGCGGAATACTCCAACAAGGAGAGGTATCTTCGCGAGGTTTCGGAGTATACTCATAGCAGAAATCTTAATATGCAGGTGCACGTTTCCGAGACGGAAAGTGAGCATGAGGCCTGCAAACAGCGTCACGGCGGCAAGACTCCCGTAGAGTTTCTGACCGAATGCGGAATACTTGTCCCGTCGAAGACTGGGACGGCAACCGCCGCACACTGTGTGTATGTAACCGAACATGATATAGAGCTTATGGCTGAAAATCGTGTTACAGCCGCCCATAATCCCGTAAGCAATCTTAAGCTTGCAAGCGGCGTTGCGCCTGTGCGCAAGCTTATGGATGCGGGAGTTAATGTAGGACTTGGTACAGACGGTGCGGCTTCCAACAATTCGCTTTCTGTGCTTCGCGAGCTTAAATGCGCCGCCCTTATTCACAAGGGATTTAACCGATGCGCTGATATTATTGAAACAAGTGATTTTCATAAAATGGCAACCCTTAACGGTGCACTGTCCCAGGGAAGAGCTGACTGCGGTGTAATAAAGACCGGTGCAAAGGCTGACATTATACTTATTGACCTCGACGCACTGAACAATATCCCAATGTACAACCCATATTCAGCTCTCGCCTTTTCGGCTGAGGGAAGTGACGTGTACCTTACAATGTGCGACGGAAAAATACTTTATGAAAACGGAGAATATAATACGGTAGATGTTGAAAGGCTTCGCTATGAGGTCAGAAATACCATTGCCCACTATTTCGATTAGGATTTTTCGTCGGTGGGCAGGGAGGAGACGTTTGCCCATTGAAAAAAAGCAAGATAATATCCGGTGTCTCCGGGGGAGTTTTGCTTATGACTCTCTCGAATCTCATGGTAAAGGCAGCAGGTCTGTTTTTCAAAATTCCCATGACCTCGCTTATCGGCGAGGAGGGTATGGGTTACTTTAATTCGGCGTACACGGTTTTTACATGGCTTTATATGCTTTCATGTTCGGGACTTCCTGCAGCCTGCTCCATGCTCATGGCGAAGCTTCCCAAAAGAAGCCGTATCCATGGCTCGCTTCGTATATTTAAGCTGTCACTGATAGCCTTTTCCATTATCGGACTTTTGTTTTCTTTTTTACTGTTCATATTTGCTGATAAGCTTGCCCTGCTTATGAAAGTGGAAAACGCCGCTCCCGTTATTGTCGCTATATCCCCATCCTTGTTTTTTATAACCCAATCTTCAGCACTTCGCGGATTCTTCCAAGGACAATGTGACCTTCGGCCACATTCTATTTCTTCGGTTGCTGAAGCTGCCGGGAAGCTTTTTTTCGGGGTAGGTCTTGCTTATTTTGCCATAGGTGCCGGTAAGAGCGTCATAGACGCCTCTGCATCTGCGGCATACGGCGTTACTCTCGGAGTGGCTCTCGGGACGGCTATTTTGTATGCTGCGTTCTTTTTTAAGCGTAAAATTACAGACATTGAAGATAAAACCCCACTTTTTACAATACTGAAACGGCTTGTTAAGCTTGCACTTCCCATAACTCTGTCATCATCCGTAATGAGTCTTGCCGGGCTTATAGACTCATTTATCATGACGAGAAGTCTTCATGCGGCAGGACTTTCCCAAGCAGAAACGGCGGCGATATTCGGAAATTACTCTTCGCTTGCTCTGCCTATGTTCAATCTCCCACCTGTACTTACCATGCCCATAGCCTACGCGCTTCTGCCTACACTTTCCTCTCATCTTTCCGCCGGAGATATTGATAAGGCAAAACGTCTGACTTTTGATGCATACAGTCGTACTGTCATATTGTCAGTGCCATGCGCTGTAGGAATGTCCGTTATGTCAGAGCCAATCCTTAAGCTGTTTTTTGATGACGGAATTGCAAAAAGAGGTGCATTTATGCTGACCGTGCTTGCGCCTGCGTCCATGCTCTTATGTCTCTTGGGGCTGTTCAATACCGTGCTTCAGGCAAGCGGATGTGAGCGTATTCCGCTTTATTCAATGCTTTCGGGAGCCGCGATAAAGCTCGCCGCTACATACATACTTACTCCATATATCGGAAAATTTGCTACCCCTGTCTCAACCTTCCTTTGTTATCTTTGCGCCGTTCTTGTTTCGGCAGTATTCATTGTGATGAAGACCAGGCTTGGCTCGGTACTGTCTCCTGCCGTATTTATTCTTCCATTTACGGCATCTGCCATAGCGGTTATGACGGCTGTATTAATGTGCACATTTGCTCATACGGTTATTTCAGTTATGATGGCGGCTGTAATTTATTTTGCGGTGATCGGAATATATTTTTACATCAAGGAGTCGAGGCAAAAAATTGGCAAAATCAAAATAATGATGTCTGATAATTAATTATAATTACAGATTCGCTTAACTGCGGTACAGTACATACAATATTGTTTCGAAAACGGTTCTGAATTTTGCCTGATACAGCGAATCTGGAAGAAAGGATTGTTAAAAAGTATGAAAGAAAGAATTGAGAAGCTCAAAAGCAAATCTGTCTATAAAACCGAGGATCTTCGTGAAATAATGGAGATTCTCCGCTCGGAGGCGGGCTGTCCATGGGACCGCGAGCAAGACCACAAGTCCATTCGGCGTAATCTCATTGAAGAAACCTATGAGGTAGTCGAGGCTATTGACACCGACAACAAGGAGTTGCTTTGCGAAGAACTTGGCGATCTTATGCTTCAGGTGGTTTTTCATGCCCGTATCTCCGAGGAAGCGGGGGATTTCGGCCTTGACGAGGTTGCCGACGGTATATGCAAAAAGCTAATACTTCGCCATCCTCATATTTTTGCCGATGTTAAAGCAGATACCTCTGAGGAGGTTCTTAAGAACTGGGATAAAATAAAGGTGGTTGAGAAACATCAACGCTCTGACCGAGAGGTGCTGAATTCGGTTTGCCATAGCCTTCCTGCGCTCATAAGAGCGGACAAGCTTGCTGCCAAGGCATCTAAGCTTAACATAGCGCTGCCGGAAAACGTATTTTTAAAGTCTCTGGCAAATGAGGCAGAAGACAAGGAAGCTTTCATTGGCGAGCTTCTTTTTGCCGCTGTCACGCTCTCAAGAGAACTTAATATTGACGGAGAAAAGGCACTCTCCGATGCATGTGACCGCCTGGTTTTATTGGCATCTGATACGAATAATTAAGATTTACTTACAATAATTGGCATTTTTATACGAAAAACACAAAAAAATATTGAAAATATGAGGCTTTTTTGAAAAATTTTTTTATTTAGTACTTGATTAATTGGAAATTTGATGATATAATTGAATTACCGAATATAACGGTAAATTACGTATTAATGAAAGGATTTAAACCAAATGAACAAGACAAATCTTATTGACAAGGTCACCAAGGAAACCGGTCTCAAGAGAAAAGACGTTGAGGCAGTTGTAAACGCAGCGATTGCCGGCATTGAGGATGCTGTTATCGCAGGCGAAAAGGTTCAGATCGTAGGCTTCGGTACATTCGAGGTTAAGGATCGTCCCGCAAGAGCAGGTATCAATCCTTCCACTAGACAGCCCATCACTATCGCAGCTTCCAAGCGTCTTGCATTCACTTCCGGTAAGGCACTCAAGGCTAAGCTCAACAAATAATTAATGAGGCTTGACAAGTTTCTTAAGGTATCACGCCTTATAAAGAGACGAACAGTTGCCAACGAAGCCTGCGACACTCAGCACGTTTCTGTGAACGGTAAACCTGCCAAGGCATCCTATGATGTCAAGGAAGGAGACGTTATCGAAATAACTTTCGGTCAGCGCACCACAAAGCTAAAAGTAGTGGATGTTCGCGAATTTACCGCAAAAGCTGATGCGGCTTCAATGTACGAAGTGATTTCGTAATGTATATCCCTTGACTCTCCTTCATATATATATGGTAAATATATGTTTGAAGGAGAGCGTGGGATGAGCATTGATGATAAAGGAAACACTTTTAATGTAAATCAGGAGATAAGAATCTCTGACCGTGCGGGTCTTACCGTTACGGGCGTTGAGGATGTCGAGAGCTTTGATGATGTAAGCATCATTTTAAAAAGTAATCTTGGCATGATAGCAATAGATGGTGAGGAGCTTCACATATGCTCTCTTTCCAGGGAAACAGGGCTTCTTTCTGTAGAAGGTAAAATAGGCGGCGTTGTATTTTTTGAACCTCGCACTGGCACGGGCGGAAAAGCTCGGAGTGGTGAGGGGCAGAAGGGCAATGGCGCCGGCTCAAAGAAGAGTCGAGGCTTCTTCAGGTGACAACTGTGGTATACGAGACACTCGGCTACGACTTTGGCACGCAGGGGAGGCTATTTTTGTATTCCATTATACTTGGGATGGCTCTCGGCGTTGTTTTGGATTTTTTTCGCTTCACCCGGATATTTTTGAAGGGGATTAGAACCACTTCTTCTTCGGGTGGCTTTTATGATACGTTTATGTGTGTCCTTTCCTTTTTTGAGGACATACTGTTCTTTTTTATCAGTGCCGTGGCAGTTTCGGTATTTTCATTCCTTCTGAATCGGGGAATGTCACGGTCATATATTCTTTTTCCCACTGTGGCATCGTTCTTTTTTTACTATTTTACTGTGGGAAGGGTCACGGTGTTTGTTTTTAGCGCGGTTTCCGACATTTTATGGTGGATACTGAAGCAATTTATTTTGAAAGTTATCATTCCGCTTGCTAATTTAATTAAGAGGGCGGTTTGCGGTGTATATAGATTGACTTTGGGGCGGCTTGTTGCTTTGCTTGTCCGTGCCATACGTCGACACAATACTGAACGTCTCAGAGTAAGTCTCGTTAAGACGGTTTCGGGAAGTATAAAAAAGAAAGGAATTATTCATGAATCAGGTGCGTTTTTCAATACCGGTAAAGCTCGCCATTTTTCTTGCGTTCCTGTTTATGATAGTCACTCTTGTCAGCGTTCAAATAAGACATAACGAGCTTACCGAGGAACGGGACAGATTGAATGAACGAATTGAGGAAGTGCAAGGAAATATCGACGAAATTCAAAATAAACTTGATACTCCCTTTGATAATGAATATATAATTGCCCTTGCCAAGGAGAAGCTGGGTTACTGTCTTCCCGATGAGATTATTTTCTACAATGATCTTATTAGTTGAGCTTCTCGAATTGGGATATGGAAGGTAAAATGTTAATTAAAAATATCACTATTGAAACTATGTCAGCCGCTGATACTATTCGCGGCGGCTGGATTTTGATTGAAGACGGCAGGATAAAAGCCCTCGGCGGAGGTGAAGCACCCGAATATTTGGGTGAAATCATCGACGGTGAGGGACTTTCTGCGCTTCCGGGCTTTATTGACCCACACACGCATCTTGGTATTGTGGAGGATTCTCTCGATTTTGAGGGTGACGATTGCAACGAGGACAGTGATCCGGCAACGCCCCAGCTCCGTGCTATTGATGCTATAAACCCCTATGACCGTTGCTTCGGCGAAGCACTTGCTGCAGGTATTACCACTGTTGCCGTGGCTCCGGGAAGTGCGAACCCCATTGGCGGTCAGATATGTGTTCTTAAGACCTGCGGCAGAAGTGTAGACGAGATGGTGACAGAACCGTTTGCCGCTATGAAATTTGCACTTGGAGAAAATCCAAAGAACACATACCATGTAAAAAACCTCTCGCCGGTCACCAGAATGGCAACGGCTGCAATAATAAGAGAAAATCTTTACAAGGCTAAGAAATATCTGGAGGAGCTCAATCGTTCCCAAAATGAGGAGGATTACGATCCGCCGGAATATGATTTCAAGTGCGAAGCTCTTATTCCCGTACTCGAAAGAAAAGCGGCGGCCCATTTTCATGCTCACAGAGCCGATGACATCTGTACAGCTCTCAGAATTGCCAAGGAGTTTGACATTGTTCCGGTTATTATTCATTGTACCGAGGGGCATCTTATAGGGGATATTTTGTCTGGGGTATCTTGCATTGCAGGTCCCAACCTTTGCGACAGATCAAAGCCTGAACTTAGGAACCAGACCTTCGCAAATCCTGCCGCGCTTATGGCTTCCGGTGCGATTGTCGGTCTTACCACGGACCATCCGGTGTCGCCGCTTAACTATCTGTCACTGTGTGCCGCCCTTTCAAAAAAGAACGGACTTTCCAGAGCTGAGGCTCTTCGTTCCATAACCATTAACCCTGCGCGAATTTTGGGTATAGACAGCCGTGTTGGTTCGCTGGAGGTTGGAAAGGATGCAGATCTTCTGCTTGTAAAAGGAGATGTATTTTCGCTTGAGTCTTCTGTTGAGGCGGTCTATATTAATGGAGAAAGAGTAAGGTAATGACTAAAAAGGACAAGATAAGGTTTGGTATAGTTATCGGTGCTGTGTCAATTGTTGCCGTTTTTTTTGCGACGGCATTCTTTGTAAGCACCGTAAAGCTGTCAAGTCTCACTGACGAAAATGCAGCACTTGCCGAGAACGGAAATGTACTGTCAGGCATAATTTCGGCTCTTGAGTCTGCCAAGGCTTCCTTTGAAAGAGAAAACACTGAACTAAAGAATAAGCTTGCTGACGGTGCTGCAAGCTTCAAAGACGATATAGCAGCACTTGAAGCGTCTATAGGCGAAAAGGAGGCAGAGATTGCCTCTCTAGAAGCAGACATCACCAAATACCGCACAGTTTTCGATATTGATGTGCGCGCTCAGGCAAGACTCATTGATCAAATTGTTGAATATATTGAATTCTCAAGCCCGTTTTTGAAGGTTTGTACGACTGCCGAGGATGGCGAGACGGTCTCCTATGAATGGGTATTAACATCAACGCTTATTGAGGAAGAGCAGGAGAAGGTTAACACTGAATCGCCACTCTATACAAGCGAGGAACTTAAAATAAGCGGTCTTTCCGAGGAGGAGCTTACAAAAAGGCGACTTTTGGAGCGTGTGCTGGCGAGAGAGGACGTTAGCTATCCGAATATAAGTGTATACTATGAAGATCTTGCTACCGGTTATCATTTTGATTACAACAGTGATAAAGCCTATAATTCTGCAAGTGTTATTAAGGCGCCTTACATAATGTCAGTGTTTGAGGCAATTTCTAAAGACGAAAAGGCGTATCTTGCCTCACTCGAAGCGGAAGGAAAGCTCCCCGAGCAGATCGATACGGACCTCGACGGGACTCCTGATAAGATAAAAATTGAATATTCAAATCCCGCATACGATCTTTCAGAGGTTGTGGTTTATGATAAGGAAACAATGTATAAAAGTGGCTCTGGCACTATTCAAAATATGCCTGACGGCACTGAGTTTACTTATCTTGATTTCATGAAGTACACTATTGAAACAAGTGACAATATTGCGTACGCACAGCTTCGAAGCCGTTTTGGTTACTCCACCATGACAGCTCTTGCATATAGTGTAGGTGCGGACATTTCGTACAGCACTATGACAGCCAAAGGGGCTGGCAAGCTTTTTAAGGCTATATATAACTTCATTGAAGAAGATGACAGCTACGGTCCTATTTTGGCGGAGTCGCTCAGAAAATCTAATCACACAGTGATTATTCCCTCAGGAGTTTCACCTATAAAGGCACTGCACAAATACGGTTGGGATGCGGATTCTTATCACGATGCAGCTATTGTTCTTTATGGTGATCACCCCTATATCCTCTGCGTTTTTAGTGACCTTGACAATGGCGGCAAAGAGGTGAACAATTATCTTCGCGAAGTTGTCAGGATGATAAATAAGCTTCATAGTGGCTTTTACGAGGATTAAATGATAAAAAGGGAAAAGATTATCAAGCATCTCCACCGTCCCATACCGTTGGAGATTTACGATGAGATTGATTCAACCAACACAAGAGCTAAGCAGCTTGCCGAGGTAAGCAGTAACTGTGATATGCTCATAGTCGCTGAATGTCAGAGTGAGGGCCGCGGACGACTGGGCCGCAGCTTCTATTCTCCGGGTGGCGGACTTTATATGTCTCTTTTGCTCCATCCACATATTAATGCCGGTAGAGCGGTTCACATAACAACAGCGGCGGCGGTTGCCGTTTGCCGTGCCATTGAGTCCTTTGGCGAACACAGATGCACTATCAAATGGGTTAATGACATTTATGTGAACGAACGAAAGATTTCAGGTATTCTCGCGGAATCAAAGATAGACTCTGACGGGACTGTGGAGTATACCGTTCTTGGTGTTGGAATAAATATTGTTGAGCCCAAAGACGGTTTCCCCGATGACATAAAAGACCGTGCAGGTGCGCTGTTTTCCGAGGCGGATGATGACCTTGTGTGTGTGCTTGCGGCAACAGTTACAAATGAGTTTATGTCAATTTATGATGGCGGACTCATTCTTTCTGATTACCTTGATGAATACCGTCAGCGTTCATTTCTTGTGGGCAAGAATGTAAATGTCATATCAATAAAGCATGGTGTTTCACGACCTGCGAGAGCTATTGCGGTGGACGATAGCTGCTCACTTGTTGTAAAATACGATGACGGCACCGTTGAGGCAATTTCAAGTGGCGAAGTAAGCGTCATAGAGCGATAAAAATGTGCGGGAGCATTGCTCCCGCACATTTTTATACTTTTTTAAGCTTTGCATAGGTTGCCATGAGCTTTTTAGTGCCTACGTTGTCAAAGATTATTTCGTACATGATGTCCGTCCCCATCGGCTTTGCGCTGATAATTTCACCCTCACCGAAGTTGTAGTGGCTCACTCTATCACCTATGGAGAATTCCACGGATGTTCTGGCTCTGCCCACATCAGCGGCAATATCTGCCTTGCGGTAAAATTCCGAAGAAATGACAGGTTTCTTTTGTTTTGATGACTGGTCGGACTCGTATTTTTGAACGTAGCCGAGATCAACCAGCTCCGATGGTATTTCGTCGATAAACCGCGAGCGTGGGTTGAACTGTGTCTTTCCGAAAATCATGCGTTCTCTGACATGAACGCAGTATAGGCGTTCTTTAGCTCTTGTTATAGCAACGTAGGCAAGACGGCGTTCCTCTTCGAGTTCCTCCGGGTCCATTGACGATTGAATACTTGGGAATATTCCGTCCTCAAAGCCAGGTATGAACACAACAGGAAATTCAAGTCCTTTTGCGCTGTGTATTGTCATTAGTACCACTGCGTCTGCTGTCTCATCGTAGTTGTCAATGTCACTGACAAGCGCCACATCCTCTAAAAATCCCTCCAGGGATGCATCGGGATTTTCGTTTTCGTACGTTACTGCGTTTGAGATAAGCTCGCCCACGTTGGCGGCACGTTCAATTCCTTCGATACCTGAGTTCCGTAGCATTTCTTCATAGCCGGTGCGTTCATAAACCAGCCGTATCAGCTCGGAGACAGACACCGTCCCGGATGCAGCTTTCAACTCTCGTATCATTTTTACAAACTCTGCAAGTCTCGGTGCTACTTTTACAAGCGGAGTGTGGCTTGAGGCGTTCTCCATTACATCGAAGGGGGATATGCCAAGCACTGCCGCAATGCCAAATACTGTGTCGATTGTGGTTTCGCCAATCTTTCGCTTGGGCTCGTTTATGATGCGGCGAAGTCTTACTGTATCACCGTGATTCTTAATGATGCAAAGATATGCGATGATGTCCTTTATTTCTTTTCTCTCATAGAATCTGACACCGCCAAGGATTCTGTACGGAAGTCCGCTTTTGGCAAAGTAGTTTTCAAGACTGTTCGACTGAGCGTTTATTCTGTAAAGCACGGCGAAATCGCTGTATTTACGCTTTTCTCTTGTTACGCCGTCGATTATCTTGTTAATGATATACTTCGACTCCTCGTTCTGATTCTGAAGCTTTTTTACTTTTATCTTGTCGCCTTCTCCGTTATTACACCAAAGCTCCTTGCCGTGTCGTCCCAAATTGTGCCGTATTACTGAATTAGCGGCAGAGAGTATGTTCTGTGTGGAGCGATAGTTTTGTTCAAGTCTTACCACGCGGGCATTTTTAAAACCTTTGTCAAATTCGAGTATATTTTCGATTGTCGCGCCTCTGAATCGGTAGATGGATTGGTCGTCATCTCCTACTACCATGATGTTGTTGTACTTTCCCGAAAACAGACGCACAAGCTCAAGCTGGGCTCGGTTTGTATCCTGATACTCGTCAACCATCACATATTTAAATCGGTTCTGACAAAAGTTTCTTGCCTCGGACGATTCGTTCAGGAGGCGGACGGTTTGCATGATGAGGTCGTCGAAATCAAGGGCATTTGCCTCGCGCAGCTTTTTTGTGTAAAGCTTGTAAACCTCGGAGATTTTTTGCAATCTGAAATCCGAGCCTGCAACAGCTCCAAAGTCATCTGCAGTAATAAGCTTGTCCTTAGCTCGGGAGATAGTGTTCACGGTTGCTTTAACGGGGAACAGTTTATCATCAATGTCAAGCTCTTTTTGGCAGGTTGTGACAAGACGCTTCTGATCATCGCTGTCGTATATGGAAAAGTCTCGCGAATAACCAATTTCTTCACCGAATCGGCGGAGAAGTCTAACGCATACTGAATGGAATGTACCTGCCCATATCTCCTTTGCAAGTGACGCATCACCAAGAGTATTTGCGATGCGCTCTTTCATTTCATTTGCTGCTTTATTGGTAAAAGTAATTGATAGAATCTGCCAGGGGGGGCAGGGGTCACAGGTGTACTCGGAAAGCACATCACATAGCTGCGCTTTGTCAAGCTGCAGGGCGTTTTCCAGGTTTTCTGCGTCCTTCTCGGTAAAACCTTCCGGCAGATCTTCTGATTCGTAGGCGTTTCCATATTTTATTATGTGAGATATACGGTTTACAAGGACAGTTGTCTTTCCGCTTCCTGCTCCGGCGAGTATCAGCAACGGGCCGTTTACTGCAAATATGGCTTTTCTTTGGTTTTCGTTAAGTTCACCGTACAGCTTGTCAAAGAGTGCCCTCTTTGCTTCGACAAAGCGTCGGGTTAGCTGAGTATTCATATTTCCTCCATTTTGTGTGTTCCTTAAGGTCTAAAAAGTATGTATTACCTAAAATTTAAACATTATAGGCAGTGGAACTTACAGATACCTTACATTAATTATACTATAAACCAATGAATTTTTCAAGCTGATAAGTAAATTTTAATAAATTTATCAAATATTGTGTAGATATGTTCACGAATACGTGTTACAATTAAACCATACTGTTACAGACAATAAGGAGGGTTTGAAATTGTCTGATTTTCATAAGACCATAATTGAATTTTATGACGACGAGCCTATATTTAATGTTCTTGCAGCGGCACAATTCAAACCCACAAGAGTAGTATTTCTTGGCACAAACAAGCTTGATAACAGGCTTTTTAAGAACAACATTAAGAACTGCTTTAAGCACTTGGGAATATCGGTTAAATGCGATTTCTATGTAACCGATATGATGAACTTTGATTCGGTTATTTCAGAATTAAGGACAATTCTTGAAAATTTTGATGACTGTGCGGTTGATATTACCGGGGGGAGCGAAGTGGCTTTGGTTGCCACGGGAATGCTTTCGAGGGAGTACCGTTTACCTTTATTTTGTTTCGACAGATATTCAGGCACCTACAGGAACATACATAACTGTCCCGCGGCTGACGGCGTTTGCGCGACTCCCGATTTTTCTGTAGACGCTATGCTCGCTATGACCGGTGCTGTTATGAAAAGTCACGGCCATTTGTCGGTTGATGTTCTCGATTCCGACACCGAGGCGGATATTTTCAAGATATGGTCTGTTTACAAGACGCAGTATAAGAGCTGGCACAAGCTGGTAGGGTATCTTCAGCAGGTCTCAAAACAGCTTGAAGGAGATGTTCTTCATGTCAGCGCACCTACTGTGGTATACGGTGCGGAGCATTTAAGCAGCGTTAATGGGACAATCATGGAAAAGCTTTCCGACTCGGGCATGATTTTAAACTATTCGAATGACGGCAAGCGGGTACATTTTGACTACAAGAACACCCTTATAAAAAGTTGTCTTTGCGATGCTGGTATCTGTCTTGAGCTTTACGTCTTTGCGGCGGCACTTCGTGCGGGTATTTACAACGATGTCCGCATCAGTGTGGTTATTGATTGGGACGGAGTTTTAAATGACAGAATCAACACCATAAACGAAATAGATGTGCTGATAATGAACGGTTTCGTTCCGCTTTTTGTGTCCTGCAAATCGGGTTCGCCCAGCGTGGCGGCTCTCAACGAGATTAAGACTCTGGCAAATAAATTTGGCGGTGTAAACGCACGGGCGGTGCTCGTTACAATGTCCGACGTGCGGGAAAGAGACAAATACCTGGCAAAGCGTGCAGAGGATATGGGCGTAGAAATTATCGACAGGGCTGACCTTACCCAAAACAGGCTTTCAAAGCGACTTTACAATATATCCCGTTTTTAAATGAAAAAATCTTAAACTTTGGGAACAATTTGCTCTTATTGTTCGTCTATTTAACATAAATCTATAAATACGTGCAGGTAGCATATGAAAAAGGCTTTAAAAAATGACATCAGAGGCGAAAAGGGAAAGCTCTCACGCATTAAGCGTGCCGAGCGGCGGCAGGTGGATCTGTTTCTTCTCCCGTCCCTTATCGGCGTGCTTGTTTTTTACATACTTCCGTTTTTTGTTATCATTTACTATTCGCTTATAAACAATCCCGTAAAAAAGCAGTTCGTGCTTTTCGACAACTTTATAGCCCTTATAAAAAACTCAGCGTTCAGGCAGGCTTCTTTGAACACCTTACGGTTTTCCGTGTGCGCCGTCCCTCTTGCCGTTGTGCTTTCTCTCGTGCTTGCTCTTGCTCTTATGAGAAACATTCCTGCAAGAAGTCAACTGCGGACAATTTTCCTGTCGCCTATGATGGTGCCGGTTGCGTCAATCATTCTTATATGGCAGGTTGTGTTTCATTATAACGGCACGGCAAACGAGATTTTAAGCTTTTTCGGGGCAGCCCCCATTGATTGGCTGAAGTCAGATTTCAGTCAGCTTGTGATTATTCTTTTGTTCCTATGGAAAAACCTTGGCTACAACATGATACTTTTCATGTCTGCACTGGCAGCGATTCCGAAGGATGTGCTTGAGGTTGCTGCACTTGAGGGGGCAGGCAACCTACAGGTGTTCTTTAAAATTAAGCTCCGTTATCTTTCATCGACGGCAGTTTTTGTAACTCTTATGTCAATAATAAACTCCTTCAAGGTTTTCAGGGAAGTGTTCCTTCTTACGGGTAAATACCCATACGATTCACTGTATATGCTTCAACACTTTATGAACAATGTCTTTGGCAAGCTTGAATACCAAAAGCTTTCGGCGGCAGCAATTCTGATGGCCCTTGTAATTGGCGTTATAATCGGGCTTATGCTCCTTTTCGACAACAAAGTATCGGAGGACATACAGGAATGAAAAACACCCGAACGCACACTGTTAAAAGAAGGGCAAAGTTTATCAACACCCTGATTTTTATATTGGCTGTCTTGTCGGCGGCTGTCTTTTTAATGCCCACCGTTCTAACCCTCACAAATTCCTTGATGTCAACCACCGAAATTGCAGCAAACTACGGTACAGTATTTGAAAATGCTGCATCAAGTGCCAAGACCTACATATCGGAAAAGGTAAACCTTAAATTTATTCCCGATATGGTAAGCTTCGGTCAGTACAAGACGGCATTTATTACCAGCCCCACCTATCTTCTTAAATTCTGGAACTCGGTGATACTTACAGTGCCTATTGTTATAGGTCAGCTTATTGTGGCGGCAGGTGCATCCTACTGCTTCGCACGAAGCCGGACGAGGCTCTCAAATGCGATTTTCTTCGTTTACATCGTGCTTATGCTGATGCCCTATCAGGTAACCCTCGTGCCAAACTTTCTCGTTGCTGACTTTTTAGGTCTTATCGACACGAGATGGGCGGTAATACTGCCGGGCATATTCTCACCCTTTGCGGTGTTTATATTAACAAAGTTCATGCGGCGAATACCTACTGCCATGATAGAGGCGGCAAAGCTCGACGGGGCAGGGGAAATGCAGATTTTCACGAGAATCTACCTTCCTCTTTGCAAGGGCACCCTTTATTCGGTGGCGATACTCATATTCATCGACTGCTGGAACATGGTTGAACAGCCTCTCATTATGTTCAAGACCACGGGCGAGGATTATTACCCGTTGTCCGTGTTCCTGTCGCAGGTCAACACGAACGATGTGGGGCTTGCATTCGCTGTAGCGGCGGTTTATATGATACCGTCAATACTTATTTTCCTTTACAGCGAGGATTACCTTGTTGAGGGAATTGCATATCAGGGAGCTATCAAGGGATAGCAAGTACATAACATAGGGAGAAAAATTATGGAAGCATCCGCAAAACGCAGAAGCATTATAAAGACCGTACTCATTATATTTCTCACGGTCATGCTTATACTCACATTCTTTTCAAACACCATCATGAACCGCTCGCTTCCCGAGGTAGCGGCACAGTACGCCGGGAGCGGAAACATAACCGCAAAGCTCCGCGTTAGTGCAAATGCCGAGGCTAACTCAAAGCAGAAGATTACAATAGAGGAGTCGAGAAAGGTAAAATCGGTGGTTGTACGCGAGGGACAGAACGTTCAAATTGGTGACGTGTTGTTCTATCTTGACGACGGTGAATCGGCAGAGCTTATAGCGGCAAGAGCGCAGCTTGCTTCTCTTGAACGCGAGTATTTGCTTGCTACCATGAAGCTTGGCGAGGACTTCTATCAGGATGAGCTTGCAATAAGAAACAAGCAAGAGGAGCTTGACGAGGCAAAAGCGAAGCTTAAAGGAATGACCACGGGGAGCGGGATTATTTCCGAGCTTCAAAGCGAGAAAAAAGCTCTCGAAGCCGAGATAAAGGCGAATAATAAGCTTATTGAAACCTACAACCGTGAGATAGGCAAGCTTGAGGGCGGCGCGGCAGGTGCTTCGCTTACCGGCGAGAGTACAGAGACACGTCTCGCGGCGGCGAAAATCAGGTATGACGCGGCACTTAAAGCATATGAAAAATGCGAGGCGGCAAGAGAAGATGCCGAAGCGGCAAGGGATGCGGCAAAGAAGGACTTCGACCTTGCTAAAAAGGATTATGATTCTATCTCGTCAGGCGGTGCAGACCTTGAAGCCCTTGACGAGCAGATTGCAGAGCTTGAAAAGTCCATGCGCCGCAAGAAGGAGGATTTCGAGCTTGCCGTAAGCAAGCTTGAAGATGAGCTTGAGGCGCTCGATGACGCTTGGAACGATGCCCACAACCGCTTCAGAGTAATTGAAGCCGATTACAACTCCGGACTTTTTGAAGAAGTGACCTATGCCGAAATGAAAGCGGCAAGAGATAAGGCGGATGCTGCCGAGGCAGCCTACAAGACAAGGAAAGCCGAGCTTCAACCCCAAATTGATGCCATGACTCTTACATATGAGCGCGGTCTTGAAGATGATACGGCGGCGCTTGAAAAATTAAAGTCGCAGAGAGGGAAGCTGGCAGGCGCAGAATCCGCAATTATTGCTTATGAAGCTGCTGAAAAGAAGCTTTCCGAAGCCAGTGCAGAGCTTGAATATGCAAATGAGAGCTATGGCGATGCACAAAGCGAGCTTGCCGAATCAAAGAGCGAATATGAGTCTCTTGTCAGCCTTTCCACCATAGAATCCCACGAGGTTGTTCTTGAAGAACTTCAGGCAAAGGCAGAGGCACTGTCGGAGCGTCTTGAAAAGATAAAAGATGAGCTTGACGATAATGGCGGCACAATGAGCGAAAAGGACCTTCGTGAGCTTGTTGAGTCGCTTACCGAAGAGCTTGCAGGGCTCAAACATTCATACTCTCGCAGGCTTGCACAGGCAGGCATTGACGCCAAGGTTGCTGAACTCGACCTCGCAGAGCTTACCGAGGAGCTTACAAAACAGCGTGAGCTTGTGAAAAAATACGAGGAAAATTCCACCGACGCAAAGGTTGTTTCCAACATAGCAGGTCAAGTGGCAAATCTTACGGTTACGACCGGCTCTGAAACCACGGTAGGGCAGACCCTTTGTGAAATTATCGTAACCGAGCTTGGTTATTCCTGCGAAGTGCCCGTTACCACAGAACAGTCGCGCCGCATAAGGGTTGGCGATTCGGTTGAGATAACAAATCTCTGGTGGTCAGACGTTAAGGGAACCATTACAGCACTCCGCAACGACCCCAAGAATCCCGGCACGCAGAAGATAGCCGTTATCTCCTTGACCGGAGAGATTTACGAGGGTCAGAGCCTTCAATTAACTATTGGGGAAAAGGGTCAGACCTACGACACTATCGTTCCAAATTCCGCAATCCGCGAGGACAACAACGGAAAGTTCGTGCTTGTGGTTGAGGCTAAATCCACTCCTCTCGGAAACCGTTACACGGCACGCAGATATGATGTTGAGGTGATGGCAAGCGACGACGTTAACTCTGCCGTCAGCGGTCTTATGGGAAGCGAGTTTAGAATTACCACATCTTCAACTCCCATTACAAACGGTAATCAGGTAAGACTTTCGGAAAATTAACATGAAAAAGTTTCAGATAATTTTAGGTATCATCACCCTCGTCTGCCTGCTTTCAATCATAGTTTCCACCGTTTGCATCTGTAATGTGGCAGGAAGCCTTGAAAGTCAGAACGCCACGAAGCGGTGGGCGACCGACGGCACGCCTTACGCACAGCTTTCGGCGTTTATGAATCCCGATGCTGGACTTCGCCGCGAGAATATGGAGAGGAGCTTTACCTCGTCCATTGATGCGGCTCTCATTGATGCGTCTATTTCAGCCGCAGATGAGGACGCGCGGATTTACGCATATTGCTATTCTGCCGAAACGGACGGCGCGGTTTCGCTTAAAGATAAGTGGGGAAAGGCTGTAAAGAGCGGCATTTCAGTAAGGGTTTGTGCTGTTGGCGGCGATTATTTTATCTTCCACCCAATGAAGCTTCTGTCGGGCTACTATTTCAGCACCACCGACATGCTTAACGACTGTGTTGTTATCGACAATGACCTTGCCTGGCAGCTTTTTGGCTCTTATGATGTCGTCGGGCGGTCCTTTACTCTCAACGGACGTGACGTGTATATAAGTGCAGTTACAGAAAGCGGCAGGGATGGCGACTACAATAAATACTACGGCGGCAAGGCGAGAATTTTCATATCCTACTCACTCGCTGAGGAGCTTTTCGGCGACATCTCCATAACAGCGGCTGAACTGCTCTTACCTAACCCCATAGACGGGTTTGCACTTGATATTTTTACAGATTCTCTCGGCGTACCCGACGGCAAGGCGGTGTTTGTTGAAAACAGCTCCCGTTTTTCTGATGAGAGCTTGCGTGCGCATCTTGCCTCATTCTCCGAACACGGTGTACGCACTGATTCCGTTGTTTACCCATACTATGAAAACACGGCTATGGAGCTTATGAACCGCGCCGCGCTTATTTACATCTTTAGCCTTGTTCCTACGGTTATAATCGTCCTTATTATAGCCTTGGAGATTATAATTCTCTACATAAAACGCCGTATTCTTATTTCCCGTGTGCGAGAATTTTTAAATAAAAGACTTCGGGATATAAAGCAGCACAGAGAATATAAAAAACAGTTAAAATCATCAATAAAAGGAGACCCCCAATGAAAAGAATAATTTCACTTTCACTGCTTGTATGTATGCTCCTTGGCATCGCTTCGCTTTCCTCATGCGGTGGCGACGGCGAGGCTACAAAGCCACAGAATGTTTTCCGCGAAACGAGAATCGAGCTTCCGGAGGAGTTTGCAGGCGACAACGTGAATTTTAACAGCTATGTAAAGACCGGCGATATTCTTAACGCCTTGGTTTATACATACGACCTGGAAACTTATATGCCCTCGTATTTCGTGGCAAAGTTCAGCCTCACAGACGGCTCTTTTATTGAAAAGCTGGAGATTCCTTTTACCGAGCAGCACGAGAACGGCGGTGCAAATCTTAACTCCTTTACCGCTACTGACGACGGAACACTCTATTTCGCCCTTGAAAAGTACAGCTACAGTGAGGATATGTACAGTCAGAGCTATGAGGTTATCGTTTACCGAGACGGCGAGTTTGAAACCCTGCCTCTTAACCTTCCCGAGGAAGACATTAATATGGGCTTCTACATAAACAGAATGGCTGTTACTCCAGACGGCACTCTCGTGCTTGCTTCCTGGAACGGTATTCGCACTCTTTCTCCTGACGGCACAGTAGGGAAGATTGAATCTCCGAATCCCGACAATTCGAATATTGAAAATCTTATGACCATTGACGGCAAGCTCTATGTTTCAATCTACGAATACACCGAAGACCACTACGGCGTGCAGCTTTATGAGCTTGACGCTAGTGCAGGAAAGCTTGGTGATACTTTTGATATTGCTGAAAGCAACTACTACAATATGATTCTCGGTCCCGGTTACGATTATTACTATAACGACCGTTCCTCACTCTGGGGCTGCAGCTTTGGCGGCGGAGAAAAGGTTGAGGTGGTAAACTTCATTAACTCCGACATCAACGGCAACGACATAAGCACCATAATCCCTTTATCGGCGGACAGATTCTTCCTTGTGTTACGAGACAGAAGCGGTGTAAGACAGAAAATGGCTGCGGCATTTATCGACCGCGTGCCCGATGACGAGGTTGTGGAAAAGAAAATGCTTCGTCTTGCTGTAAACTACGCTTCGTACGCTCTGCGCACCAGGGTAATTGAGTTCAACAAGGCAAACGACACCTACAGAATCACAATTGACGATTATTCGCGCTTCAACAACGAGGATAATTACAGTGCAGGCATTGAAAAGTTAAGCTCCGACATAATTACGGGCAATATCCCCGACATTTTTATGCTTAACTCCGAAATGCCCTACAGTACCTATGCCGCACGAGGCGTTTTTGCCGATATGTACGAGCTTATGGACGCTGACCCCGACTTTAAGAGAAGCGATTATCTTGAAAACATCTTCGAGGCGTTTGAATACGGCGGCGAGCTTGTCACTATAGTTCCCTCGGTGAATATTTACACCTTTGCCGCAAAGAAGGCGCTTGGGGAAGACCTTGTAGGCTGGAATCTCTCTGACTTCATGGAATTTTCCGAGGCGCACCCCGATATGCGTATGTTTGACTACGATTACAGCCGTTCTAATTTCGTGCAGATGTTTATGATGTTCTGCCGTGACAATTTTATCGACGATGCAACGGGAGTTTGCAGCTTCGATTCCGATGAATTCCGCACACTTCTTGAAATTGCCAAATCTATGCCCGAGCAGAGCATATGGGAAACGGGTGAAACCAACGACCCCAGCTTCTGGCAGGAATACGATGCAAGATTCAAGGAAGACCGCGTTCTTCTTGCCCAGACTTATATCCACGATATAAGTTCCAGTTACAAGAATATGCTCAACTACACCTTTAATGCCGAGCCCGTATTTGTGGGATTCCCACAGAGCAGCGGTAACGGTGCGGTTATTGAGGTTTACGAGGAATACGCTATCGGTGCGGATTCCGACTTCAAGGAGGGCGCATGGCAGTTTATAAAGATTCTCCTTGAGCCTGAAAATCAGATGCCTTACTATAATGATCAGTATAACTATTGGGAATATCCTGCAAACGGAATCCCACTTTATATCCCTGCTATCGAAAAAATGGCGGAGATTGCAATGACTCCCCCCGAAGATAACAGTGACGCTATGGTGGGCGGTGCTGTTACCATGCCTGCTATAAGAAATGATGTGGCAGTGGCAGTAGACGTGGCTGTAGCTGCTGTGGGACTGCCCGAAATTGCGGTAGAGGTTGAGGCTTCCGACGTTGAAGTGACCGATGAAATCGATGTTGAAACCGTGGAAATCGCCGACGAGCCTGCTGTCGAGGATGCTATCATTGACAAGCCTTCTGTTGAAGATGACATTATCATAAACGACGGTACGGAGGACGGCTTTGGCGGCGTTTGGAACGACCCCTATTCAATTCCTTTAACGAAAGAACAGGTTGACACCATGCTGGAGCTTATTCGCGGTACTACCGTGGTTGCCAGACAAGACAGTGATATGAACGACATTATAAACGAGGAGCTTGCACCTTACTTTGCAGGCACGCAGAGCCTTGACGACACGGTAAAGCACATTCAGAGCCGTGTTTCCATCTACATAAACGAAACGAGATAATGAAAAAACTCCTGCCGGACTTTGAACGGCAGGAGTGCTTTTTTGTATTTCACACATAGAATACCTTTCGCATAAACTTAAATTACGGGAGACTTTCCCGAAGAAAGGTTGATGTTGTTTGCAAAAATTTTTTGCCGCTGCAAATACAGCTTACGGATTTGTCTCGCGGTTTGATGATATATTCGATCCCTGTAAATTTACGCGTACCTACATAATCAAGGGTGGGTGCGGTACGGGAAAAAGTACTTTCATGAAAAAAACAGCAGCAAGAGCGGAGAAAAAAGGCGCTGCAATTGAGTATTTTTACTGTTCCTCCGACCCGGATTCCCTTGACGGAATTATTATGTGCTTCGATAACGGTATAAAGTATGCCATGATAGACGGTACTGCACCTCATATTACAGACCCCAAATTTCCTGGTGCTATTGATGAGATAGTTAATCTCGGTGAGTATCTTTGTGAGGATATACTGACGCGAGAAAAAAAGACGGTTCTTAAGCTGGCTTCAAGGAAAAGTATCTATTATAAAGATGCATCAAGGTCTCTTGCCGCTTCGGGAATAATTTACGGCTCACTTATAGACGAGACTCGCGGTGCTATACTTGAAGCCAAGCTTTACAGTGCGTGTGAGCGGCTTATTTTGTGTCGTATGCGTGAGAAAAAAATCAAGACCGGAGAGGGGAGATACAGAGAGATCGCTCTTTCTGCTATATCCTCAAAAGGTGTTGTATACTACGATTCATTCTCTGATACAGATGTTATTTACTCAGTTACTGATATTATGGACAGCTCACCGCTTTTGTTTGATGTGCTCGTAAGAACTGCGAAGGAACACGGACTTTCTGTTGAACGGGCTTTTATGCCGCTGCTTCCTGAATACAGCGAGGCTGTAAGATTCCCCGAGCTTTCACTCTCTGTTGTTTCACGCACAGAGCGCAGTGATTGCCGCATTATCAATATGGCGAGATTTCTTGACAGAGATAAGCTTGGTCAAATGGACCGTCACCGTCGCAGAGTAATCAAAAAAGCCCTTCGTGAACTGATTTCGGAAGCGCAGGATAAGCTCTCCCTCGCATCACGGGCTCACAATGAGCTTGAAAAGATATATTCCGGCGCAATGGATTTCACCCGACTTGATGAGGCAGGTCAGAAACTGTTTTCTCGGATGGGGATATGAATGATTTAATCTCAAGGCTGTCTCGTTTCGGTGTGTTATTTTAAAGCTATATCCAATATCAGCTTAAACCAAACCGCCGGTTACTTAATGACACATACAGTAAACAAGCACTTTTATATTAAAGTGCTTGTTTTATTCTGATTTTTTCTTTGACAGATTGACTAATTATTTATAGACTTGTGCATAAAAAATTTACTTGACAAAAACGCGGAAATCGGGTATAATATTAAAAAATATTTTTTCCTAAAAAATGCGAAAGGAAGCCCCCTTGTGCGGGCGGGTGAATGCTATGGTAAATTGCAACTTCCAAGAAAAATTTCTTAAAGACGGTCTTACCTTTGACGACGTTCTTCTAATTCCTGCAAAGAGTGACGTTACACCTAATATGGTTTCTCTTGAAACGCATCTTACAAAGAAGATAAAGCTCAACATTCCCATGATGAGTGCCGCCATGGATACCGTTACAGAATCCCGTCTTGCTATTGCAATTGCACGTGAGGGCGGCGTCGGCGTTATTCACAAGAATATGCCTATTGAAAAGCAGGTTGATGAGGTTGAAAAGGTTAAGCGTTCCGAAAACGGCGTTATTACCAACCCCTTCTATCTCGCACCGGACAACTATGTTTGGGAAGCAGATGAGCTTATGGGTAAATACAAGATAAGCGGCGTGCCGATTTGCGACGAAAACAAGCGCCTTATCGGTATTATCACCAACCGTGATATGCGTTTCCTTGATAACCACCAGATGAAGATTTCCGAGGTTATGACCAAAGAAAATCTCATTACCGCTCCCGTTGGCACTACCCTTGACGAGGCGCAGGAGATTCTCAGAAAGAACAAAATTGAGAAGCTTCCACTCGTTGATAAAAACGATATACTTTGCGGTCTTATCACCATTAAGGACATTGAAAAGGCTACCAAGTACCCCAACTCCTGCAAGGATGCGAACGGCAGACTCCTCTGCGGTGCGGCTATCGGAGTTACCGCGGACGTGCTTGAGCGTGCAGGTGCACTTCTTGCCGTTGGGGCAGACTTCCTTGTGCTTGACTCTGCACACGGACATTCAAAGGGCATTATCTCCTGCGTTGAGAAGATAAAGGCGGCATTCCCTGAAGCGCAGGTTATCGCAGGAAATATAGCTACAGCAGAAGCGGCTCGTGACCTTATCGCGGCAGGTGCTGACGCCATTAAGGTTGGTATCGGCCCCGGTTCTATCTGTACTACACGCGTGGTTGCAGGTATCGGTGTTCCCCAGATTACCGCAGTTTACGATGCTGCCTGCGAGGCGGCGAAGGCTGGCATACCCGTTATCGCCGACGGTGGTCTTAAATATTCGGGCGACCTTGTAAAGGCTCTTGCGGCAGGTGCCAGTGTTGTTATGATAGGATCGCTGTTTGCAGGCTGTGAAGAATCCCCCGGAACTACCGAAATCTATCAGGGACGTCAGTTCAAGGTTTACCGCGGAATGGGCTCTCTTGCGGCTATGGAAAAGGGCTCAAAGGACAGATACTTCCAGGAAAACTCCAGAAAGCTTGTTCCGGAAGGCGTTGAGGGACGAGTTCCTTACAAGGGTCCCCTTGCAGACACCGTTTTCCAGCTCCTCGGCGGTATCAGAGCCGGCATGGGTTATTGCGGCTGTCCCACAATTGCAGAGCTTCAGGAGAGAGGACAGTTCGTTCGTATCACCGGCGCAGGTCTTCGTGAATCCCACCCCCACGACATTAATATTACAAAGGAAGCGCCCAACTACTCTATGCAGGCGGGTCTCTAATAAAAAATCATCACCTGTCACAAAAGTGGCAGGTGATCTTTTTGTTTACTAATTCTGACTCCGTTCGCCGAGAATCTCGCGGTAATAGCGGTAGAAATTCTCGTATTCTCCTGCGTCAAGGGCATCTCTTATTTTCTGCATAAGCTCGTTATAGAAATAAAGGTTGTGCAGAACCGCAAGGCGCATGCCGAGAGTTTCCTTCGCCTTGAAAAGGTGGCGAATGTATGAACGGCTATAATGGCGGCAGGCAGGGCAACCGCAGTTCTCGTCAATGGGACGGGGGTCTTTTGCGTATTTCTCATTAAGCAGGTTCATCTTGCCGTGCCAGGTGAAAATATTTCCGTGGCGGGCGTTGCGGCTGGGCATTACGCAGTCAAAGAAGTCGATACCGCGGTGCACCGCCTCAAGAATGTTGCAGGGAGTGCCGACGCCCATCAAATAACGGGGCTTATCCTTGGGCATATGAGGCTCAACCACGTCAATGGTTTCGTACATTTCTTCTGCCGACTCGCCAACTGCAAGTCCGCCGATTGCATATCCATTACACTCAATCTCCCTTATCTGCTTCATATGCTCAACGCGCAGGTCGGCATATGTTGAGCCTTGGTTGATACCGAAAAGCATCTGATTTTTATTAATGGTGGTTTCAAGACTGTTGAGTCTGTCCATTTCATTACGGCACCTTTCAAGCCAGCGTGTGGTTCTCGCAATGCTGTCCTTAACGTACTTATAGGGTGCCGGGTTCTCGATACATTCGTCAAACGCCATTGCAATGGTAGAGGCGAGGTTAGACTGTATCTGCATACTTTCCTCGGGCCCCATAAATATGCGCGCGCCGTCGATATGAGAGGCGAATCTTACGCCCTCCTCGGTGATTTTGCGAAGCTGGGCAAGGGAGAACACCTGAAATCCGCCGGAATCTGTAAGTACAGGCTTGTCCCAATTAAAAAACTTATGGATGCCGCCCATTTCGGCAATGAGCTTATCACCCGGACGAAGGTGCAAATGGTAGGTGTTTGATAATTCCACCTGACAGTTGACCTCTCTAAGGTCCACCGTTGATATGCCGCCTTTTATTGCGGCACAGGTGCCAACGTTCATGAAAACGGGGGTCTGTATGGTGCCGTGAACGGTTTCAAACTGTCCTCGGCGTGCATTTCCTTCTTGCTTTATGAGTGTAAACATTGCTTGTTTCCTTCCAGAATGATTATGTTCTCTTAAATTGTCTTTCAATGGTTGATTTTGTCATTTCAAATGCTACGGGGCGTCCATGGGGGCACACCTTGATGTCGTCAAGACTGAGCAGTTTGTCACATATCCATTTTATATGCTCCGATGAATACTCTCTGCCAATTTTGACAGCAGCCTTGCATGCCGCTTGATACAGTGCCTTTTCAAACACTATTTCTCTTGTGGTATATGCACTTCCCGTACCGTTTGAAAGTCTGTCAATGACTGTTTCAAATACATCTCTTGCGGCTGTCACCGACAAATCGGCGGGGATTGCAAATATACTTAGCTTGTGTGTAGATTCCACTGTAAAATCGTATCCAATTGCTTTTATATCTTCCTCATACTCTACAGTTGTCTCCACATAGTGAGAGGTGAGCTCAAGAGTGATAGGAGTGAGAAGCATTTGCATGGGAGGCTCACCCGAATCAAGCTTTCGCTTCATATTCTCTCTCAGATTTTCGTATAGGATGCGCTCATGAGCAGCGTGTTTGTCTATGAGCATGATTTTATCGTATACTTCAATAATGATGTAAGATAGAAATGCTTCACCGATAATCTTGTACTCGGGGACCGTTGTTGATTTTTGTGAGGGTGATGTTGGCATGTCTCCGAGATCGCTTTGTTTCGGAGTATAGAATTCCTTTGTGAGGACGTAATTTTGGGGATTGCCTGATTGTTCAGAGTAGTGGCTGATATTTTCAAGGGGACTATAGCATACAGAATCATTTTGTCTTGAAAAGTTGGGCTGAGAGTCAATTTCGGATGGAATATCACCGAGAAACATTTTTTGTGAATCCACAGGTGCACCCCGACTTGCAGTAAGTTTCCGGTCAAGAGCAGGAGGAATGACCTCAAGATAAGATTCTTGCTGACAGCTTCCGTTGTCTGATGGAGTGGGCTTTAAAACCATCTCATACTCTGTTATGCCCATATTCGTATCAGAGTCAGGTGAGTTATGGGTATTTGCTGCCACAGGTTCCGGTGTAGGCACAGCTGTTTGACCGGATAGGGAAGAAAGTAGAGATTTGCTCAATTCGTCATTTACAGAAATCTGACCTA
>JAZNFI010000140.1:0-13161 GCA_045589075.1 Candidatus Flemingiibacterium sp.
CCTTCCCTCTTACAGGGGCTCAGAAAAGGGTTATCACCGAAATACGCAACGATATGAAAAGCGGCCGACAGATGAACCGCCTGCTTCAGGGAGATGTAGGAAGCGGAAAGACAATGGTGGCGGTACTGACAGCGCTGATAGCCATCGGCAACGGATATCAGGCATGCATAATGGCTCCGACAGAGGTCCTTGCACAACAGCATTTCAAGAATATACAGAAGTTCCTCGAACCAGCCGGAGTGAGGTCAGCCCTGCTCACCGGAAGCAGCAAGACAAAGGAAAGAAGAGAGATACACCAAGGTCTGGAAGACGGATCCATCGGAATAATAGTCGGCACACACGCCCTTCTGGAGGATAATGTGGTATTCCGGAATCTTGGTCTCGCCATTATCGACGAGCAGCACCGCTTCGGAGTTGAGCAGAGATCCAGACTCTGGAGGAAATCGTCAGCCGGTGCCCCGCCGCACGTTCTCGTGATGACAGCCACTCCTATTCCAAGGACACTGGCAATGACCCTGTACGGCGACCTTGACGTATCAGTCATCGACGAACTTCCTCCTGGAAGAAAGCCGGTGCAGACTATCCATGCCACTGAAGGCAAACGTCCGGCACTTTACAGATTCATGAAAGAGCAGATAGGCCTGGGAAGGCAGGTTTTCGTTGTATACCCGCTGATAAATGAAACCGAAAAGCTTGACTATCAAAGCCTTGAGGCAGGCGCCGAGGATATCATGAATAAATTCCCGTTCCCTGATTACAAGACAGCGGTCGTACATGGCAAGCAGCTCAACGATGTCAAGCAGTTCAACATGGATGCTTTTGCAGCAGGCAGGGCAGACATCCTCGTGGCCACATCCGTGATTGAAGTCGGAGTAGATGTCCCGAACGCTTCGGTTATGGTTATAGAGAGTGCGGAAAGGTTCGGGCTGAGCCAGCTTCATCAGCTGAGAGGAAGAGTGGGCAGGGGCACAGCAAAATCATACTGTATTCTGGTTTCCGACGCTAAGGAGGGAACTCCGGCAAGGGACAGACTTGAAATTATGAGAACCACATATGACGGATACAAGATAGCCCAATTCGATCTTGGTGAACGCGGTCCCGGTGATTTCTTTGCAAACGGTGACGATGAGGTAAGACAGCACGGTGAACTTCGCTTCAGACTTGCAAATCTTTGTGAGGATATGGAGCTTTTCGATGCCGCGGTAAAGGCGGCGAAATCACAGTAACATTCATTTTAGGAAAAGAGGTATATCATCATGAACGCTATTTCGAGCGGTGCAGAGAGTATTTTTCTCGGAATGCTTAACACATTCAGAGATTTTCTGATGGAATTTATGGCTGTGGGGCTATGGAAGCTGCTTCTCTGCGTTGTAATCATTGCAGTGGCCCTCCTTCTTAAAGGCTTCATAAGCAAATGCATCTTCAATCTTATAAAGAAAAAAACCGCAAAGAGTGACGGTTCTGAATCCTGGGTGGATACGCTTCTCGGTATCATAGATCGCCCAATCAGACTTGTGGTTATCACATTAGCTATCTATATTTGCTCCGCGGTTCTTTCCATTGGCGGCACATTTTCCACCATTGTCTTTAAAACTGTCGAAACGTTACTGATAGCTGCCGTTTTCTGGGCTGTTGCAAATTCCACGGTATATCTTCGCAAGGCGCTTAACAAGAGGACCTCAAGGACGGACGCGCATATTGGCAGTCTTGCCACAGGTTATATTTGTACAGCAGCAAAGGCTATCATATTTGTGCTTGGCGCTTTGTGTGTGCTGCAGGTGTGGATAAGCGATATTACAAGCCTTATCGCTGGGCTTTCTATCGGTGGGATTGCGTTTGCGCTTGCCGCACAGGATACAGCTGCAAATCTCTTCGGAAGTATCACGGTCATGCTTGACCGCCCGTTTGATATAGGTGAATATATCGAAATAGCAGGTGTTGCAGGTACTGTAGAGCAGATGGGTATGCGTTCCACGCGCATTCGGACCCTTGACAATTCTCTTGTGATAATACCGAACAAGACAATGAGTGATACGATTATAACAAACTGGACGAAAATTGATCGCCGCCGCATATTGCTTACGGTAGGGGTAACATATGATGCCACCAGTGCACAGCTTGAGGAGCTTATTGCAAGAATAGACGGTATGCTTAAATCCCGTACCGATATTAGACAGGAAGGAATTGCTGTGGGCTTTGCAAATTTCGGAGAAAACGCATTTGAGATTTCGGTTCGATTCTTCACGTTAAACGGAGATGCGGGCGAGGCGGCTGCAAGACGCGGAGATGTGAATTTTGCCATTTTGGGAATCATAAGAGAAATGGGCTTGTCCATTGCCTTGCCGTCACGAAGTGTGTATATTGAATCTGTTCCTGCGATGACCGGCGGAAACACCGGCATTAATCGCTAAGACAATCCAAAGCTGAAAGGATAAAATTATGTCAAGACCGCTTGCCGACAGAGTGCGGCCCACAAGCTTTGACGATATGGTCGGTCAGGAGCACCTTGTTTCAAAAAACGGAGTGCTCCGCCGCATGGTTGAATCAGGGCACATCACCAATATGATATTTTTCGGCCCACCTGGGACGGGCAAGACCACGGCGGCGAATATTATAGCCGAGAGGTCGGGCATGACCCTTCGCAGACTCAACGCCACGACAGCAGGACTTGCGGATGTTAAGGCGGTTATCGAGGAAACGGGAACGCTTATGGGGAGCGGCGGAATACTGCTCTATCTTGACGAAATACAGTATTTCAACAAAAAACAGCAGCAATCTCTGCTTGAATATATCGAGGACGGTCGTATTACCCTTATTGCTTCCACGACAGAGAACCCATATTTTTACGTTTATAACGCTATAATTTCACGTTCGGCGGTGTTTGAATTCAAACCCGTTACGAGAAGCGAGATTGTACGCGCGCTTTCCCGGATTCTTGAAAAGCTGAATGAGGAAGAGCGCAGCTCTGTAAAGTGCTCACCCGAGGCCTTTGAAACTCTCGCAGGTGCCGGTGCAGGTGACGTCAGACGCAGTATAGGCCTTCTTGAAAACGCGTTTTATCTTGCACTAACAGGGAACAATGAAATTACGGTGGAGCTTATCAAAGGATTTACTCCAAAGGTGCTGGGTAACTTTGACCGCGCAGGAGATGTTCATTACGACCTTCTTTCCTGCCTTCAAAAGTCAATAAGGGGAAGCGACCCTGATGCGGCTGTATTTTACCTTGCAAAACTTCTTGAGGGCGGCGACATTGAATCTGCTTGCAGGCGGCTTCAGGTTATTGCAAGCGAGGACATAGGGCTTGCCTACCCCATGGCGGCTGTCATCACCCGTTCATGCGTGGAGAGTGCAAGGGAGCTTGGGCTTCCCGAAGGACGCATACCTCTCGTAAATGCGGCGATCATGCTTGCGACAGCACCAAAATCCAATACCGCATACAGCGCACTTGCGGCTGCAACGGAGGATATATCCGAAGGCCGCGGACAGGAGATTCCGAAGCACCTTCGCAGTCCCAATTTCTCGGGCTACAAATACCCCCACGAATATCCGAACCGATGGGTAGACCAGCAGTACCTGCCAAACGAGCTTGTGAGTCGCCATTATTACGAGTATGGTGAAAACAAAAGCGAGCAGGCGGCAAAACAGTATTGGGACAAAATAAAGAACAAATAACTGTCGGAGGTTCTGATGAACAATCAATTCAGAATATTGGCTCTTGGTGACGTTGTAGGACCTTTTGCGGTCAAATATATAAGCGAAAAGCTTTGGGCGTTCAGGCAGAAAAACGGCATAAATATGGTAGTCTGCAACGCAGAGAATGCGGCTTCGGGAAACGGGCTTGATCCTTTTTGCGCGGATAAACTTATCTCTGCAGGCTGTGATGTTTTGACCGGCGGAAACCACATTTTCAGAAAGCGCGAGATTCGTCCTTATCTTGAATCTAGCGAGGTTTTGGTGCGCCCAGCGAACTATCCCGTAGGTACACCGGGAAATGGGTTTACTGTTGTAAACATAGACGGATATAGGGTGCTGGTTATCAACGTGATGGGGACTATATACCTAGAAAGTCTCTCTTGTCCTTTTTCTACCGTAGATCGAATACTTGAAAGAGAATCCGGGCGGTACGATTTCGCGGTGCTTGACGTTCACGCCGAGGCAACCAGCGAGAAAATCGCTCTCGGACGTTATTTTGACGGCAGAATCAACGTAGTTTTCGGAACACATACCCATGTTCCTACGGCAGATATGACGATTTTCCCTAATGGAACGGGATATGTTACCGACCTTGGAATGTCAGGCCCAAACGATGGGGTTCTGGGCGTGCGTGCGGACATCATTATAGAAAAGCTCCGCATGAAGCTCCCCGTCAAATTCGAGCTTGCCGAGGGAGATATAGAGGTTGACGGTGTTATATTTTCCATTGACAAAGACAGCCAAAAAGTAACTTCTGTTGAAAGAATAAAGATATAAGCAAAAATAAAAACCGCCACTCAAAAAGTGGCGGTTTTGCCTTTATAATTACTGCTGCTGTTCTTTAAGAGCAGCTGCCTGCTCTGCCTGAATTTCGGGAATTGCAGAAATCATCGGTTCGATGTCTTCCTTGTTATTGCCCAGCTTGCGTTTCTTGTAGTTCTTTGTGATTTTTACAACAAGACCGGAGCAAGCGATTACACCGATAAGGTTGGGGATCATCATAAGACCGTTAAATGTGTCGGAAATGTCCCAAGCAAGGGAAGAGGTAAGAAGCGCGCCGAGGAGTATAGTTACAAGGTGAATAGTTCTGTACGCAACGATGGATTTAACGCCGAACAGATACTCCCACGCTTTTGAACCGTAGTGGTCCCAGCTGAGAACGGTGGTAAATGCAAAGAGAAGTATTGCGATTGCCACGAAGCCCTCACCAAAAGCACCGAAATGCTCGCCAAAAGCGGTAGCAACAAGGGTTGCGTCATTGATTCCTGCTGTACCGCCTTCCACGGTGAATGCGTTAAGATCAATAGAGGTGAGAACAACGAGGGCTGTCATTGTGCAGACAATCATAGTGTCGGCAAATACCTCAAAAATGCCCCAAAGGCCCTGGCGAACAGGCTCGATAACGTTGGAATTGGAGTGAACCATTACGGAAGAACCAAGACCTGCTTCGTTTGAGAATACGCCGCGCTTGCAGCCTGTGGTTATAACGGTCTTGATAAGAGAACCTGCAACGCCGCCGAGCGCCGCAGGAACGGTGAATGCGTACTTGAAGATTGAAGCAAACGCACTACCTACCGCTGCGTAGTTGATACCGATTATTACGAGGGAGCCAATTACAAAGAACACAACCATAAAAGGTACAACCTTTTCTGCGAAGTTAGCAATTCTCTTGAGTCCGCCTAAAAGAATGAGCGCCGCGATAACGGTGAGAATAACACCGATAATAACGTGATAAAGGGTAACACCCTCGTAAAGCTCAACTGCGGTAAGGGGCTTTATCTCAAATGCGGAAACCATATTCACAACGATTTTGTTGATCTGACCCATAGCACCGATGCCGAAGGATGCGAGGATTGCGAAAATGGAGAAGAGAATAGCGAGGGGCTTACCGAAAGGCTTACCGTACTTCATTTTTCCAAGACCGTCTTCAAGGTAGTACATTGCGCCGCCGGACCATTCGCCGTCTGCGTTCTTTCTTCTGAAGTAGATGCCGAGAACATTTTCTGAGTAGTTTGTCATCATTCCGAGGAATGCGGCAACCCACATCCAGAAAACCGCACCGGGACCACCGGTAACGATAGCAGTTGCAACACCGGCGATGTTACCAACACCGATTGTTGCGGCAAGTGCCGTACAAAGAGCCTGAAACTGGGAAATGGATTTGCCTTTGACGTGACCGGAAACGTCCTTGCGGAACATTTTTCCGAGGGTTTCGCTGAACCAGTGCCCTACGTGCGTTACCTGAAAAATTCCCGTTATGACGGTGGTGAGAAGACCTACCACCAAAAGAAGATACACACCGTAGCCCCACACAAAGCTGTTGATGGCATTGTTGATGCTTGTGATTTGTTCCATGATTTTGAAACCTTCCTCTCTTTAAAATGAATTTTGGAAAAAACAAAAATTGGGCTAAGCGAATGCTTACCCCAAGAGAAGAGAATTTGAGTATAGAAACAAAAAGTCCGTTTAATTGGTCTCTGTCCTTTTGCCTGAGAGCATTAACACCTTCGGCACTCAAATAATGAGCTTCTCCAGAGCGTCGTCCGTAAACGGTCCATTTACCTGAGAGCGTTACTCCTTCGGCAAGCGCGACATAGGTCCGCTTTTTCCCGAATACATCATCCGACAGCATTATTATATACTTTTTTTCTATGCTTTGCAATAGTTTTTTTCAATTTCTTGCATTTTCTCACATTTTTTACGCAGCACAGCGAATATGGGGGGTGAGAATTTGTTCAAAGTGCAACAAAACCAAAGATATTTTCCTGAGATTAAGAACGGTAATATGTAGAAATTTGTATTTAACACACACTTTGATGGTTGCTCACAATAATCTAAAGAATGTAATCGTTTTTTCGAGCTTATCAAAAAAACGATATAAAACAAGCTGAAGATTAGCAAGTTTGTCTATTTTATAGAAAATTGATTTATGATATAATAAAATACATAGCGTGAAAAATAAGAATAATCTATATTTAAGGAGAATTTCACAGTGATTCGTGAAGATTTAAGAAACATAGCTATAATTGCTCACGTTGACCACGGAAAAACAACCCTTGTTGATGAAATGCTGAAGCAGGGCGGCATTTTTCGTGAAAATCAGGAAACAGAAGACCGCGTTATGGACTCAAATGCGATCGAGCGTGAGCGCGGAATTACTATTCTTGCAAAAAATACTGCCGCACATTATAAAAACGTAAAGATAAATATCATTGACACTCCCGGTCACGCCGATTTCGGGGGCGAGGTTGAACGTATACTCAAAATGGTAAACGGTGTACTTCTGCTTGTTGATGCGGCAGAGGGGCCTATGCCTCAGACCCGGTTTGTTCTCCAAAAGGCGCTTGAGCTTAAGCACAGAGTAATAGTTGTGGTAAATAAGGTGGACAAGCCGGATGCCCGTATAAACGAGGTTATCGATGAAGTACTTGAACTTCTTATTGATCTCGATGCAACTGACGAGCAGCTTGATTCTCCAATGATTTTTGCCTGCGGACGTGACGGCACTGCTTCGCTTACACCCGAAGAAAAGGGTGAGGATTTAAAGTGCCTGTTCGACACCATTCTTGAATACATTCCCGCTCCCGAGGGAGAGGCGGATGAGCCGCTTCAGATGCTGGTTTCTTCCATCGACTATAACGAGTATGTAGGTCGAATCGGCATCGGACGAATTGAACGAGGTGCTGTAAAAGCAGGCCAGGAGGTTGCAATCACAAACTTCCACAACCCCGGCGAGGTCAAGCGGACACGTATAGTTTCACTTTATCAGATAGACGGACTTCAGAGGGTTCCCGTCGAAAGCGCAAAAATGGGCGATATTGTTTGTTTCTCGGGCGCTGCTGACGTTACAATCGGAGATACAGTGTGTGCTACCGATACGGTGGAGCCTCTTGAGTTTGTAAAGGTCAGCGACCCCACTCTTGAAATGACCTTCTCCGTAAACGACAGCCCCTTCGCAGGCAAGGAGGGTAAATTTGTTACTTCCCGTCAGCTTCGCGAAAGACTCTATAAGGAGCTTCTTCGCGACGTATCCCTGCGAGTTGAGGATGGCGAAACCACCGACAGCTTCAAGGTGGCAGGACGCGGCGAAATGCATCTTTCCATTCTCATTGAAAATATGCGCCGCGAGGGCTACGAGCTTACCTGCTCCATGCCGCGCGTTCTCTACAAGGAAATAGACGGCCAGCTCTGCGAGCCTATGGAGCGCGTATCGATAGATGTTCCCGAGGGAAGCGAGGGTACGGTTATTATGAAACTTGGCGCGCGAAAGGGCGATCTCCTCGAAATGAATCTCCACGGAAGCCGTATGAGAATTGAGTATCTCATACCTGCGCGTTGTCTGTTCGGTTACAGAAGCGAATTTCTTACAGATACAAGAGGAGAGGGCATAATCAACTCGGTGTTTGCTGGCTACGAGCCTTTCCGCGGCGAGATAACACTCCGCTACACTGGCTCGCTTGTTGCAAGTGAAGCAGGCGAGACCACGTCCTACGGTCTTTATCAGACCCAAGACAGAGGTCAGATGTTTGTTGGCGTGCAAACTCCCGTTTACGAGGGTATGATAGTTGGTGAATCTCCCAAAATTGGAGATATTGCCCTTAATCCCTGTAAAAAGAAGCATCTTACCTCTATCCGTTCTTCGGGTGCGGATGAGGCGCTTATTCTCACTCCTCACAAGCAAATGAGCCTTGAGGAGGCTATCGAGTTCCTTGCCGAGGACGAGCTTATGGAGGTAACTCCCAAGTCAATAAGACTCCGCAAGTCAATTCTCGATACTTCGCTCCGCTTGAAGGCGCAGGCAAAACTTAAAAAGTAAAACAAAAACGGGTCATGCGACCCGTTTTTTTGATGAAGATTATTCTACAGTTACGGATTTAGCAAGATTTCTCGGCTTGTCGATGTCACAGCCTCTTGCCGCCGCCACATAGTATGCGAAAAGCTGCATAACCGCTGCCGTGGGAAGAAATGCAATTTCAGGCATTATCCTCGGCAGACGGATAATGTGATCGGCTGTGCCTGCAGGCACTTCGGTGTCAGCGGCGCAGACAACGATGGTTTCAGCTCCGCGAGCCTTTGTTTCTCTTATATTAGATACGGTCTTTTCAAAGAGAGAGGGCTGTGTGCAGAATGCCACAACAGGTACGCCTTCTGTAATTAAGGAAATAGTACCGTGCTTCAGCTCGCCTGCTGCATAAGCTTCGCTGTGGATATAGGAAATCTCCTTAAGCTTAAGCGAAGCCTCGCAGGAAAGATGATAGTCCATTCCTCTGCCGATAAAGAAGAGGTGGTTGGACTTTGCCGCAATCGCCGCAAGCTCCTTTATCTGCTCGGCGGCCTCAATTGTTTCCGCTACGGCTTCAGGACCACGGGAATAAAGCTCATTTGTAAGAACTTTCGCCCTTTCGCGATCAAGCTCGCCGCGCACAAGCCCCGCCTCTATCGACATAAGGTAGAGAAGCGAGGTTTGTACGGAATATGCCTTTGTGCTTGCTACGGCAATTTCCGGGCCGGCCAACGTGTAAATTACGCTATCTGATTCTTTGGCAATTGAAGAACCGATTACATTTACGATAGAAAGAACGAATGCGCCCTTCTGCTTTGCAAGGCGGAGAGCCGCAAGTGAATCGGCGGTTTCGCCCGACTGGGAAACGATGATTACAAGGTCGCCGCTTCCAACGAGGGGATCGTTGTAACGAAATTCGGATGCAATCTCTACTTCACAGGGAAGCTTTGCAAGAGAATTAAAAGCTCCCTTTGCAATAAGACCTGCGTGCATTGCGGTACCGCACGCCACTATGTGTACACGGGAAATCTTTTTGAACAGAGACGTATCAAAGCTGTCTTTCGAGAAGCAGGGAAGGCAGTCTTCGATTCTGGGATGGAGTGTTGAGGGAATAACGGTGGGCTCCTCGTTTATTTCCTTGAGCATAAAGTGAGGGAAACCGCCTTTTTCGGCAGCCCCGATGTCCCATGTGGCTGTTTTGAGTTCCTTCTTTGCCGGCTTTCCGTTGTTCCAGACCGAAACTGTTTTTTGTGTTACGAGAGCTATGTCTCCGTCCTCCAATTGGTAATAATTTCTTGTTTTGCGAAGGATAGCTGTAACATCGGAGGCGATGAAATTTTCGTGTTCACCTATTCCTGCGATCAGAGGCGAACCAAAACGGGCAGCCCAGATTTCGTCGGGGCGGTCGTAAAACAAAATCCCAAGTGCCCATGAACCTGTAAGTCGAGAGGTCAGACGCTCGATTGCGGCCCGCGGTGAAAGTCTTTCCCGGGTATAATAGTAGTCCAGGAGCTTTGCCGCCACTTCCGTATCAGTCTCGCTCTCAAAGGTGTAACCGAGAGCGCAAAGCTCATCCTTGATTGCTGAATAATTCTCAATTATACCGTTGTGTACCAATTTCAGCGCAACTGTGCCGTGGGGGTGGGAATTGGTATCCACAGGGGCTCCGTGAGTTGCCCAACGGGTGTGTCCTATACCAATACGAGAGGCAGGATGAGGGACGAGCTTTGCTTCTACATTTTCAAGTCTTCCCGCTGCCTTAACAGACTTAAGCTTGCCGCTCTCGTCAAAGAAAGCTACACCTGCCGAATCGTATCCGCGATATTCGAGGGCACGAAGGCCGTCGATAAGATGTTTTACTGAATTATCTCTACCAATGTATCCTATGATACCGCACATATATAATAATCTCCGTTCCTGCGATGCCGTATGTGTATAAAAGGCAACCGTACCTGGCGGAACGATTGCCCATACGGCGTTTGCCGTAAATTACGCTCATGCGTTAATAGTGTTTGCTGTAATTCTTGTTTTATCCGGATTTTTTGTTATTAGCAACTCAACATCATAGTTGTCCTTGGACTGACGTGTTTTCAAAGCCTTATGCACCAATCTTTTCGATGTTTCAATAATTTTCCGCATTGTCAGTCGCGGCTGTGTATTTACACGGACTCGGTTATTAAATGCAGAATTATTTGTAGGTGTCAAGCTTTTCCTTGATTTTATTAGCTGTGTCCTCAGCAACGCGCTCTGCGATCTCCGCGTTCTCGCCCTCAGTCATTATTCTAATAATCGGCTCCGTTCCGGAAGGGCGAGCGACGACTCTCCCGATGTTTTCCATTGCTTTTTTTGCTTCGTCGAGTATTCCTTTTACACCGTGATCAGTATAGAATGCCAGCTTGGCTTCGGGTGACACACGGATATTTACAATATACTGCGGAAACTTTGTCATTACCTTTGCCGCCTCGGAAAGCTTTACACCGGTGCGCTTGAGCTGTGACAAAAGCTGAATGGAAGTAAGCTGCCCGTCGCCTGTTGTTGAAAAATCGCGGAAAATAATGTGTCCGGATTGCTCTCCGCCCAGGCAGTAGTTTCCAAGAAGCATTTCTTCCAGAACATAGCGGTCGCCTACTTTCGTGGCAACAAAACGCAGATCGTTTTTTTCACAGAATTTAGTGAAACCAAAATTGCTCATAATAGTTCCCACTACGGTATTGCTGCATAGCTTTCCCCGAGCCTTCATGTCAAGAGCAATGATAGCCATGATCATATCGCCGTCGATGTCGTTTCCCTCGCTGTCAATGCACAGACAACGGTCGGCGTCGCCGTCATACGCTATTCCGGCATCAAGGCCGTGTTCCACAACATATGACCGTAGGTTCTCAAGATGTGTAGAACCACAGCCGTCATTAATGTTTATGCCGTTGGGGGAGCTTGAAAGAATTGTGGCATTTGCGCCCAGACATTCAAAAAGATGTGACGCGGTGCGGCTTGCTGCTCCGTTTGCACAATCTACGGCAATGTTGAGACCATCAAGCGAGCAATGTACAGTGCTGCAGAGATGGGCGATGTAGTCCTTGGCTGCACCTTGGGCGCGGATTATACGTCCGATATTTGCGGCGGCAGCTAGCCTTGGGGTTGGTGCTCCGTCTAGCACGATGGACTCGATTCTATCTTCAAGTTCATCTTCCAACTTATAGCCGTCCTCGTTAAAAATTTTGATTCCGTTATAGTCGTATGGATTGTGTGAAGCGGAGATCATGATGCCTGCATGAGCCTTATACTTGCTGATAAGATAAGCTACAGCGGGGGTTGGAACTACACCGAGGTCAATAACATCGGCACCAACAGAACATAGCCCGGCGGTTAGTGCCGAAGCCAACATTTCTGATGAAATTCTGGTATCCATTCCCACAAGTACGGTTGGCAGATTGCGTCTGCCGCTTGACAGCACTTCGGCTGCTGCACGGCCAACCTGCATAGCCCGCTCACAGGTTAATCCGTCATTTGCTATCCCTCGTATACCGTCTGTGCCAAAAAGTCTTCCCATAATGCATTCCTTTCCGGTAATCAGTGTTTCTTTGTGATGTTTCCTTCATCTTTATATATGGTGTCTGAAGGGATCACGCCGCGCACGCGCGCCAAGGGGTAAATATTGCTGTTTCTGCCAATGATCGTGCCGGGGCAAAGGACGCTGTTACAGCCGACTTCGACATGGTCCCCCAGCATTGCGCCGAATTTTTTTCGACAGGTGTCTATATATTCGCTACCTGCCTTGACAACAACGGCGGACCTATCGCTTTTAACATTAGATGTTATGGCGCCTGCACCCATGTGAGATTTGAAGCCGAGGATGGAATCGCCTACGTAATTGAAATGGGGAACTTGAGCGCCGTCGAACAAGATGCAGTTCTTTAGCTCGCATGAATTGCCCACCACAGCATTTTTTCCAACAATTACAGAGCCTCTGACATATGCGCAGTGTCGGATTTCCGCCTCGGAATCAATAATACATGGACCATTTATGCAGGCCGTTGGTGCGATTTTTGCATCCCTCGCAGCATATACATCATCCCCCAGATGCTTATATAGTATAGGATCAAGTGTTTTGCCGAGAGAAATAATGAAATCACTAATGGAGTCAAGTAATTCCCAGGGATATGCATCGTCCACGAACAGTTCGGCAGATATGGTGTGAGCAATGTCATAAAGGTCGTGTACCCTTGGAACAAGATGATTGTTCATTATTATAACCTCCTTTCTGTGGAGTATTCCCATTTGGTTGCCTAAAAAATCGCGCAGTTATCATATCAAACAGGCACATAACTTATTATATGAATGGGAATTATCAATGCGACACACATCAGAAGCAATTATCATCCAAAAAACGATAAAAACACGCATTTAGGTGTAGAAAACGCACAAAAAGCGAGAACCAAAAGCAACGGTTATGCACAACACTCACAAAAGTTAAAAAATATCACAAAAGATCTTGACAAAGGGAGAGTGATGTGATAGAATAAATAAGCTGTCCGCGAGTTAGAGCGAGAGGCAGCGAGTGAATTGGTCCTTGAAAATTGAACAACAAGAGATAGGAAGTACAAAGGAAGTGAGGCACGCAAGTGCTTTATGGAAAATGGAAAACGATAACAAAATCTCGACAATTCTTTTGAAACACGAACAAAAGG
>JAZNFI010000141.1:0-2210 GCA_045589075.1 Candidatus Flemingiibacterium sp.
AGCTACGCGACTTCTCCATCGCGCGGTTTTCGCCGCTTGAATATACTACCCCATCCGTGCTGATTTGTCAAGTCCAATTTTCAGTTTTTGCAAAAAATAATGGAATGTGTAATTTTGAACAAATTGTAAATTTGCTAAAAATTGCCTGAAACATATTGACAAATGTTAGTAAATATACTATTATGTATTTGCGGGATAGTAAATAATAAGGATTTATAATCCAAACCCGCAGTTCCATTTAAGGAGGTAGAACATATGAAGAAGATTAAAGTGATTTTAAGCGTATTGCTTATTGCCGCGTTGCTGGCGGCTATGTCCGGTTGCTATGTAATTCGCGGGCAGAAGATGCGTAATTTGAAGGGTACATATGAGCTTACGCATTACACTTATGAAGGAAAGCAATACCAGTATGAGGATTACCTTGTAATCACAGGCGGTGCAATGGGATACTATGTGCGCAAAGAAGCCGATAAACCGGCTTATATTACGGAAGTCAAGTTGTCCTATGAGTATGACACGGATGATAGCTCCAAGATCGAGTATGTTGTATTTCAAGATGCGCTCACAACCGAAATAAAGTCCGGTAAAAACAGGGTGGGTGTTAACGGAAAGATTCTCAATTATTCCAGACCGGAAACGGAGTTATTCGGTAAAGTTTTAGGAGCAATTTCTGTCAGTTGGCAGAAAGTTGATAATGCTACCGATTTGTCTTATGTTGAAAAGCAGCTTGGAAAGCTGAAGCAGTATGATTATGAGGGCTTTGCCGTCCGCGGTATCTACGAGCTGAATGTTCCCACCGAGATTGAGACAGGGAATGCGGTAGACAGTAAGTATCGGTATCTCTACTATGTAGTCGACACGGCAATGGGTGTTACGAATGCTAAGGTATATTATGCCCTAAAAGAAACACCTACCCAGCATATTGAGACAACGGTTCCCTTTAGCGGAAGCGAGGATTGGAAAACACTGACGATTGATGGTACAGTATGGACCATTGATCCCACCTGGGGAACTTACTATTACAGCGAAAGCGAAGGTCTGAAGCACCAGATCACTTGTGTTGAACATAATTACTCTGACGAAAGATTACAAGAACTCATTGATCTTCGTACACCGGTTGTAGAAGAATAAGATAATCAAAAACCCACACCAATCGGTGTGGGTTTTCTCTTACATATCAAAACGGATAGCCGGATCGTTCCATTCTTTCAGCCGTTCCTCGTAGGCGGCGATGGCTTCTTCCCGGAAAGCGGCTTCTGCATTTCCGCCTGCCAGCGCAATCAGCTTTTCGCAAAATAGGGGATTTAAGGGAAGAATCGGACCGACGGTATGGGTGCAAAGGAGATTATTCTTCCGCATACCCTCCAATTTACTGTCGGGGTTAATACCGATGCCGCGAATAACCTCTGCAAAATAGCAATCGGAGTTATCGCCGTAGATGTGGGCGAACTGGGTGCGGAAGCCTACCACTTCAATGCCCTCAAAGCGGCTGAGAATCTTGCCGTTATAGCGCTTAAAGAAATCGTTTTTCACCGTCAGGTCGAAAATGCCCAAACCCTCGGTTTCCAGCTTTTCTGTTACATAAGAAATGTGCTTGCAGAAAATTTCCCCTGCGTTGCCGGTAGCCAGGATCACAACACCGTCATCAATGAGGGTGCAGAGCCGCTGTTTCAGAGACATCAGCTTTTCAATGACCCGGCGCTGGGTATTTTCCGTCATATAGCCGATGAGAATCATATCCGGGCGACCCGTCGCAAAATAAGGCTCGTCCAAAAGGGAGGTGTAGATTATTTTCGCATCGGGCATTGCATATTGCAGATAGGCGGCGTTCTGTGCATCGCCGTTAAGACCGCAGACTTCGTTAAACAGTACTTCGATGATCATAACGCCCCTCCTTTTTCCATCAGGATCTTCTTATTTACCGCGGCCTCTGCCGGGTGATAAATGTCATAGAGAACGAAGATGTTTTTGCTCTTTTCGGTGTCCACAAGCTCTGCTGCGTGGGCAACATCGTGGGTAATTACCATTTTTTCCTTGGGAATGCCTGCCATCAGCGCCCGCAGATAGTGGTCTTTGCACCGGGGACCGCCAAAGACGATTTGGGAGATAGAGGGATCTGCCAAAATGGAATAATCGCAATCGTAGAACCAGCAGATGTTTGCGCTGTTGGTGGCGCAGTTGTTCCGGTCGTCAATGCAGATAACAGCGGC
>JAZNFI010000142.1:0-3569 GCA_045589075.1 Candidatus Flemingiibacterium sp.
GTACATATTCATACGCCCTGAAGATAAACGCCTGATGCTTTGTTGGAAAATGTGACAATTCTATAGCCGCTGTACCGACCTTCGGTAATGAATAAAGCACTTCGCTGTATTTGTTTGTTGTTCCCACAGCCGTACACTCCTTCATAGCTTTTATTTGACTAACTCATTATAATACGTTACAGCTTTTTTGATACATTATAAGCTGTTATTTTGTTTTCCAATCAAGCACTTCCCAATCGGAAGGAGGACAGCCGAGGTCTTCAACCTCCATCACAGCACCGCCTGCAAGAGCCGATTTGTGAGCCGTAAGTCCGGGAATATTCCATCTGGCAACCTCCCAAATATTACACGGAGACAGCTTTCCTGTTTCGTAAGCACGGCAGAAATCGTCAATGAGGAAATGATGAGTTCCGTTGTGACCGTTATGTATTCCGTCAAACTCCTTTGGCAATCTTTCTGTCGGCTGTACGGGGGAGGTCATTCTGAATCCGAAGCCATCGGCAATTTCCTGAATTGCATTGGCATAATCGGTGTTTATCATTTCGGTTGCTTCCCGAGGCATGAGCTTATCGGTTACATCCGTCATTGTGACCTTGTGAGGATCGTCCTCGCGGAATTTTGCAAGATGGTGCTTTGCTACTGAGAACTCATAACCGCCCTCGCTGCCGTAATATTGTGAAATGTAGGTTTCTGGAGCGCGCCAACCAACACATCTGTTTTCACTTATTCTGGCTATACCACCGTTTGAAAGGTGAAGAAGCATTGTTGTATTTGAGAATGGATTGTCATAAAGGTTTTGTCCGTCTGTTCCGTAGATATCTGTTCTCGGGCTTTCGGAATATCCGAATGCCGTCACCTTCGTGGCATATACTCCGGGCATTGTGCTGAGTATCATGGCAGTTGAGTGGGTAGGGTAGAACATAGGGGGCACACCCGCATATTTTCTCCACTCATCTCCGCCTGAGCTTTTGAAGCTCTCTTCCATATTTCTTATATCATGATTGTAATGAGCTTCTCCGTAGGCAAATTTTCCAAACGTGCCCTTTGCGTATTCCTCGCGGCAGAATATTGCGGGAGCTCTGTAGTATCCGGTCTCACCCATGGAGTAGGTAAGTCTTGTTTCTCTTACAAGTCTTTCGATTTCCTTTATCTCGTTGATATCAGTTGCGCAGGGTACAGCGCTGTAAACGTGCTTTCCGGCCTTGAGTGAAGCAATTGCCATGCTACCGTGAAGAGTACGCTGAGTGAATATCGCTATAGCGTTTACCTCGCTCGAATCAAGCGCTTCTTCAAAGCTGCCTATTATATCAACACCGAAATTTTCAGAATATGTCTTTGCTCTTTCGGGAATAAGGTCACATACGTATACCTTCTTTACCGCAGGATGCGCCTTGAAGAGAGGAACAAAATTCTTTGCAAATCTTCCGCATCCGATAACTGCTATAACTATCTTTTCCTTTTTCACTTTCTATTCTCCTTTTTTGCTATAATAAATCCTTCAATTCCATCAAATACGTACTGTCCGCTCCTTGTCATACGAAGCGTTGCACCGTCATCCTTGAAGCAAATGTTTACATTAAGACATCCGAAATAGGTGTCTATAACCTGTGCCATTATTGCGAATGTGTGTTCCTCTGTCCAGGCAGCAGATACTGCACAATCATAACTTCCTTCGATGTATATACCCATCATATCGGATTTTGCTCGCTCTCCAAACGAAAATGCCGTTAACTTGTTTTTGCATATTCCGAATTTGAGGGATAGCGGCTTTCCGCTTTTTGTGAATTTCAACTCACCCTCTCCGTCATTTGTGGAAATCTCAAAATCTGAGATTCCGAGAGCATTATCCATTGCAATGTACTTTGCACCGAAAACCTTACTTTCGAACTCTGATGTCCTATTTCCGCTCTGTGTAACAAGCTCACTCTTTGAAAGATATTCTTCAAGTTTTTTGTACGATGCATGATTTTCGGGCAGAGTCGTGTTAAATATTTGGGGTAAAAAGTGCTTATATAATTCGTGATACAAGACGTGACGTGCAGCTTTTTCAGCTTGGTTGTCGGATGTTATGATAAAGACAAAATCACGCACTGTATCGCATATTGCAAGCTGGTCACCCATGCCGACAAGAGAAAAACCGTCCTCATGAGTTTTCCAAATAAGATAACCGTAACCGCGAGTATTGTATGAATCAAAGCTGCCTGTATGGTGATTAGATACTTGCTTTTTTATCGCGTTTTCCATAAATTCGCGATCAATGTACTGAATACCACCCCATTCTCCGCCACGCATAATAAGCCTTGAAAAAATAAGAAGGTCTCTGGATGTGCACATGACTCCGGAGTCACCGATAGCATATCCACCGGGCTCACGCAGGACGTAGCTTTCCTCAGAAAATCCCATCTTCAGAAGTACTTTTTCCTTAAGATATTCTAGGAAGGTTTTTCCTGTCAGCTTTTCTATTATACAGCCGAGAAGAAATGAGCCAATGCTGTCGTAAGTATATAACGTACCAGAAATTTTGTTTGTTTTTTGAGAGTAATATGCTTCTACTCTGCTTGTAAATTTCCCCCACCAATTGACCGAACCGGCTATATTGCTTCTCATCATAAGCATATCCCGCACGGTGCATTTTTCATAATGCTCGTCTATGTTTTCGTTTTTGAATTCGGGAAAATAATCGGTAATTATGTCATCGTATCCGATAAGCCCTTCTGTTATAGCAAGACCGACTGCGACAGCAACAAAGCTTTTTGATACCGAGTACATCCTGTGCAGAAATTTTTCGTCAAACGGCTTATAGTAGCATTCCGCAAATATTTTCTCACCTCGTGCCATAATTATGCTGTGCGTGTGCATTTTACATTCGTCAAGAGTGCGTATAAAGTCTAAAACCTTATCTGATGAAACTCCAACCGATTCAGGTGTTGCTCTTTCAAACGCCTCTATTTTGTTAATATTTATTTGCACTATGGTTCTCTCCTTTGCTCCCAGGGGTGTTTGCATAACCAATCAATAACATCCTTATGTGCTTCACAGTGCATTCTTCCACAGAACAGCTCCTCATCACCCGGCTCGGCTTTTTCCGTGAATATTCGTGTTATGTTTCCGAGATAACGTTCCTTGGTGGACTCGCAAAATTTCGCCCAGCCATCAATCCACGCACCGCTTTTAAGCTCTTGGTTTCTCTCCTCGAGCTCGCGTATTATGGTGTTTCGCTCCTCGCCCTTTGAAAGCTCTATACCTAACCCGTTTACGCTTATTGGTATAAGCTCTATTTTGATTTTTTCACCAAAGGTAAGTGTAACGGCAAGGCCGTTTTTCCATGTTGGATTATCGCGGAAGCCTGTAAAGTGAAAATTACCCTGACCGTAAAGTATGTGTCCACCCTCATATTCCTCATAGCATCCGATACAGTGACTGTGCTGACAAAGCACTGCTGAAGCTCCTGCACGCACCATAGCTAGACAAGCCTACAGAAGTCTTGGTGAGGGATAACGGCATTCCTCTTTTCCACCGTGGTATGTAACCACCACAAAATCGTTTTCTTCCTTTGCACGTCTGATATC
>JAZNFI010000143.1:0-12160 GCA_045589075.1 Candidatus Flemingiibacterium sp.
AGCTCGCCTTAGGTTTGTTTTATCAGTTTCCCGCCTTGTAGTAGTTTATGAGGCATCCGCAAAGGATGATGGTGCGCTCATCATCAGTAAGTTCACCCATTTTTAGGATAATGGGTTTCACAGACCCGTCAGCCTTAATTATGTTGGCGTCAAACTCGTACTTCGCTGCCTCTACATTCCTACGTATGTTCGAAATATAAATGTGGTCACCAACTTCGAAATCATCCGCATTGTCGTATATGAAAGGAAGCATACCCCAGTTGATGAGGTTAGAACGATAACGCTTGGTGGCGTATTCAATGGCGATATTAGCCCAACCTCCGAGAACCTTCTGACAAGATGCAGCCTGCTCACGCGCAGAGCCATCGCCGGGCTTGTTTGCGTAGACAACGCTTCCGATACCGATGTTCTTTATATCTGCCGATGGGTTTATTTCCTTTATTTTTTCAAATACGGGTGCAAGCGCGCCTTTTGAAATATCCTCACCCTTGAGTCTTGCCTTTTCGAATGTTTGAACTGCTTTTGCGCGTCCTACATATGCCGGGTCTTTTCTCGAAAGGGCAAATTCGGAAAGCTTAAGGGGATTTGAACGGTAGGATGAAGTTTCTCCGGACGGAATAAGCTCGTCAGTAGTGGTTACAGGATCGGTTATGACTGATGCAACTCGAAGAAGAAGATCCTCGGTAAGCTCTGACATTACAGGCCAATCTGCGATGTTAGGACCAATCTTGAGTTCGGCAGAAGTGTCGCCCTTGCCGTAACCCTTGTACACCCTGTGGTTGTAAACCGTGGGGTCAAATCTGTAATCGGGGTTGGTATATTCTATTTCAAGCTCTGTTGCGGGAGTCAAAATGCCGCCGTTTCTCGCTGTAGCAGCTATCGAGCGTGCGTCCATAAGTGCAACCGTAGCTATCTGCCCGTTTCCGGGTTTGGAGCCCTCACGGTTGGGGAAGTTTCTTGTGGAGTGACGGATGGAAAGGCCGCCGTTTGCAGGAACGTCACCGGCACCGAAGCAGGGACCGCAGAATGCGGTGCGCAAAGTTACTCCGGCCTCCATCAGCTTTGCAGCGCAACCGTTTCTCACAAGCTCGATATAGGCAGGCTGGCTTGCGGGATATGCGGAAAGATTGAACGCGCCGCAGCCTGTGGACTGACCGTTCAGAATATCCGCCGCCGCTACAAGGTTGTCGAACGTACCACCGGCACATCCTGCGATTACACCCTGATCGATTCTGATGCCGTCAGGGGTGACTTTGTCGGTAAGTGACAGCTTGATGTTCGGGTTGTCAAGCTGCTCGGCGGCACTCTTCTCAACCTCATGGAGAATATCTGCAGCGTTGCTGATGAGGTTTTTAACGGTATAGGTGTTGGAGGGGTGGAAAGGAAGGGCGATCATAGGTTCAATGCTTGAAAGGTCCACCTTTACAACGCCGTCGTAATACGCGAGAGGCGCAGGAGAAAGCTTTTTGTATGCATCGCTTCGTCCGTGGAGATCAAAGTAGCGTTTGGTTTCTTCGTCGGTTATCCAGATGGAGGAAAGGCAGGTGGTCTCTGTTGTCATGACGTCGATGCCGTTGCGGAACTCGATCGGCAGATTAGCGATACCGTCACCAACAAATTCAAGAACTTTATTCTTTACAAAGCTGTTTTTGAATACTGCGCCAATAATTGCAAGAGCGACGTCCTGGGGACCTACGCCGGGTTTCGGATTGCCTGTCATGTATACCGCGATAACGTCAGGGCGATTGATGTCGTAGGTGCGGCAGAGGAGCTGTTTTACAAGTTCCGGACCGCCCTCGCCGATAGCCATAGTACCGAGGGCACCATAGCGAGTATGTGAGTCGGATCCAAGAATCATGCGTCCGCATCCGCTCATCATTTCACGCATATAGGAGTGTATGACAGCTATATGTGCAGGGACATAAATCCCGCCGTATTTTTGTGCCGCGGATAACCCGAATACATGGTCATCTTCGTTTATTGTACCGCCTACAGCACAGAGAGAATTGTGGCAATTTGTAAGTACATAAGGAATGGGGAATTTTTCAAGTCCCGATGCTCTTGCTGTCTGAATTATTCCTACATAGGTAATATCGTGGGATGCCATGGCATCGAATTTGATCTTAAGGTTATTTTCGGAATCGGAAGTGTTGTGTGAAGACAGTATTCCGTAAGCAATGGTGCCACGGCGTGCAGCTGACTTATCTGCGTTTTCATATCCGAGTGCCTTAAGTTGATTTGCCGCGTTGGCATTGTCTTCAATAAGGGTGTTTCCGTAAGCGAGGTAAGCCCCGCCAAAAAGTTCAACCATGTTTATTTCCTCCGAGAAACAAGATATTAATACGTTACTGTACTATAATATCATGAAATTTTAAAAAAAGCAATACATTTCATCAGATTTCGCCTGCTCGGAGTGAAATTTTCTGTTTTCTTTCTGAAATTGTCCAATAAATTTACAAAACCCACTTTATATTTTCCCGAACTTATGGTAAAATACTTGTATAAACTCTAAATTTCAAAACACAGAGCAAATATTTTGATTTCAAAGGACAAAAACCGTAGGAGGACAAGTTGAGAATCGACGGTTTTCGGGGAATGCTGCTGTTAGAAAGGAATGGTAACAACAATGGCAAAACACAGGCGCGGCAGAATAAATGAGGAAACGGTAAAGGAGCTTTCGAATATAATGCGAGAAATAAAGGATCCTCGTGTTTCGGATGCATTTATAAGCATTACGGCTGCAGACGTGGCTACTGACATGAAGACCGCGAGAGTTTATTTCTCCGTTATGAGCGGAGACAAAAAGGAAGTCCTGAAGGGACTTAAGAGTGCTCATGGCTACATTAGAAAACGTCTTGCCGAAACTCTTAATCTTCGTCAGACGCCGGAGCTTACCTTTATTCCCGACGATTCAATTGAATATGGCGCTCGCATCAACCAGCTTTTAAACAAAATAGAATTTTCCGACGCCTTTGCAGAGGAGGAGTAAGAAAATGGCTGACATCATGCATATATCATTGAGCGAGGTGTGCGACAAACTGGAGGCAGCGTCAAGCGTGCTTATCCTTACCCATGCACGCCCTGATGCCGATACGCTTGGAAGTGCTTTCGGACTTCGTGAGCTTCTTTTGGGGCTTGGTAAGCGGGCGGAGGTTATAAACGGGGACAAATCTATTCCAAAACGGCTCCAATTTATTACAAATACCGATAACATTAGGCAGGAAACGCTTCCGGAGGGGTTTGTTCCGGAACTTATTATGTCAGTTGATGTGTCGGCGCCCCACTTGCTTGGTGAGCTTGAAGAAAAATATGCACCGCTGACCGCACTTGCTGTGGACCATCATGTTCTGGGCACACCGTTTGCCGGCTTTACGTATGTTGGGGATGTAGGAGCCTGCGGCGAGATAATCGTTGATATATTCCGTGAATTCAAGCACCGCGGACATGATCTTATGACAAAACGTGCAGCTACTGTGCTTTGGGCGGCAATTTGCATGGACACGGGCAGCTTTAGATATGAGTCTGTCACTGCCGAAACGCATATGCGTATTGCCGAGCTTATTGGCACCGGAATCAATCACGCAGAAATAGCGAGACGGCTTTATGATTCGAAGCCGGTCACACAGGTCATTGGCACAAAACTCGCGCTTAATACCCTGCGGTTCCATTGCGATTCAAAAATTGCCTCTGTTCACTTTACCCAGGAGATGCTCAGCGACAACGGACTTACCAGTGAGGACATTGAGGATATTATCGGGCTGACTCGCGGCATTGAGGGAGTTGAAATCGGCATCTCCGTAAAGCAAAGCGATATTAGTCCTACGCTTTTCAAGGTCTCTATGAGAAGTAACCGTGTTGCCGACGTTTCGAAGCTGTGCGAGCTTTTTGGCGGAGGCGGTCATGTCAGAGCCGGCGGTTGCTTGGTAAATGCCCCTTCCGTTGAGGATGCAGAAAAGATGGTAGTTGAGGCAGTTGAACGTGAACTCGTCCGCCTTATGGCAGAGGGGGCATTTAACGGAGCGGGTGAGCTGTGATGGAAATATCAGGTGTACTTTTGCTTGATAAGCCTAAGGGGGTCACATCTCACGATTGCGTTAACAGCATCAGACGGCTTTTTGGTACAAAAAAGGTAGGTCACACCGGGACACTTGATCCCATGGCGACGGGCGTGCTTCCCATGCTTATCGGGAGAGCTACAAAGGCGTCGGAGTTTATTGTTTCAGACCGCAAAAAATACCGTGCTGGGCTTCGTCTGGGTGTTACCACGGATACGGAGGATACAACGGGAGCTGTTATCTCCGACACAGACAATATTCCTGACCGAGACAAGGTGTATGCCGTCTGTCAGAATTTTGTGGGCGAAATTATGCAGGTTCCGCCTATGTATTCCGCACTGAAGGTTGACGGGAAGAAGCTTGTGGATCTTGCAAGGGAAGGTATAACATTGGAGCGCCAAGCAAGACCGGTGGTCATTTACACTCTCGAAATTGAGCCGGGGAAGACAGAACGGGATTATATACTGACAGTTTATTGTTCCAAGGGCACATACATACGCACTCTTTGCGCCGACATAGGAAAAGCGCTTGGGTGCGGCGGTGTTATGAGCAGCCTTTCGCGCATCGAAAGCGGAGGCTTTTCTCTTGACGATTGCGTTACTCTGGAAGAGCTTGGGAAAATGAGTGTCGAAGGGCGTGCTTCACTGCTGCGCCCAGTTGAAAACCTATTTTCCCGGCTTCCCGAGGTCAGACCGGCTCCTTTTTTTGAGAAGCTTTCGAGAGACGGGAATGAAATATACCAAAAAAAGCTTGGCACAGATTTTCCTATCGGCACAAAAGTACGGCTTCTTGGTCAAGGCGGTTTTTACGCCTTGGGAGAAGTCAGAGAATATCCCGGGGGAAGTGCGATTAAAGTGCTGAAACTATTTTCTTTGTAAGAGGTATGTATGGCGTTTGAACTTATCACAGCTCACAACGGGGTAAAATACTACCGTTCCACTCTGATAAAATCAAAGCACGGATTTTCCACACGTGTCGGAGGTGTTTCTGCGCTTGCTCACACCTCATCTCTTAATCTTGCCTTCGGGAGAGGAGACGGTGACGAAACTGTTTTGCAGAATATTAAACTGTTCTGCGATGCCGTTGGAATCCGGGCGCGAGATGTAATCAGCCATCCACAGATACATTCATCACGGGTAATGCATGTTGATACGGCAAACCGCGGCGAGGGATACTTTATAAAAAACGATGACGGCTGTGACGGATATGTTACCGGTTGCAAGGATGTTGCTCTCGGGGTCAAAACCGCAGACTGCGTTCCCATTATTCTCGAGGACGCAGATGCCCAAGTCGTCGGTGCGGTTCATGCGGGATGGCGGGGTACAGCGGCAAATATAGTGAATGAATGTGTGTCATTGATGATTAGTCTTGGCGCAAAGCCTGCCCGTATACACGCAGCCATAGGCGCGGCGATACACCAATGCTGTTATGAGGTAGGTGATGACTTTTTTTCGTCTGTTGCTTCTTTTATGGGAGAGCTTACGGCAAAAAGGTTTATAAAATCTGTTGAGGGCAGACTTCACGCTGATATTGTGGGCATGAATGAGCAGCTTCTCCTTGACGCCGGACTATCCGTAGAAAATATCGACGTATGCGAAATGTGTACCTGCTGTCATCCAGAGTTGTTCTTTTCTCACAGATATTCAGGCGGTGTCAGGGGAACAATGCTGTCGGTCATAGAGCTTGGGTTGTGAAGACTTTGTGACGGCTGACTGAAATTTTTTCGAAATTGGTGAAAAGAAGGGCGTTTTTGTGTTTTACAGAAAAAACGTTCAAGATTTATTCAAAATGATGTGATATACTTTTGTAACGGTTATTAACGCCGTGAAGGATGACAGGAGCAGTCATACTTCCTGCGTACAATCATGAAAATTCATAAAAATCACCGTGAATGGAATTTTGCAAAAATTACGCCGAGTTTGATGGACCTTACTTGCTTTGATCGGCAATTGTGTTTTGCAATCCATCCCAAATCTCAATGCGGTGTTGCACATCGCGTAGAAAGGATGCTTTCGCCAGCGCGAAAGCCATGTTTGTTAGATTATGGTTGAAGTAAAAAACCTTGTGAAGCGCTTTGGTAAGAAGTATGCGGTGGACGACATCAGCTTTTCCATAGGTGAAAATGAGATTGTCGGCTTTCTCGGACCAAACGGTGCGGGCAAGTCTACCACCATGAACATTATTACTGGATATATGTCCTCAACTCTAGGTACTGCCGAGGTTGGTGGAATTGATATTCTGGAGGATCCCATTGGAGCAAAAAAGCTTATTGGCTACCTTCCGGAGCAGCCGCCTCTTTATCCCGATATGACTGTTAAGGAATATCTCAACTTCGTTTACGAGCTCAAGGGCTGCAGTCTTAATCGAAAAAAACATCTTGAGGAAATATGTCGAGTGGTCAAGATAAAAGATGACTACAACAAAAACAGGCTTATAAGAAATCTTTCAAAGGGTTACAGACAGCGTGTCGGCATCGCGCAGGCACTTGTAGGAAATCCACGGGTCATTATACTCGATGAGCCTACTGTAGGCCTTGACCCTAAGGAAATTATTGAAATACGCGCTCTTATACGCACCCTCGGTGAGAACCACACGGTTATTTTGTCAACTCACATACTTTCCGAGGTTCAAGCGGTGTGTGACCGAATACTTATTATAAATTCCGGCAAGCTTGTCGCTGATGAAAAGACAGAGAACCTTGTGAACATTCTTGAGGGAACACGGCGTCTGAACGCGCGCATCTGCGGCCCTCAAAGAGAGATACTTCACGAGCTTCGCGGGCTTCCCGAGGTCACTCGGGCTGAGGTTGTGGGTGATCGCGAAAACGATAGCTTTGTATACTCCATCGAAACGGTGTCGGGTATTGATATAAGAAAGCCGCTTTTCCATATGCTCTCTAAAAATAATTGGCCTCTAATCGGTCTTGAAATGCAGAACACAAATCTCGAAGATATTTTCATTTCCATTGTCGACAAGAAGCAAGAAAAAAACACAAATAAAAGAAATATTCCTGCATATGGAATAAAAACTTCCGAAAGCAATGCAGAGAAAAGGGGGGAGGGTGACTGATGTTAGCAATATATAAGCGTGAGATGCAGGCGTATTTCACATCGCCTATCGGATATGTGTTCCTCGCCGCCTTCCTTGCAATTAATGGCTTCATTTTCTCATTATGCACACTTCTGATGGGTGAGGACAGCAGCGTATCGAGCTACTTTTCCTTTATAATGTTTGTGTTTATCGTGCTTCTTCCGCTTCTTACCATGAAGAGCTTCAGTGAGGAAAGAAAAGCCCGTACCGAACAGCTTCTTTTGACTGCCCCCATTGGACTTATGAGTATGGTGCTAGCAAAGTTTCTGGCGGCATATACCATGTTCGCAGGTGCATTTTTTCTGGGATGCGTTACTAACTTTCCGCTGCTCTATAAATACGCAGCCGAAACACCCAACACAGCCGTGCTTATAAGTAGTGCTGTGGGAATTCTTTTGATTGGTGCGGCGTTTATTGCCATAGGCATTTTTGTTTCGGCAATTACCGAAAACCAGATTATAGCTGCTATCGGCACTGCCGGTATCATCCTTTTTATGCTTATTGTTGGTGTACTCAACAGCTTTATTGACAGCTATGCGGTGAGATTGGTGCTTTCTTGGATCTCGGTATTCAGCCGCTACGGCAATTTCGGATACGGAATACTTGATTTTGCATCCCTTCTTTACTATTTCTCTATTTGCTTTATCTTTATGTTCCTCACCGTGCGCGTATATGAGAAGCGCCGTTGGTCGTGATGTGTGAGGAGGTACAAAGACATGAATAAGAATCAAAAATTTCTCGAGAGCAAGAAAAAATTAAGACATGGCTCCGCCGCCCTTGTTCTGACCATCCTTGTTATTGCTGCTGTGGTGGTAGTAAACATCATTTTTTCTGCCGTTGCCTACAAAAAGAATTGGTATTTGGACCTTACTGAAGACAAGGTCTACGAGCTTTCCGACGCGGGACGCGAAATGCTTAACACTATAGAGGGCGACATTACCGTTCATTTCTGCGCACCCTTCGATGAAATCGAGTCGAGTTACTACGGAAATATGGTGTTGGAGCTGGTAAAGCAGATAGCTGACGAGTACGACAATGTCACATACGACTATATTGATATAATGAAGAATCCCTCTGCTGTTACAAAGTACAAGTCTTCCACAACTGATACCATTTCTCCCAGCAACATAATAGTCGAAAGCGGTACGGAATTCAGGAACTTTATCCTTTCGGCAATGTTCACCTTCGATACGGAGGATCAGACCTATCCGTGGGCGTTCAACGGTGAAAAAAAGCTTATTTCAGCTATGTCGCAGATAACACAGGCGGAAACTCCTATAGCATATTTTACAAACACCCACGGCGAGTCGCTTTCGAAATCTCTGTTTCAGCTTTTTGATGAGGCAGGCTATCAGGTAATGTCGATTGACCTTACCAAGGAGGAACTCCACGAGGATGGTCGTGTAATTGTAATATGTGATCCGAAATACGATTTCGAGGGTATTTCCGAGGCAACCGCCGGCAGAAAATCGGAGATTGAAAAGCTGGATGATTTTCTCGACGGCTTCGGGAATGTTGTGGTTTTCCGCGATCCCGACACCAAAGAGCTTCCCGAGCTTGACGAGTTTCTTGTTGAGTGGGGCATAGAATTCGATAAATCAATACTCAAGGACCCACAGAATTCTCTTGACGTTCAGAATTATATACTCGTTGGAGATTATGCCATCGGCGAATCTCTCGGAGCGTCTCTGGTTTCGAATATAGTATCCGTCGGTACCGTTCCTAAAACGGTGGTACCGTATGCGGCACCCATTAATGTGCTTTACGACTATAAGGATGGGCGTCAGACTTCGGTTGCGCTCTATTCTCATGACAGCGCTGAGAAGTACATTGACGGCAAAAAAGTGGGAACAGGAGAATATCCGCTGATAGCCCTTACCCGAGAGACAAGATATATCGAAAACACACCTCATTACTCCTACGTGTTTGCCGTCGGGTCTAAATATTTCATCGCCGACGATTATCTTGACCAAAAATACGGTAACCAGGACATTATTTACACAATTATGAGGGCGATGGGCAAGGTCCAGGTCCCTATGGATCTTAAATTCAAGGTTTTCGAGGATGAATCCCTGGTTATTACCACATCGGAAGCGGATTCGTGGACTATCGCACTTACTTTCGTAATACCCCTGTGTCTTGTCGTTGCGGGAATCATCATCTTCATAAGGAGAAAGCACGCATGACGGATAAGGAGAACAAAAACACCCCAAAAACTCCGGAAGGGGAACAGTCTACCATTTTTTCGGCTCCCGAGGACAATAATCAGTCATTAATAAAGCACAAGAGGAAAAGCTCTGCGAAAAGACAGATTTTCACCATCATTATTATGGCACTTGTTGTTGCTGTAGCTATTTGTGTTTACTTCTTTGTTGTTGTTCCCATAGTTAATCACGTTGAAGAAACTCCCGGGGAGGAGATCGAGCTGCTTGATGGTGAAGCACTGGGTGCTAATAACCGAATTCTGATTTTCGATCATTATGAGAGAAAAGATATTCAGGAGATAAGCGTTCACAATGAGTACGGTGATTACAGCTTCTACTATAACTCGGCGGATGAAGCTTTCTATGTGAAGGACCATGAGTACGCCGCGTTCAGCAAGGAACTGTTTGCGTCGCTTGTGGTTGATACCGGATACACCTTGTCCACCGAGCGTGTAACCACCGACTGCGAGGATATGTCCGAATATGGGCTTTCGGATGAAGGGCTTCCGTATTTCACTGTTACCACCCGACCCGACAGCGAAAAAAACAGCGAATCCCACACAGTATACATCGGGGACCTCACCCCTGAGGGTACGGGCTATTATGTTCGTTACGCAGGAAGAAATGCTGTGTATATTCTTGATTCAAGTCTTGCTGATACCGTGCTTCAGCCAATAGAGACACTTATTACCCCAATGCTTGCGTTTCCAATGAATACGAATGATTACTATACCGTTACGGATTTTGTTGTAGCAAACAGTGAAGAGCCTATAGTCTCCATCACCTATCTTACACAGGACGAAAAAGAAAAAGAGGCAATGACATCGGCTTATAAGATGCTGTATCCTGCAAATTATGCAGTGAACAGCACCAATTATTCCGAGGTTTTGCAGGTTCTTTCGGATTTCCAGGGGACGAGAACCGTAGCACTTGCGCCCACTGATGAGGAAATAGCACAGTACGGACTTGATAAACCGGCATACAGTATTTCCTACACTTATCAGGGAATTAAACAGACTGTTATTTTTAGCGAAAAGAACGAAAGCGGTAATTATTACGCCGGTTCTCTGCTTTTCAACATAATCGCAGAGGTTGACGGTAGCACCATGGAATTTCTTGAATGGGGTCTTGTTGATTGGGTGGATCCCCCCATATTTATGATGAACATAAATAGCGTAAAGACGATTACCGTGGAAAGCGAGACAGCGGTCCGCACCTTCGACCTTGTGGGTGAGGGACAGGAGCTCATCGTTACCGAGCGTGAAACTGGCTTCAAGCCGGAGGTTCAGAATTTCAGGCAATTCTATAAGACCTTGCTTTCGTTCAAACTTCAAGGCTATGTGTCCTCGGACCTTGATCTTGAGGATACTGCAGCACTTGCTGCCGGCGAGCCCTATCTGATTCTCAAGATTGAGACTCGAGGAAACGTTGTTACCGAGTATAAGTTCTACCCATATTCCACACGGCGCGCATATTACACAGTAGACGGCGGGGGCGAGTTCTATGTGCTCAGGGATATGGCCACAAAGGTTATTACAGATGCCGAAAAGGTTATGACGAATACTGTTGTTGATTCTGAAGACCACAGTTAAAAAACATGGCGTGAGCTTGCTCGCGCCATGTTTCTATATATATGTTACTTTATTGTAAAAAAACTTATATAGTACTTGAAAATATTTGGTTTGTGCGATATAATAACGAAGTGCCTTTGGGGCATTTTTTGGAGCCTGATAGTTAGTAAACTAACTATCTCTTTTAGGAGTGTGATATATTTTGATAAAACGACTTGCCGGCTGTGTGCGAGAGTATAAGCTGCCAACCATTCTCACCCTCGTGTTTATCGTGTGCGAGGCTATTATTGAAACCCTTATTCCTTTCATTACGGTAGAGCTTGTAAACAGCTTACAGAATGAGAGCGGTCTTGAAATGTCTGGGATACTGAAAACGGGACTTTTGCTTGTCTTGATGGCTTGTATGTCCCTTGCATGCGGAGGTATTGCCGGTTTTACCTGCGCCAAGGCTTCCTCGGGTTTTGCTAAGAATCTGCGCCACGATATATTCCGTAGAATACAAACCTATTCTTTTGAAAACGTGGATAAGTTTTCTTCAACCTCGCTGGTGACTCGTATGACTACCGACGTTGTTAACGTGCAGATGTCATTTATGATGCTTATACGCACAGCTATAAGAAGCCCTCTTATGTTTGTTTTCTCAATAGCTATGGCGTATATAATGGGTGGTGCGCTTGCAACGACCTTTGTTGTGGTAGTTCCCTTCCTTATCTGCGGACTTATTTTTGTAAGCCGTAAGGCGATGCCTGCATTCAGACGCGCGTTCAAAAAGTATGACCGGCTTAATGAATCAATCGAGGAAAACGTGCGTGGTATGAGGGCGGTTAAGGGATTCTCACGGGAGAAATATGAAAAAGAGAAGTTTAATATTGCCGCCCAGGATATAAGAGGCGACTTTACCCGAGCCGAACGGATAGTGGCACTTAACACCCCTATAATGCAGGTGTGTCTCTACTTCAATATGATTTTCGTTCTGCTTGTAGGCTCGAAGATGATTATAACCAGCGGCGGAACCGAAATATACGTAGGTCAAATATCTGCCATGCTTACCTACGGCATGCAGATACTTATGAGTCTTATGATGCTCTCCATGATATACGTCATGATAACCATGTCCATGGAATCAATCAAGCGTATATGCGAGGTGCTTGCAGAAGAACCGGTCATTAAAAATCCTGCCGATGCTTTGTGTGAAGTGCGTGACGGCTCCGTTGAATTTAAAAACGTCAGCTTTAAGTAT
>JAZNFI010000144.1:0-4424 GCA_045589075.1 Candidatus Flemingiibacterium sp.
CAATCTTTTATGGCGGATCGGTGTAATTTTGCGTACATATTTACAATTTAGATGTAGAAAAGGAACATTATTTGTGATAGAATCAATACATTAGTAAATAGCTATTGGAGGGGGATACGATGGGTACTGCACTTTCGAAAGATAAATATATTATGTTTCGCGGCAAGCCGCTTGTGCGCGAAGGTCAGCAGATAGTCTACGGCAACATGGATGATAAATACGTTCTGTTTCTCGGCATCATGACTACAAAAAAGGTTGGCGACAAAGACGTCCCCGATCAGATAATGATACAAATTCAAAGCACCGATGACAAGAAGGTTGTAAAATTCGGCATGAAAAACGGTCTTCACGAGGCTTTTGAATATGGTCTTATCTGGCTTGACACTGAGCTTAAAAAAGGCTAAAAAATCCCTGCCGCACGGCAGGGATTTTTCTTTTATTCCTCGATAAGGGTTACCTTTTTCATAACCACATCGTTAATGGGTTTGTCTCTAAAATCGGTGTCAACCGTTGCAATGCGGTCAACAACATCCATCCCCTCTGTAACTGCGCCAAAAGCCGCATACTGCCCGTCAAGGAATAGTGAATCCTCATGTACGATAAAGAACTGTGACGATGCGCTGTCCGGTACTTGTGTGCGAGCCATTGAGATAGTGCCGCGGGTATGCTTTAAGGGATTGTTTACGCCGTTAGCCTTAAATTCGCCCTTGATATTATCGGGAGAGCCGCCCATACCTGTACCTGTGGGGTCGCCGCCCTGAATCATGAATCCGCCTATAACACGGTGGAATATGAGCCCGTCGTAAAAGCCCTCTTTTACCAATTTTTCAAAATTTGCAACAGTTATGGGCGCCGCTTCTTTATCAAGCTTAATCTTTATAATTCCGCCGTCTGCCATTTCAATCTGTACCATGTTGTAATCTCCTTTTTAACTGATTTATTTTACGCCGTTACCACCTTGGTACGGCTTTTTTACTATACATGAAACCGCTTTTTAAGCTCGTTTTCCGTCCGCCGTCTTGAAAACACTAAAACCACCAAAAAGCTCACCGCCGACACAAATGCCGATGTCACAACAGGCCATTCTATCTCCGAATATCCGAATATCCAAAGAAGCACAGACAGCACTCCAAGCACTGCCATCACCAAAAGATAAATGGTGTATGCACGGTATTTCATAGGTTTTATGAGTATCATCATCGCTGTTGTAATTGCCGCCGCCATAATGAGAAAAGGTATCACGAAATTTACCGACCAACGATAGTATCCCGTGAGGTAATCTATAGTAAAGGTAACTGTACTGACTCCAAAAAGCTGGCACAGCATTATGGACGCAGGATTTGGAGTAAAACGAAGCACGTTCATTGCACTTATCCAGGCATAAACAATGGCGGCTACCACAATTATCGCCCAGGGGCTTCCTGTTGGAACAAGGTGGTCAACAAGCAGGCTTATTGCGGCGCAAACCGCAGCGCAGAATGTAAGCAGCTTCAAAAGAAGGTCTCTCGTAAAGCGGCTTTTTATATAGGGATAGTCCAGAGAAAATTTATCGTCCGTCCTTTCGGCTTCCATATCACAAAGGGGGCACCGCGGTATATCGTTTGCAAGCGTTATGCCGCAGTTTCGGCATTTTCTCATAGCTTTGCTCCTGCTTTCTTATTTTTCCTCGCTGAACGCTTCGCCTCACGCTTTGCAAGCTTCGCCTGCCGTTTCTCGGCTTTCACTTCAGCCTTGTTAGCTTTACTGCGAGCCTTGTTTTCCACCTTGCAAGCTCTTTTTTCTGCCTTTTTTTGCTTTCTTGAAATCTTTGCAGGCGGCGGCGTTTCATTTGACGAAAGAGTTACGGGCACGCCCTGCTTTGTAAGAAAGCTAATAAGATACTGTTCAAGTGAATTGTCGTCAATGGTAGACGAAAAAGTCAGCGCAAGCTCATTTTCAAATGAACACAGCGACGCTTTCTTCGGGTGGGTATGGGAACCGCCGATGATGACCTCAAATCTTTCCACCATATGGGAAATATTATCCGGCAGCCGTATTTTGCCAAGGTTTGAGAAGGTAATAGTGTACCGTTTGGCGGTGGGATTATATATGCGGCGCATCACAAAATCTTTTATGAACAACGGTACAAATTTGATACCTGGTATTCTCTCAATATTTACGTGGTCTGCCATCTGACTTTCAAAGTATTCGCGGCGAAGACGCTCTGAAAATTGCGCCTTTACAGCACAAAGCACGGTTTCAAAGGTGTCGTCTCTTGAGGGCTTCACGGACACATTCATGTGACCAAAGAAATTGCGAAGCGTCCCCGACTCAAACATTCCGCGGAGATTCACGGGAATACTTATAACAATAGGGCGGCTCCTCTGGCTAAGTCTGTATGATGTATTAAAAATAGACCATATAAGCAGAGCACAGATGTATTCTGACAGCGTAGCCTCCCTCTCTTTAGCTAAAGAAATCAGTTTGTCCGCAGGAATAACAGCTGTAAGGACACCGAGTCTGGTTCCGTCATAACTGTATCCGTTTATATGGTAAGCATCAGGCTCACGTTCCTTCTTTTTCTCTGTCCTTACTCCCTCGGGAACGTTTATAACGAAGCTGTCCTCATTGAAATCACGGCATATTTCATCACATTCGTGGCGAATCAGCTCCTCGGGAATTTTATTCCCTAAAAGACGGTTATAATAGCAGTAAACTATAAGCCTCATGAAGCTGACAGCTCCCATTCCGTCGGAAAGGGCGTGATAAACCTCAAAGTTGATACGCTTTTTGTAGTAGGTGACTCTGAAAAGGAATCCCCTCTCACGCGCTCGGTATATGGGAGCACAGGGATAGGTGCACTCTTCCCTGACTCTTGGCTTTTCATCGTTGAAATCGAAATAATACCAGAAAAGACCACGATGAAGTTTAAGGGAAAAGGCAGGCATAATGGTAAGTGCCTGCTCTACGGCACTTTTCAGCACATCGGGTTTTACCTCATCAAGAAGCACGGCCGTGAAGCGGAAAACATTGGGAGAGCGTGTACTTGTTATGGCAGGAAACAGCTTTGCAGCATTGTCAAGCTTGTCCCAATATGTTTCGTTGATTCCGCTGTGACTTGCAGCTCTTCTGCGTTTTGCCATGACTGCCCTCCTTCTCCAGAATCCATTATTCTCACAGTATTATATCATACTGAAAGAGTCTTAACAAGTCGGATTTTGTTAATTTTACAAAAACGCAAAGACCGCTCCTCTCATGTGGAACGGTCTTTTTTATTCTTATGCAGTTACGATAGATGCATCCTCGTGAAGCTTTAAGTATTCAACAGCTTCCTCGCGCATCTTGTATTTTAAAATCTTGCCTGCCGCATTCATGGGAAAGCCCTCTACAAAGCGAATGTACCTTGGACACTTATGCTTTGCCATATTTGCAAGGCAGAATTCCTTCATTTCCGCCTCGTTTGAGGTTTCGCCATCATTAAGAACGATGCAAGCCATTACCTCCTCGCCATACTGCTTATCCGGCACGCCGATAACTTGAACGTCCTTAATCTTGGGATTGGTATATAGAAAATCCTCAATCTCCTTGGGGTAGATATTCTCACCGCCTCGGATTATCATATCCTTGATACGACCCGTAATCTTGTAATATCCCTCAGGCGTGCGTCTTGCAAGGTCGCCCGAATGGAGCCAACCTTCGCTGTCAATTGCCGCTGCAGTTGCTTCGGGCATCTTGTAATAGCCCTTCATTATGTTGTAGCCGCGTGCGCAAAACTCGCCGTCAACACCGTCTGGCACTTCCTCGCCCGTTTCGGGGTCAACTATCTTGGTTTCAACGCCGAATATGCTCTGACCAACAGTAGTGCAACGAAGCTCTATTGGGTCGGTGGTTTTTGACATTGTAGTAGCAGGGGATGCCTCAGTCTGACCGTAGGTGATGCAGATTTCGGGCATATTCATCTTCTCTACAACCTCTTCCATTACCTTAATGGGGCAAGGAGAGCCTGCCATGATACCCGTTCTCATGTGTGAGAAATCGGTCTTTTCGAAATCCTCGTGTCCCAGCATTGCAATAAACATAGTAGGAACGCCGTGGAAGCAGGTAATTTTCTCTTTGTTGATGCAGGCAAGGCCTTTCTTGGGTGAGAATGCAGGAATAGGCGACATGGTTACGCCGTGAGTCATCGAAGCGGTCATTGCAAGCACCATTCCGAAGCAATGGAACATAGGCACCTGAATCATCATACGGTCTGCGGTGGAGAGATCCAAAGTCGGAGGCCAAGCGGTCTTAGGAAGACAATGACTAGACCCAACTCCTTGGCTCACAGAACGACATGGCTACGATCCGACTTCCGTGAGACATCGAAGCGGTCATTGCAAGCACCATTCCGAAGCAATGGAACATAGGCACCTGAATCATCATACGGTCTGCGGTGGAGAGATCCA
>JAZNFI010000145.1:0-3079 GCA_045589075.1 Candidatus Flemingiibacterium sp.
CACAGAACGACATGGCTACGATCCGACTTACCCCGAGCGAATACGAACAAAGGACGAAAAACAATGAGAAAACCTCTTGGATTATACATTCATATCCCTTTTTGCCATGCAAAGTGCGCTTACTGCGATTTCTATTCAAAATCGGGTATGAACGAGGATATGATGGCGAGATATGTAGACGCAGTACTTCTTCAAATGGAGGATTACAGCCCCGCCTCGCGAGGGTATATTGTTGACTCCGTTTTTATTGGCGGTGGAACGCCCACAGTGCTTCCCGTTAAATGTATGAGCGATTTGATTGATGGTATCCACCGTAATTTCAGCGTGAAAAAGGGTGCGGAGTTTACTATTGAGGCAAATCCTGCTACGGTAAGCACAGCGTCACTTTCAAAATACAAAAAGCTTGGTGTAAACAGGCTCAGCATCGGTCTCCAAAGTGCAAACGAGGACGAGCTTTCAGCTTTGTCGCGGATACATTCTCTTGACGATTTCGAGGCAAGCTACAAAGCCGCGCGAAGTGTTGGATTTGAAAATATTAACATAGATTTGATGTATGGAATTCCGCTTCAGACGGCGGAGAGTTTTTCACATTCCCTTGACTATGTCACAAGCTTTTCGCCGGAGCATCTTTCGGTTTACGGACTGAAAATCGAGGAGGGAACACCCTTTGCACGGGTTAAGAATACCCTTATGCTTCCCGACGAGGACACGGAAGCGGATATGTACCTCGACTGTATACGGCACCTTGAGGTCAAAGGCTACCGTCATTATGAAATATCCAATTTTGCACGACCGGGGTATGAATGTACTCACAATCTTAAATATTGGAACTGCCTTGAATATCTTGGACTCGGCTGTGCTGCACATTCCTATTTTTCAGGTGCGCGTTTTTCAATGAAGCGAGACCTTGAGCTTTATATCGCCGCAATGGAAGCAGATATTCCTTCAAGCGGTATGCTTGGACTGGATGGGGTAACGCCTGGCTCAGCCGGCAGAATAATCAGCGCAACTCCCGTCGATGAGATGTACAGAATTGACGAAAATCAGCGGGTGGGTGAATATATCATGCTTCGTTTGAGGCTTGCTGACGGAATATCTTCGAGTGAGTTTGAAAGGCGTTTCGGATTGAATTTCGATGCGCTGTATGGCAGACGTCTTAAGCTATATATTGACAACGGTTTTATGACATACGACGGTGACAGATATGCATTTACCCCCAAGGGCATGTATGTAAGCAATTATATTCTATCTGCTATTCTTGATTTCGACGGTGAGAGCCGTATAGTGGGTGGAATTGCCGACGGTACGGATAAGACCTGATTTTATAGCATATTATATTCAACAAAGCACAGAGAAAGGTAAAAACCTATGAAAGAAAGATTTTATCGTGACCTGGATGGTCTTATCAGTATTCCGAGTGTGGCGGTTTCGGGGGACGAAACGTATCCGTTTGGAAAGGCTTGTGCCGATGCACTTGACTATGTGATTAATCTTTGCGATTCTTTTGGTTTTCGTACGAAAAAGTGCGGGAATATGCTCGGTTGGGCAGAAATCGGTGAGGGGGAAGAGTTGATAGGCATCCTTGCACATCTTGATGTTGTCCCCGAGGGCGCGGGATGGGATTATCCGGCGTTTGCACTTACGCGTTTTGCGGTTGACGGAGAGGAACGTCTTATCGGACGGGGTGTTACCGATGACAAGGGACCGGCTATGGTCTGTATTTACGCAATGAAGGCACTGCTTGATTCAGGAATGCCGATCACCCGTCGTGTCCGTATAATTTTCGGACTTACCGAGGAAGCAGGTGAATGGACAGACATGGAATACTATCGCGAAAACGAGGAGCTTCCCACATTTGGCTTTACTCCCGACGCTTCTTTTCCTGTAGGGTACGCTGAAAAGGGAATTGCTGTATTTGAACTTAAAATGCCTCTTTCCGATGCCGGGATTGAGTCGGTTTGCGGCGGAAATGCAAGCAACATGGTTCCCGACTTCTGCGAATGTATTGCTAAGGGTAAAAAATACACCGCAAACGGTGTTTCCGCACATGGAAGCACTCCCTCACTTGGTAAAAACGCCATTGTTGCTGTGATGAACGAAATAAACGAAACCTCTCCCTGTGCTCTGTCCGAATTTATCATAAAGAGAATAGGTACGTCCTGCGACGGAAGCGGTCTTGGCGTAGCATCCGGTGACAAGGCGAGCGGTGAGCTTACTCTGAACCTTGGAGTTATCGAGGTCCGCGGTGACGAAGTAGTCATGACCGTGGATATTCGCTATCCCGTTACAAAGAACTACGAATCAATTGTAACAATGCTCACCGCTAACTGCAAGCAGTACGGTGTAACAGTTACCGAATGTGGGCATAAGCGTCCCGTACACATTAACAGAGATGATAAGCTTGTTATCACTCTTACCCAAGTATTTAATGAGGTCACCGGTCTTAATGCGGAGCCTTTCTCAATGGGCGGCGGAACATATGCGCGTGCCATGCCGAATATTGTGTCATTCGGACCCGCAATGCCGGGTTGTCCAGAAACGGCACATCAGAAAAACGAGTATACAACGGTAAAGAATGTGGACGCCGCATTCCGCATATATGCACAAACGTTGCTTCATTTAATGGATATATAAGGAGGCGGTATTATGTCATTTTCCGAAAACCTTCGCGAATACGCGCGAATTATTGCCGTTCTCGGTGTAAATGCAACACCTGACCGATACGTACTTCTTCGCTGTGCCGTCGAGGCGGCAGAGCTTGGCAGAATGGTCGAGGAGGAGTGCTTTAAGCTTGGCGCAAAGGACGTTATTATGATGTGGCGTGACGAGCGCGCCGACAGAATCCGTGTTGATTATGCGGATATTAAAATGTTTGAAAGCCTTCCGGAGTGGAAAGCCGAGTCACAGAACTATTATGCAAGAGAGGGCTGTGTAGCTATATCCATAATTGCCGAGGACCCTGATATATTTTCAGGTGCTGACAGCGACAAAATGAAAGCCTCAACACTTGCCGCAAGAAGTGCGTACAAGGAATTTTACAAGATTATGGATGAGGGTAATCTTCGTTGGACCGTTGCCG
>JAZNFI010000146.1:0-2880 GCA_045589075.1 Candidatus Flemingiibacterium sp.
CATTATAACGCCGAGCAGTATTGCAATTAACTTTTTCATTTACGTAACCTCGCTTTCAGTGGGGTTGAAAATTTGTTTTCGCTTTATGACAGTCTCACAAGGTACTGACAGTAAGCGTACACATTCTGGATCTTCTTTGCTTCAACTCCGTCATCAGCGTGGATGATGGGCTGTGTTTCCGAAGGAGTTACGTAAAGCTTGAATACAATTGCATTCTGTCCGGGGCGCATATTGCGTATCTTCTTGTATTCAATATCCTTGCTCTTAATTCCTATGTAATCGAAAATAATAGACTCTATCTCCGGATTTGAAAAGCACTTTAGAAGATCGGACGATTCGTGTACGTCGAGAATATGTCCTGCTTCTTCAAACGAAATATTGTAGCACTTAAATTCGCCTTCGTTGATAACCGAAAGCATACTACTGTTGTCAAGTAATAAAACCGGTAAATCCTTTGAGTTATACATTGTAAATCCTCCTTATGAATTTAATTAAAAGTTGTAATCGGGAAGCTCTGTGAGGTGGTCTACCGTAACCGTTCCGTCATAATAGGAAACGCTTATATAGTAGGTGCCGTTGGTGCCCCACCAGCCACCTGACGAGAGCATATCCTCCTCGCTCATTCCGAACCCGTAAAAATCGGTGTACTTGTAGCCGTCGGATTTAAGTCCGTTTATCCAAGAGAGCATTTCCTCCTCGGAGGTGTCGCTTATTTCTGTGCGGTAGGAGGCAACAGCCGCCTGTGTGCCACCGGGATATTTGCGAAGAGCCTTGGGCCAGCCGTTATTTTTCGCCTCGGCTTGGGCATTTATATCCTCAATATTTCCAAAAAGACCGCTAAGGTCGCCGGATTCGCCGCCCGTAAGCCCTGCAAGTGCTTCGAGAGCACCGAGTGCCTCGCCAAGCTGTCCCAGCTCGCTGTAATCAGAGCTTTCTGTGTCCTCAGATCCGCCGAAAAGTCCAAAAAGACCGCCCGACTTTTCTTTTTCGTTTTCATCTTCGTTACTGCCAAGCGACAGTCCGCTGAAAATGCCTTCGCCGTTTGTTTCAATTCCTGCCTTGTCAAGCAGAGAATTTATGAGTGCTCCGCCTACAAGTGCGAAGATGATACCGATAACAATACCTATAACCGTCATAATTATGGTAGCTCTTGCAAGTGACCGCTTGCATATCTTACGGCATCCGCCGCACGCCCAGACTATCGTAAGGATAAGTCCGACAACCGGTATGCACATAAGGAGCATTATTCCTATAAATCCCCACGCCGAGATAGGCTCGTATTTCGTACCCTTGACCGATTCTGCCGTTAGCGCTATAGGCTGTGCGGGAGGTGGAGTATAAGGCTGCTGATATTGGGGCTGTCCGTAGTTTTGTGTGGGCGGTGCCTGAGGCGGTTGCTGTTGATAGCCTTGCTGAGGGGGTGCCTGATATGTAGCCTGTGGCTGTGGTGAAGCAGTCTGCTGTGCCGCAGGCTGTGTGTTTTCCGCTATTACCGCTTCGGGAGCTTTTTCTGCGACTGCCTCTGCCGGCTGTTCCGTTGCCGCTTTAGACTCGGATGCCTTTGTTCCGCATTCGGTACAAAAAGCTACTCCCTCGGGGATTTCCTTGCCGCAGTTGGTACAGAATTTAGCCATAGTGGTCTCCTTTCTTATTTATTCCGTGTGTATGTTACACCGTCAAAAACAAGCGTATCGCCGTCGAGCTTGTATTCAACGGTATCACTTTCGCTTGCGAGACCGAAAAATGCTTTTGCCGTAAGCTCCATTTCGGTATCGCTCTTGATTTCGTACTCGATAGTCATCAGCATATCAAGTCCCGCAAGGGCTTCGTCAATGTCTTCATCGTCACCGAACATATCCTCGGTAAGTCCGTATCGAACCTTGCCGTCATCGGTAAACTGTATTCCGAGACCGTATTCGGTTTCGGTTTCGGTGTCAACAAGCGTCCACGTGCCGACTATTGCCTTTTTATTAGGACTTCCTCCACATGAGGCAAGGGAAAGAAGCATCAAGCCAGCCAAAAGTACTGCTAATATCTTTTTCATAGTGTTATCCTCCTTAAAATAGTTTTAACTCCAATACATAATACTCAGCTTATAAACACCGAGATCTATATCATATCTGTAAGCAAGATGCAGGGTTGCCGAACCGTTTGCAAGCTCTGTCTTGAACATACAGCTGCTTCCCGGGAGAACTGCCCACCAAGCCTCGCTCTGAAGGTCAGCAAGCGAGGTTGCCTCGGTCTTTTTTCCGGCATCTTTGTAAAGCTTGCCGTCATCGGAAAGAGAAATCATCTTTGCATATAGCTTTTCAAACCAAGCGTTGAAGTCCTCTTCGGTTGTTGCGTCTTTGTCAACGTTTATTGTGATATAACCCGTACTGCCTCTCTTTCCTGCTGGGGTGCTGCCGTCCATTTCAAGCTCATCAAAGGAAACAAAGTGATTGGGCGTTATATCTTCTTCGGCGAAGCCGTATATTTTCAGGAAATCTGCAACGCTTAATGCTTCGTCCTCTGTTTCTGATGTTTCTGATGTTTCTGCATCGTTATCTGTGTTTGAATCGGCAAAGCTTTCTTTGATGGTTTCATCATTATTTTCTTCTGTCTGCTGTTCCTGCTGTTCTATTTGGTTCTCGACCTCCGAGAGTATGCTGTCAAGGTCACATGAGGCGAGAGAAAATGTCATAAGACCTGCTAAAAGAATTACCAGCAGCTTTTTCATCATATATTCCTCCTTGTATAAAGGTTGGGGCGGAGGAGCCGCCCCTTATTGACGTCTACGTTATTTCTTCAAATTTTCAACCATTCTCATTGCGATAATGAGAGCCTGCTCACGGGTTGCGTTGGCATACCCTTGTGCCTGTTCTTCGGTTGTTACGTTCT
>JAZNFI010000147.1:0-2343 GCA_045589075.1 Candidatus Flemingiibacterium sp.
TGTACTTTTTCCCTTGAGAAATCCCATAAATTGTGCTACACTTATGTGCGGCGGGATACTCACCAACATATGTATATGGTCTGGACAGGCTTCTGCCTCTATGATCACTACATCTTTTTGCTCGCACAATTTTCGCAGTATTTCTCCTATATCTTTTCTTAACTGCCCATGTATCTCTTTCCTGCGATATTTAGGGGCAAATACTATGTGATACTGACACCGATATTTCGAATGGGAACTGCTTCTTATCTCATTATTTCCTTTCATCAGAAAACCTCCTTTATTTTAGTAATGCGGTCGCCAAACCACTACTATTATATCGGAGGTTTTTCTCTTTGACTATCTTTATGTGCTCGCATTAAGCTCGCACCTTTTATTGTCGCTCCGCTCGCTTATTCTCCCCCGGTAGAACCGGGGGTTTATTTCCACGCCTAAAGGCTCCAAACTAAAAGAGGGCGACTCGTAAGAGCCGCCCTCAAAAATTGGTTTGCAGTAAACAAAGAAAAAGGATTTAAATTATTGCGTTTATCAACAAAGTATCCGCATTATAATGTGCCATATTTATTCCGAAAAAGATGTTGTTTTTGCCGTGGTATTTTTCAACAGTAATATCAACCCCATTTGTGTTGTTGCCGATGACTTGGTAATTTCTTTTCTTAAAATAAAACAAGCTGCTTCCGCAAACAAATGTCCCCATAGCATCTCCTGTGTTTGCCCAGCCGATATTGTTTAAGGCTGAAACATCAGGAAGTTCTTCAAATATTTTTGAATAAAGCTGAAAAACGATCCAATGATCCGCAACTTCGGGCACGATGGAAGAACGATACGATATATGATCTTCGATTTTACGAACAACAACATATTTCCCGTCTGCTCGTTTGAAAAAATCCTCATCAAACTTGCTGTCATCTGTCAAATATGTTTTATCGTTTGTTTTTAACTGAAACGCAACAATATCTCCAACCTCAAACACAGGTGTTAGGTGAAGGTCGACACGAATTTTCTTTTTCGCTCCTTGTGGGGATAATAACTTCGCTTTAAAGTCTGCTAAAACCTTTTTGCGCTTCGATAATACTTTTTCTCCGGATTCAGCCCAAAGTTCAAGGCCAAACTCATTATCAATCATTTGAACTGCCTTATCTCGTATAGAATCCGTAAGAATGCCTTTCCTCCACATAAAATCAGCGAGAGAATAGTAATAGTTACACCATTCTTCTTCATCGGATTCATCAAATCCTACGGCACGAACATACTTGTCTATTTTCGACAACGCTGTTTCGATATCATAATAGAAAAAAGCCGCTTGATATTCAGATTTCAAATCTTCTGCGGTGTCATTACCGGTTATGCTTACACTCCAAGCTCCCATATCGTACCTCCTATACTGGTTAAAAAGCCGCAAAGTATCCCTATTTTGCGGCTTTCGTATGCGGACGAATCCGCTATTCTGGTCGAGGCGACAGGATTCGAACCTGCGGCCCTCTGCTCCCAAAGCAGATGCGCTACCAAACTGCGCTACGCCTCGATATTATTGACTTCATTCTTTTATGGGCTTCAGGCAATTTTTGTCTGCTTTGTCCGCCCTCTTGCGGTGCCCGAAATTCATTACGGCTTGGAGCGCCTATGAATTTCGACCGCTGCGCCATTCTCGCCTCGCTTCATCGTCCGCCGGACGCGCTTCGGTGAGAATGCCCAAAGCAGAGCAGAACCAAACTGCGCTACGCCTCGATACAACACAGAATTATATATCAAAGCGGTTTTTTTGTCAACCTTTATTTCCCGGAGGCTGGCTTTTCTTTTAAATTTGTTATTCGGAAATTTAATTCTGTGCCGCCGTGGTATGATTGATGCAACTAGAAAAGTAAAGGAAGGTACAATATGAAGATTTTAATTGTCAACGGAAGTCCAAAGGGCAAGTACAGCATTACTCTGCAGACTATTAACTATCTTGAAATTCTTCATCCTGAGCACGAATTCAGAGTGCTTCATGCAGGTCAGATCATCAAGAAGCTTCAGAGGGATTTTACTACCGCTCTTGAAATGCTCAGGGAGGCTGAGCTTATAGTTTTTTCCTATCCCGTCTATACTTTCATAGCACCCAGCCAGCTTCATTATTTCATCGACCTTATGAAAAAGTCGGGGGTTGATTTCAGCGACAAGTACGTTACACAGATTACTACCTCAAAGCACTTCTATGACGTTACCGCTCATAAGTACGTCGAGGATAACTGCCACGATATGAATATGAAGGTCATAAAGGGCCTTTCCGCCGATATGGATGACCTTACCACGGCAAAGGGACAGAAGGATGCGGATGAGTTTTTCAAACTCGTACTCTGGAGC
>JAZNFI010000148.1:0-4699 GCA_045589075.1 Candidatus Flemingiibacterium sp.
AGGCAGTTTCACCATCACATACGCAGAGCTCTTTGTTGATGCTAAGTAATAAAAAATGAGAAACGGCGGCTTGTTCGAACAAACGAACGAGCCGCCTATTTTTTGTCTGTACACCGCTTCGCTTCGGGTGGATTATGATAAAATAACCGCCGCACAAAAAAACATCATGCCTTATTAACTTTGCGGCAAAATCTCCTCATTTTTTTGATGCGGTGGGGTTTATACCATAACTCCCCGTCAGAGGATCTTTGAAAATTCCAATTTCTGGCGTCACAAACGTAAACACGAAAAACATTGCTCCAATCACACAAAGCAGCACAAATGACAATTTGGATGACTTACACTGCGTTCTGTCAGAGTTGTATTGTCGAGTTTCATAGATGTAAGAGGTTGCGGCAGAAATAAAGAAAATTGCAATATTGATAAAGTCGGGTGATTTCCCGATAACACCGTTATAGGTATAAAAAATAAGAGGAATCAGACCAAGTCCAAGCAAGATTCCTTTCAGCTTGACGCACCAGAAATCCTCACGGTCACGAAAGAGGAAGCTTTGCACGACAGCGTAAATGAACATTGGCCAAAAGAGCAGCTTCATATGCTCCCACGTTGATTCATTCACGCCGGAGAATGGGGCGGCTAATATGGATTTTTCGGTCCAGTCATATAAAAAGTGTAATATCGTGCCTCCGAGCGAGGTAACGGCAAAGCCAAGTAATTGGGAAGGTCCGATTGATCGTTTCATGTGTTCACCCGTTAAAATTTACTAGTGAATTAGTATATGAAGCGAACGGGGATTTTATGTTCATATGTTATTGCTATTTGGTACAAATTGTGTTATAATGTGTTTATTGATAGTATAATCGCAGCAAAGAGCTATAACAAACGACAAAAACCCAGGGTGCTGTCGTTGCCCGAAAAATACCGTGATAAAAATGTAATTATCCTTAAAAGCAGAAAACAAGCGGACGAATTTTTGTTGAACTGTAACTGCTAATTTTGATGATTTCGATAATTAGAAGGAGAACTAGCGTGAAAGTTCGTTTAGCGAAGTCCAAGGTGACTGTTCACGCATCGAAATTCAAATTAAAAATGGGACCCGCCCCATTTTTGTTTGTAGAACAAACACATTTGAATTTCATTTAATATTTGTGCCGCCACTGTGGCGGCGGAATGGGGATTGATATGAAGCTTGTGTACAGCGCACTCACAAAATTTACAGTCGGACTGCTTCTCGTTGGATTATTGCTGTTCTTGCCTGCAGGAAGTTTTCGCTATATGAACGGGTGGTTGTTTATTGTGCTTTTGTTCGTCCCTATGCTGATTCTGGGTATAGTTCTGTTGTTAAAAGCCCCCGACCTGCTTGAAAAGCGGCTTGACGCAAATGAAAAGGAGAATACGCAAAAGGGCGTGGTCGCTGTGTCGGGTTTGTTGTTTATCGCGGGATTTGTCGTTGCGGGACTTGACTTTCGCTACTGTTGGTCGAAAATGCCGCTATGGTGTGTAATCACCGCGTCGGTGGTATTATTAATTTCTTATGCACTTTATACTGAAGTGATGCGGGAAAACGCATATCTTTCAAGAACGGTAGAGGTGCAGAAAAATCAAAAAATAGTCGATACGGGACTTTACGGTATTGTACGTCACCCCATGTATTCTGTAACGCTGTGGCTATTTCTCTCCATTCCCATTGTGCTTGGCTCGTGGTGGTCGCTTATTTGCTTTTTACCGTATATTGCGGTTATCGTGGTCCGCATATATAACGAAGAAAATGTACTGGAAGCAGGACTCGAATGTTATGGGGAGTATAAAAAACGTGTGAGATACAGGATTTTGCCGTTTGTTTGGTAGAGAGGAGATTCGAGAGAACGGCTGAGTAATAAGAATTTCAAAAAGGAGAAAGCGATGAAAATTATCTACACGTCAAACACAGGACATACAGCGCAGTATGCGAAAATACTCTGTGAAAAGACGGGTCTGCCCGTTTTTGTGCTGACAGAGGCAGGCAAACAACTCGAAAAAGGCGAGGAGATTATATATCTCGGCTGGCTCTTTGCAAATAATATTAAGGGATACAAAAAAGCTGCAAAGAAATATAAAATAGCTGCGGTATGTGCCGTAGGACTTTGCGATACGGGCACTGCCATTGACGAGGTTCGCAAAGCCAACAAAGTTCCCGAGGCGACACCGCTTTTCACAATTCAGGGCGGCATGGACAAGACAAGGCTTCACGGTATTAATAAGTTTATGATAAGCATGCTGACAAAGGCGGTGGATTCCAAAAAGGACAAAACGGATGATGACGAGCGTATGCTGTATCTTCTGAAGAATGACAAGAACTACGTCAGCGAAGAAAATCTCGCCGCATTTATGGAGTGGTATCTCGGTCAGAGGTAATGCGTTTTTGTAAAAGCTCCAATATGTATTTGCAAATAAAAAAGAGATGATGAAAGCCGATGGAGTAACAAAACCCCATCGGCTATAATTTATATGCAATATTTACGACACTACAGGTAAAGAAAAGGTTTTAAATCAATTCAAAAACTCATTCTCCTTTATGTATTCAATAAAGTTTTTGAGGCTTTTCGATAACCACTTGTTCTTATGGTAAATAAGCTGCTTCCAAATATCAATTTCCATATCGCATACATCGAGGCGGCAAAGCTCGCCGGACTTGACAAGATCCTCTGTGACGAAATCCGGGAGATAGGAAATCATCTCACTTTGTGCAAGCATGGCTGTAATAACGTCGGTTCTTCCGATTTCAAGAACAGGGGTTATCTCAAGGGACCTTTTTGCCAGCTCTCTGTCGAATACCCGTCGGTAGCCTTGTCCGTATTCGGTCAAAATAAAAGGCTCGCTTAAAATATCTCTTATGGAGAGATTCTTTAAACCGGCAAATTTCGAGTGCGAATTGGTAACAAAATGCATAGGTACAGGCTCTTCTTTGGCAATGACGTAATCCTTGTTGTAAAGACGCTGATCAAGTGTGATGATTATATCTGCCTCGTTGTGGTCCAGCATATGAAGCAAAATGCCCGAGTCGCCGGTGGAAAATCTCACAAATATCTCGGGGTATTTTCTGTGGAAATTCATATAATGGGAATTTATCATCTCATCGCAGACCGAATCAGGGGTCACGATGTGGATGCTCCCACTGCATTCCTCGTCTCTTGAAAGACTTTCCTTATACTCCTCCGTAAGCGCACGAATCCGATGTGCGTAAGAGACAAGCTCGTGTCCGCGCTCGGTAAGGGTTATGGTGTGATTTATCCGCTCAAACAGCAAGCACCCTATCTCATCTTTAAGCTGTTTTATCTGAAAGGAAACGGTAGATTGTGAGTATCCAAGTGCTTCGGCAGCCTTTGTAAAGCTTCCAACCTCGGCAACGTGAATAAAGGTAATCAAATTTCGCAGTTCCATAGTAATCCCTCCAACATCGATATTTTCGATAATAAACATCAAAACTATTTGCTTGACTAATACTTGTGAATATTATATAATAAAGGCACGAAAAAGTCAAGCAGATATTCCGAGTTTTTTCGAGGCAATCAAGCCTTGCGGAATATAATTAAAGCAACAAGGAGTTTTATCATGAAAAAAACAGTATCACTTATGTTAGCCCTCATTATTGGCGTTGCAAGCACGGCGGTGCTTTCCTCTTGTACCGACACAGTTGATGACGGAAAGCTTGAAGTCGGCATTGTTCAGCTTGTTGAACATCCCGCACTTGATGCGGCAACCGAAGGATTTAAGCAGGCAATCATTGATGAGCTTGGTGCTGACGCGGTTGAGTTTGACTATCAGAACGCACAGAATGATGCCAACACCTGCTCTACTATCGTAAATCAGTTCGTTTCCAACAAGGTAGACCTTATTATGGCAAACGCAACCCCCGCACTTCAGGCGGCAGCTGCTGCGACGGCTGATATTCCGATTCTCGGCACCTCCGTTACCGAGTACGGTGTGGCACTTGAGCTTAAGGATTTTAACGGAACAGTTGGCGGCAACATTTCCGGTACATCCGACCTTGCACCACTTGACAAGCAGGCGGCAATGATCACCGAATGGTGTCCGGATGCCAAGAGTGTTGGCTTACTTTACTGCTCCAAGGAGCCTAACAGTCAGTATCAGGTTGACGTAATCAAGTCAGAGCTTGAAAATAAGGGACTCACCGCTACGCTTTATCCATTCACCGACTCCAATGACCTCGCCCAGATCTGCACAACAGCAGTTGCTAACAGCGACGTTATCTATGTTCCCACCGACAACACCGTTGCAGAGAACACCGGTATTATCGACAACATTTGTGAGCCTGCTAAAATTCCCGTAATCGCAGGCGAGGAAGGCATCTGCTCCGGATGTGGTATTGCAACCCTTTCCATCAGTTACTATGACCTCGGTTACTCCACCGGCAAGATGGCAGTGAAGATACTTCGTGACGGTGAAGACATATCGACAATGGCAATAGGGTATGCTGAAAAGCAGACTCCAAAGTACAATAGTCAGAACTGCGAAGCTCTCGGCATCACACCTCTTGAGGGCTATGTAGCAATCGGAGAATAATTAACATATGCAACCTAGCCGGAGTGAAAAAGCTCCAGCTATATGCCTATAATATAAGGGTGAATTAAAATGGAAATACTTGAACAATTACTGAGCGCCATTCCCGGTTCGGTATCCCAAGGTCTCATATGGGGTA
>JAZNFI010000149.1:0-30763 GCA_045589075.1 Candidatus Flemingiibacterium sp.
AACATCTGCCAATAACCTGCGTCAACGGCTCTCTTCATCTCAAGCTGGCAGTTCTGCATAGTGCCCTTGATACCGTGCATTTCGCAGGGTGCATAGCCGATGATGATGGAAGGACCGTTGTATGCCTCAGCCTCGGTAAGAGCCTTGAGGAGCTGATTCATGTCAGCGCCCATCGCAACCTGTGCAACGTATACGTAGCCGTAGGACATAGCAATCTCTGCAAGATTTTTCTTGCCAATAGCCTTACCTGCTGCTGCGAACTGTGCAACCTGACCGATGTTTGAAGCCTTGGAAGCCTGTCCGCCGGTGTTAGAGTAAACCTCGGTATCGAATACCATGATGTTTACGTCTTCGCCGGAAGCGAGTACGTGGTCAAGACCACCGAAGCCGATGTCGTATGCCCAGCCGTCACCGCCGAAGATCCATACGGACTTCTTAGCGAGGTAGGTCTTTTCAGCGAGCACCTTCTTAGCGGTGGGGCAACCCTCGGCTGCAGCCTTTTCAAGCTCAGCGATGAGAGCTGCTGCGGGAGCGGCGTTCTTGGTGGAGCTGTCCTTGGTGTCAAGGTAAGCCTGAGCTGCAGCCTTGAACTCTGCAGAAGCCTTATCGGAAGCCATCATTTCCTGTACCATAGCGATGAGTCTGTTTCTGATGGTCTTCTGAGCGAGGTGCATACCGAGACCGTGCTCTGCGTTATCCTCGAAGAGGGAGTTAGCCCATGCAGGACCCTTACCGGACTCGCGGTTTACGGTGTAGGGAGTTGCAGGTGCGGAGCCGCCCCAAATGGAGGAACAACCGGTAGCGTTGGAGATGTACATGGACTCACCGAAGAGCTGTGTGATGAGACGAGCGTAGGAGGTCTCTGCACAGCCTGCGCAAGAGCCGGAGAACTCAAGCAGGGGCTGCTTGAACTGAGAGCCCTTAACGGTGGTGTTGATAAGCTCGGGCTTTTCTGAAACGTTAGCAACAGCGTAGTCCCAAGGAGCCTGCTGGTCGCCCTGAGTAGCGTTAAGAACCATTTCGAGAGCCTTCTTATCGGTGCCGTCCTTTTCAGCCTTTGCGTTAACAGGACAAGCCTTTACGCAGAGGGTACAACCCATACAGTCAGCAGGAGAAACCGCCATGGTGAACTTGTAGTTGGTCTTGAGAACGGGCTTAGCAGTGAACTTGGTAGCTGCAGGAGCATTAGCAGCCTCTTCCTCGGTCATCGCGTAGGGACGGATAGCCGCATGAGGACATACGAATGCACAGCTGTTACACTGGATACAGTTTTCAGGGATCCAAGAAGGAACGTAAACTGCAACGCCGCGCTTTTCGGAGATGGTAGAGCCCTGGGGGAATGTACCGTCAACGTAATCGGTGAACGCGGAAACGGGGAGGCTGTCGCCTGCCATTGCGTTGGTGGGGTTAACCACGGTGTTTACGAACTTTTCAAGGTCAGCGCGTTCGGACTTGAATGCAGCCTTGGGAGCATCCTCGCCGCAGTTCTTCCAAGCCTCGGGAACCTTAACTTCGGTGTAAGCGTCTGCGCCTGCGTCGATAGCGGCGGAGTTGAGGTCAACGATTGCCTGGCCCTTCTTGATGTAGGACTTGTATGCAGCCTTCTTCATGTACTCGATGGCCTCATCCTTAGGAAGAATGTTAGCGAGTGAGAAGAATGCAGACTGGAGAACGGTGTTCTTAACCTTTGCGTTACCGATCTTCTTGGTAGCGATGGTGGTAGCGTCGATGGTTATGAACTTAACGTTGTTGTTTGCGATGTAGGACTTAACCTTTGCAGGAAGGTTAGCATCAAGCTCTTCCTCGCTCCATGCGCAGTCAAGAAGGAATGTACCGCCGGGCTTAACGTCGGAGATCATGTCGTACTTCTTGAGATATGCGGAGTTGTGGCAGGCAACGAAGTTAGCTTTGTTGATGTAGTAAGGAGACTTGATGGGGTTGTCACCGAAGCGGAGGTGAGAAATGGTGATACCGGAAGTCTTCTTGGAGTCATACTGGAAGTATGCCTGAATATACTTGTCGGTGTGGTCACCGATGATCTTGATGGAGTTCTTGTTTGCACCAACGGTACCGTCGCCGCCGAGACCCCAGAACTTGCACGCGATGGTGCCGGGAGCTGCGGTGTCGGGAGCAGGCTTCTCTTCGAGGGAGAGACCGGTAACGTCATCAACGATGCCGATAGTGAAGTTGTTCTTGGGCTCGTCCTTTGCAAGATTTTCGTATACTGCGAAAATGGAGGAAGGAGGAGTATCCTTGGAACCGAGACCGTAACGACCGCCAACGATGGTAGCCTTAACGCCCTTCATGGAAAGTGCGGTAACAACATCGAGGTAGAGAGGCTCGCCGAGAGAGCCGGGCTCCTTGGTTCTGTCGAGAACTGCAATCTTCTTTGCGGTAGCAGGAAGAGCTTCAACAAGCTTGTCTGCAACGAAAGGTCTGTAAAGTCTTACCTTGATAAGACCAACCTTTTCGCCAGCAGCCATCATGTAGTCGATAACTTCCTCTGCAACGTCACATACAGAGCCCATAGCGATGATAACGCGGTCAGCGTCCGGAGCACCGTAGTAGTTGAAGAGCTTGTAATCGGTACCGATCTTAGCATTGACCTTGTCCATGTATTCCTCAACGATTGCGGGGAATGCGTCATAGAACTTGTTGCATGCTTCTCTGTGCTGGAAGAAGATATCGCCGTTTTCTGCGGAACCGCGAAGAACGGGATGTTCAGGATTGAGAGAACGAGCGCGGAATGCTGCGATAGCGTCCTTGTCAACCATTTCTGCGAGATCCTCGTAGTCCCAAGCCTCGATCTTCTGAATCTCGTGAGAGGTTCTAAAGCCATCGAAGAAATTAAGTACGGGAACACGGCCCTTGATGGTTGCAAGGTGAGCAACGGCACCGAGGTCCATAACTTCCTGGGGGTTGGACTCAGCCATCATAGCGAAACCGGTCTGACGGCAAGCGTAGACGTCGGAGTGATCGCCGAAGATGTTGAGTGCGTGGGAAGCTACGCAACGTGCAGATACGTGGATTACGCAGGGAAGAAGCTCACCTGCGATCTTGTACATATTGGGGATCATCAGAAGAAGACCTTGAGATGCGGTGTAGGTTGTGGTGAGAGCGCCTGCTGCGAGAGAACCGTGAACGGTACCTGCCGCACCTGCCTCGGACTGCATTTCAATAACCTTTACGGTATCGCCCATAATGTTCTTCAGACCTGTAGCAGACCAGGTGTCTGTAACGTCAGCCATTACAGAAGAAGGAGTGATGGGGTAGATACCAGCGACTTCGGTAAACGCATACGACGCGTGAGCGGCGGCTGTGTTACCGTCCATGGAAATTTTCTTTCTTGCCATGTTTGGAATTCCTCCTATATAAAAATAAATTTAACAAAAATTTTCAGTTTGCGCATAACGCAGAATACTACCTTTCTATTATACATCATATTTTTTAAAATGTAAAGATGTAAATTGATAAAAGTTACACATAATTTGTCAATGTTTTTATTTATAAGTAAAAAATAAGATCAAAAACGCAAGAAACAGCTATATTTTAAAAAACAGGCATACCGGAATGAAGCTTTTACAGTTGTTGCATAAAGTATCTTTAACAATTTACATTTTTTACTTTGTTTTAGGGGTAAATATGCTATAATGTGAGTAAAATATTGTATTTTAATGTGTTTTGAAGAATTGCCGCTTTCGGATTTTACGTATGCCGTGTGTTAATAGAATGGCGTACACACCTGTAAATATTAATGCGGCAGAGTCCTATGACACTGCCGCTAATATTATGTAACTACATACCGTTACTGTTCTCTAAAAAGCTCCTTCTCCATATCTTCTCTTATTGCGGCGAGTTTTTTATTGTCTATTTTCCCTTTTGTCTTTTCAAAATAAGCAACGCTGTTGCGCGCCAATAAAATAAATTGATTGTTCAGGGTGCGTCCTTCGCTGTTTGCCACATAAAACAATTTTTCAAGCAAATCATCGCTTATACGAACACTAATGGTTTTCTGGTTTTTCATCGTTGTATCCTTTCATTTGGAAATCTTTTTAGATATTATCCTACAAAATTTCAAATTACATATTGCATTTTTATTTCTGATGTGTTAAAATTATATTGGAACATTTGTTCAGAACGCGTTTTTATAAAGAAAGGATGTCCAAGAAGTTATGTTGTCAATTGTATACTCGGCTGGTCTTGTGGGAATAGACGGATTTCTCGTGTCGGTAGAATGTAATTCTCAGGAAAAGATGCCGCAGTTTGAAATAATTGGTCTGCCGGGACCTGCTATAAAGGAATCCAAGGACAGAATAATAGCGGCTCTCGAAAATAACGGATATGCTTTCCCCGAATCTGCAATAACTATCAATCTCGCTCCTGCAGACCGGAAAAAGGAGGGTTCGTCTTACGACCTCGCAATAGCTGTGGGGATAATGCAGTCAAACTACATCCTTCCGCAGTCTATTGACCTTTCTCGATGCTGCTTCATAGGTGAGCTTTCACTTACCGGCACGCTAAGAGAGGCAAAAGGCGTTCTTTGTATGACTATAGCTGCTAAAGAGGCAGGGTTAACCGAAATATTTGTACCTGTACAGAACGCGAAGGAGGCTTCTGTTGTAGATGGAGTGCGTGTTTACGGAGTTAAAAACATCTCTCAACTTGTACGCCATCTCTGTGGGGAAAATCTTATGTCACCATATCGTTTCGATTTCGGAACCTTCTCGCCTGAACATGAACGCTCTGTGTTTGATATTTCTGATGTCAAGGGTCAGGAAAAAGTAAAGCGTGCCCTCGAAATTGCCGCAGCTGGCGGTCATAACCTACTTATGATTGGTCCGCCCGGAACGGGAAAAAGCATGCTTGCCAAGCGGCTGCCTACAATTCTTCCGGAGATTACTTTTGAGGAAGCGCTGGAGACCTCAAAGATACATTCCATAGTGGGAAAACTGAATGACGGTATTTCTATAGTTACCTCGCGACCTTTCCGTTCGCCTCATCATACCATGTCCGCACCCAGCCTTGTTGGCGGTGGCCCCAATCCTCAGCCCGGTGAAATATCACTTGCCCACAACGGCGTACTGTTCTTAGATGAGCTTCCTGAGTTCAATAAAGCTGTTACGGAATCGCTTCGCCAACCGCTTGAAGATGGAAAGGTTACCATAACAAGAACAAGCGGAAAAGTCACATATCCGTGCTCATTTATGCTTGTGGCGGCGATGAATCCCTGCAAATGCGGTTACTTTGGCCATCCTACACATGAATGTACCTGCAAAGCTGAGGATATACGGAAGTATATGTCAAAAATAAGTGGTCCTCTGCTTGATAGGGTAGACATACAGGTGGAGGTGACGTCTCTTTCTTACGATGAACTTTCGGCGCCCAAGGCCAGCGAGACCTCCGCGGATGTAAGGGCTAGAGTCAACCGTGCAAGACGGTTTGCCATTGAACGGTGTGAGAACGCAGTCAAAAGTGACTCTTCTGTTCCGATCATATATAAAAACGCTGATATGTCGTCAAAGCATCTTGCTAAATTCTGTAAGCTAGATGATGAGGCGTCGGTTTTGCTTCGTTCGGCTTATGATAAAATGGGGCTTTCGGCAAGAGGGTACGATCGCCTGCTGCGTGTGGCAAGAACCATTGCAGATCTGGCAGAAAGCGAAAATATTACCAAGTTTCATATAGCTGAAGCCATACAACTTCGTACACTTGATAGAAAGTATTTTTAGCGGCGGACTTTTCCACAATGTGTGCAAAACCCGGTGTAAAATGTGCAAAACCTGCTCAGGTTTTGCACATTTTTGTTGACAACTGTGTTCAAAACTGTGTTTTGTGCGATAAAAAGGGGCATATTTTCCACATTTTTCACATATCAAGGTGTCAACAAAGGAAAACGGATGCACACAAATTTTTGTGAACATCCGTATTTTTTACCGAACCTGACCATTGCCGGTGATAAGATATTTACCGGTGGTGAGTGCTTCAAGGCCCATGGGACCCCTCGCGTGCAGCTTTTGTGTTGAGATGCCAAGCTCAGCTCCGAATCCGAATTCGCCGCCATCGGTGAAACGAGTTGAGGCATTAACGTATACAGCAGCAGCATCTATTTCATTTCGGAACCGTTCGGCGTTTGCCATATTCTGTGTGATTATGGCTTCGCTATGACCTGTATTGTACTTATTAATATGGGCGATAGCCTCATCAATGTTCCGTACCACCTTTATGGCGAGTATGTAATCATCGTACTCGGTGGCGAAGTCCTCGTCGGTTGCCCTGTCGCAGGCGATTATAGCTTGTGTTTTTTCGCAGCCCCGTATTTCAAGAGCATTGCAGGAAAGTGATTTAACAAATTTGGGAAGAAACTCAGGTGCTTCCTCCTCGTGGACCAACATGGTTTCAATAGCGTTGCACACCGAAGGGCGAGACATTTTTGCATTGTACGCTACGGCTACCCCCACGTTGTGGTCGGCACTCTTGTCAATGTATATATGGCAGTTTCCTGCTCCCGTTTCTATAACGGGGACAGTGGCGTTAGCTACAACACTTCTTATAAGTCCGGCGCCTCCGCGTGGTACCAGAAGATCAACAAATTCGCGCATCTGCATGAGAGCAGCAGAGCTTTCCCGTGTTGTGTTGTCTATAAGGCAAGCGCAGTCCTGAGGCAGACCATTGTCTGAAAGTGCACGACGCATAATGTCAACAAGCACGCGGTTGGTTTCTATAGCTTCCTTGCCGCCGCGAAGAACACAGACGTTGCCCGTCTTTATACAAAGGGCCGCCGCATCTACGGTAACATTTGGGCGAGCCTCATATATTATGGCAACAACGCCGAGAGGGACACGGATGTGTTCGATAATCAGACCGTTGGGACGAACAGTGCGTGTTCCTGAGCCGATAGGATCTTCAAGCATGACCAGCTGACTCAGGCTGTTCGCGATGCTGTCTATTCTCTTTTTATCAAGCCTCAACCGATCAATCATTGGTTTTGGGACACGGTTAATTTCTGCATTTGAAAGATCTTTTTCGTTAGCTTCAATAATTTTGTCAGTTGCGGCACACAAGAGTTCTGCGATACGGGCAAGTACGGCATTTTTTGTTTTGGCAGAAGCGGATGCGGCAGAGAGCTTTGCTGCTGAAGCCGCCATGCACACTGATTTTACATAATCAAAGGTTTCCATATTGAAGATTCCTTTCGGTCAGATTCTGACGAGGGTTTTTAGGGCGTTTTCAAGGCGGTCAAGGAAAATGTCGGCTTCCTCCGCTGTGTTTTGCGCACCGAGGCTTACACGAATGGTGCAGTCTGCCGCCTTGTCGGAAAGACCGAAGGCGCGCAGAACGTGGCTTCCGTGCCCCGTGTTTGATGAGCAGGCAGATCCGCTTGAAACGAAAATATTATCGTGGGACAGCATATGAAGTGCGGTCTCGCTTTTTATATTTGGCAGAGTTATGCTTAAAATATGGGGTGCTGCTTTTTCGGGGAGATTGAGGGTAACGCCCTCAAAATGGCTTGCATCTGAAAGTTTTTCTATAAGGTAGCTCCTTATATCGGCTTCTTTTGCGGCGTTTTCGGTAATGTGTGTCATTCCTGACTTTACAGCCGCCCCGAAGCCTATAATGCCCATTACGTTTTCCGTGCCCGAGCGCATTCCAAACTCCTGTCCACCGCCGAAAATAATAGGCGACAACTGCTTCTTTTTGAGCACGTCGGAGCTTACGCACAACGCACCGATTCCCTTGGGACCGCCTATTTTGTGAGCACTTATGGTTATAACATCCGCACCGAGAGTTTTTTCGGAAATTGGAAGCTTCATATATCCCTGAACACAGTCCGTATGCATGAGGGCATCGGGGTTTGCGGATTTTATGATTCGCGAAATTCTTGGAATATCATATACTGCGCCGGTCTCGTTATTGACAAGCATAAAGCTTGCAAGAACGGTGTTTTTATCGGCTTCCCTTTCAATCATGCTATAATCGGGAATACCGCTAGCTGTGGGGATACGGACAACGGTGAATCCGCGCCGCTCAAGCTCTTTGGCAGGCTCAAGCACGGCGTGGTGCTCGCTGTCTGAAATAATTATTTTCTTGCCTGTGCCGAAATTTTTTGCATTTGCTGTCCCAATAAGCGCCAGGTTATCGGATTCTGTGCCGCTTGCGGTGAAAATCAGTCTTCGCTCATCAAGCTTTGATGCGGAGCGGACTCCGAGGGAAGAGAGAATTACCTTTCTCGCCTCTGAAACGGCTTTTTCCGCTTCCACTCCCATGCTGTGCAGAGAGGAGGGGTTGCCGAACAGCTCCATAGCCGCAGACATGGCGGCTTTTGCTTCGGCACAAAGCGGCGTTGTGGCACTGTTGTCAAAATATGTCGTATTCATCTTTTAATTGAATCTGAAGTTTCCGAGCACACCCACAACATCCTCGATGTGTGCATCGTAGTTTGATGCCTCGGCGGTGTAAGTAAAGATGTAAACACGGGAATTACGGAAAGAAATAACCTGATAGAATTTGTACTTAACATCCGACATTGATGCCGTGTAGCTGTAAGCAAGTGCTGGAACTCCGTCGAGGGTCAGTTGCTCCGGCTCGCCTACAACGTAGGTTTTTTCATCATTATCGGTTTCTTCTAAGGCAACCCCATCCAAACCGTCATCGGTTTCTACGGGGGCGTCGGTTTCGGGGATATTGTCAAACTCAATGTCCGGGAAAACGGCTGCAAGCTCAGGCATATAACTGTTCCAATAATCCTCTATGCTCTTGATAGAACCGTCGAGCTCAAATGCCACCATAGACACGTTTGAGGGATCTTGACTGCTGTAATAAGCCGCAGTTATCCCTGTTGAAATGTCGGACTGCCACTCATCTGGTACAAAAAAGTCGTAATCAACGGCATCACCGGAAATTTCCTTGAAACCGACGGGTGCCTCATTATCTGCCGAGCTGCAGGAAACAAATGTGAGTGCTGTGAGAGTGAAGGAAAGAATAAGTGCGATTGTATTTTTCATCAATGATACCTCTTGATAATATATTATTTTTAGGATATTATACCTCGCGGGAGAGGCGTTTGTCAACTCGATTTTGTAAACACGAATGATATTATTTGTTAATACAGAAATAGCTCCGACATACTGACGGAGCGAATTTACAAGTATGCGACCTGATCTGTAAGCCGGGTTCTGTAGTTGACGATCATCTATCTTCGCGTTCCGTCTCCGGTACGCTCCACAAAAACGTGTGCCACCCGTGGGATCTGTCGGGCAAACAGCCGCGCAAGGGCGCGGATCCCACATGCGGTGTTGCTTCGGATAGGGTTTACAGCGGACCTATGTTGCCATAGGAACTCGTGAGCTCTTACCTCACGTTTCCACCCTTGCCAAAAAAATTGGCGGTTTATTTCTGTTGCACTTTCCCGGAGGTCACCCTCGGCGGACGTTATCCGTTATCCTGCCCTGTGAAGCCCGGACTTTCCTCACGGTAATACCTTTCGGCAACATACCGCGCGATCGTCCGATCTGGTCGCGATAATAATTATACCACAAATGTGCAGTGAAATCAATAGAAATCGGCAAAAATGTTGAGCTTTTGGACATTGAAGCGATTTTGTGTCACAAAATGTTTATTAAAATATACGGGAAATGTTTACAGACTCCGTATTGCACTTGTTAAGATTATATGGTATAATGTAGAGTATAATGTTGACTTATATCCTTTTTAGGATACATGGTTGGCTGTGGGGGATGCCCACTCACGTGAAAGCGTGTTTTTTCGAAGGAGAAATACTATGAGAATAGGTCTTGACGTTGGTTCAACCACCCTCAAATGCGTGGTTCTTGACGACAGTGATAATATAGTTTACAAATCCTATAAGCGACATTTTGCGCAGATAACAGAAAACACAGTGGAGCTTTTGCGTACACTTGACGCAGAGGTGCCGGGAGCACATAATGCCGCACTTTCAATATCCGGCTCTGCCGGTATGGGTATGGCGCAGTCATGTGGTATAGGATTCGTTCAGGAGGTCTATGCTACCAGACTTGCGGTTAAGCGGCTTATTCCTGAAACCGACGTGGTTATAGAGCTTGGGGGCGAGGACGCAAAGATTCTGTATCTTGACGGCACTATGGAGGTTCGAATGAACGGTTCTTGCGCAGGAGGAACCGGAGCTTTTATCGATCAGATGGCAACGCTTCTTGCCACAACCCCGGACGAGCTTAACGAGCTGTCCCACAGCTGTGAGAAGATATATACCATAGCATCAAGATGCGGCGTTTTCGCGAAAAGCGATATTCAGCCTCTCATTAATCAAGGCGCAAAGAAGGAGGATATTGCTGCCAGCATTTTCTATGCGGTAGTTAATCAGACCATAGCGGGACTAGCCCAGGGAAGACCAATCGAAGGCAAGGTCGTTTATCTCGGCGGTCCGCTTACGTTCATGGACGGACTGCGTAATGCTTTCGATAAGTCGCTGAAGCTTACGGGAATTTGCCCCGGTAATTCTCTGTATTTTGTAGCTATTGGTGCGGCGCTTGGAACAGATCTCACTGTGGAAAGTGCGACCGTCGGAGAGGCACTCGAGCGCATATCTGAATATAGAACGGAAGGAAGATACCTTTCCTGTCCACCCTTGTTTGACAGTAAAGCCGAATATGACCGGTTTGAAGCACGTCATGCCGCCGACAAGGTTGACTATGTAAGCCCCGATGATTATGTGGGCAAGGCGTACATAGGTGTTGATGCAGGGTCTACTACCGTAAAGGTTGTGGCAATGACCGAGGGAGGAGATATTCTCACGTCGCTCTACCGTTCTAATAACGGTAATCCTGTACCTATAATCCGTGAATTTCTTTCGGATTTTTACGCGAAATACCCACATATTGTAATAGCAGGATCTGCCGTGACCGGCTACGGCGAAGAAATTGTCAGAAACGCTTTTTCGGCGGATTTTGGTATAGTTGAAACTATGGCGCATTTTTTTGCGGCGAAGAAATTTATGCCGTCCGTTGATTTTATTATTGACATCGGCGGTCAGGATATTAAGTGCTTCAAAATAAGAAATGGCGCAATAGACAATATTTTTCTGAATGAGGCTTGTTCGTCGGGGTGCGGCTCGTTTTTGCAGACCTTCGCGGGCGCGCTTAATGTTGATATTGCTGAATTTGCAAGAGAAGGTCTTTTCGCAAAGGCACCCGTTGACCTTGGCTCTCGCTGTACTGTATTTATGAACTCCTCGGTAAAGCAGGCTCAAAAGGACGGCGCAACCGTTGACAATATCTCGGCAGGACTTTCGATTTCAGTGGTTAAAAACGCACTCTACAAGGTTATACGTGCGTCTGGGGCTGACGATCTCGGTCAGCACATAGTGGTTCAAGGCGGTACATTCCTCAACGATGCGGTGCTTCGCGCCTTTGAAAAGGAGATAGACCGAAATGTGGTTCGCCCCAATATTGCCGGACTTATGGGTGCATACGGCGCGGCAATATATGCCAAGGATATGGTAAAAAGCCTCCCTGAACGGAAAACTACGCTGCTTGACGGACCGGGGCTTGAAAATTTCAGACACGATGTCAAGGTAACTACCTGCGGACTTTGCGAAAATCATTGTCGACTCACTGTTAATACTTTTGACGGGGGACGAAAATTTATCGGTGGAAACAGGTGTGAGCGTCCCACCGCAAGAGGCGGAGCCCTTGAATATTACGATCTGTACGAATACAAGCAGGAGCTTCTCAATTCCTATACGGGGAAGCCTGCTTCACCTCGCGCGAGAATTGGTCTGCCAATGGGACTAAATATGTACGAGATGCTGCCATTCTGGCACACATTCTTTACAAAACTCGGCTTTGAGGTGGTTGTGTCACCCCGTTCCGACAGAAAGCTTTACCTGCACGGTCAGCAGACCATTCCCTCGGATACGGTATGCTTTCCCGCAAAGCTCATACACGGCCACATTGAGGCTCTTATTGACGACGGCGTTGACGCGGTATTCTACCCCTGCATGACCTATAATTTCAACGAGGGACTTGGCGATAACCATTACAACTGCCCGGTTGTTGCCTACTATCCCGAGGTTATAGGAGCAAATGTTCCAAATGTACGAAACGTCAAATTTATTCAGGATTATGTTGGCGTTCACCGGCCGAAGGACTTTGCGGTGAAGATATACGGGATACTGTCAAAATATTTCGGTGGATTTGACAAAAAGGCGGTCAAAGCTGCTTGCAACGCCGCATATGCAGAGAGGGAAACGTTCCTTGCACGTGTAAGAGCAAAGGGCGAGGAGTATATAAAGATTGCCCGTCAAAAGAGTAAGCCCATAATCGTACTTTCGGGCAGACCCTATCATGTTGACCCCGAAATAAATCACGGTATCAACAGACTTGTGTGTGAGTGCGGTGCGGTAGTTGTTACCGAGGATGCTGTGAGCCATTACGTTGACAAGTTTAAGGTGGGCGTGCTCAATCAGTGGACATACCATTCGAGGCTTTATGCGGCAGCAAAGTACGTGGGAACACAGCCCGACATGAATCTTGTTCAGCTTGTATCTTTCGGCTGTGGTGTTGACGCAATTACCACCGATGAGGTGCGCGAAATACTTGAGGGTGCAGGAAAAATATACACACAGATAAAGATAGATGAAATAACCAATCTGGGAGCCGTAAAAATAAGACTTCGCAGCCTTTTTTCGGCTTGTGAGGCGAAGGAAAGAGAGGTGAGGTCATGATGGAAAGAGTCGAATTTACAAAAGAGATGAGACGCGACTATACCATCCTTGTTCCCAATATGCTTTCAAATCACTTCAAACTGCTTCTTAAGGTTTTTGCAGGCGAGGGCTACAACGTAGAACTGCTCAAAAACGAGGGGCGCTCGGTGGTGGAGTGTGGACTTAAATACGTCCACAACGACACCTGCTATCCGGCACTTCTTGTTATTGGGCAGATGATAGATGCACTTCAAAGCGGGAAATACGATGTTAACAAGGTTGCCCTTATTATAACGCAGACGGGCGGTGGCTGCAGAGCATCAAACTACATTCATCTGCTCCGCAAGGCTCTTAAAAAAGCGGGGCTTGGGTTTGTTCCCGTTATTTCCTTGAATCTATCAGGCCTTGAAAGAAACAGTGGGTTTAAATTAACGCTTGGCCTTATACGCCGTCTTATAGCGGCTATGGCTTACGGTGATTTGCTTATGCTGCTTGCAAATCAGGTGCGCCCCTACGAGCTTAAAAAAGGTTCTGCCGATGCTTTGGTGGATAAATGGGCGGATTATCTGGTATGCGAATTTGACAAAGGCAGGGGCTTCGCAAAGCGCGTTATGCGCTCCTATATGGAGAGAATAGCCGCAGAATTTGATGCTGTGCCTGTAGATATGTCTAAAAAGTGCGTTAAGGTAGGAATCGTGGGCGAGATATACGTTAAATTTTCGGCTCTCGCCAACAACCACCTGGAAGAATTTCTTGCTGACGAGGGCTGTGAGGTGAATGTTCCCGGTCTTATGAGCTTTATTCTTTTCAAGGTGGACAACCGTATGGAGGATATAAAGCTTTACGGCGGAAACAGCGTGAAGTTCGCCGTGTGCAAAAAGCTTTTGGACTATCTGACCGGTATTGAGCAGATAATGATAGATACAGTAAAAGCAAAGACTCGCTTTAACCCACCAACTGCATATTCACATCTTCGCGAACTCATATACGGGATAGAAGGCTACGGCTGTAAGATGGGTGAGGGTTGGCTTTTAACCGCCGAAATGCTTGAGCTTATAGAAAACGGTTACGGCAATATAGTCTGTGCTCAACCCTTCGGATGCCTGCCAAATCATATAGTGGGCAAGGGGATGATACGTCGCCTACGGGAGCTTCATCCGGAGTCCAACATCGTCCCAATAGACTACGACCCAGGTGCCACCCGTGTAAATCAGGAAAACAGAATAAAGCTTATGCTTTCTGTCGCACGGGAGAAAATGACGGAGCGGGATGAGCACTGTCACGGGGACAGTCACAAAACCATAGATAAAGAGGCTGTTTGCGTGTGATGAAGCTGGATATTCCACCCTATGCGTCGGCGGTTGTAGACGTCCTTTGGGAAAGTGGGTATGAAGCCTTTGTTGTAGGCGGTTGTGTCCGTGACATACTGATCGGCAGGATTCCTAACGATTGGGATGTTACTACCAACGCAAGACCAGACGAAATAAGGCGGTTGTTTTCCTTCCTTTATGGTTTTTCTGCCATTCCGACGGGGATTTCTCACGGTACTGTAACTGTATTGTCGGAGGGGAAGCCCGTTGAGGTCACTACCTACCGTGTTGACGGTAAATACAGTGATCACAGACGCCCTGACAGCGTGGAATTTTGTTCTGAGCTAGAATGTGACTTGGCAAGAAGGGATTTTACTATAAATGCCATGGCTTATTCGGAGTCTAACGGGGTTGTTGACCCGTTCGGCGGATGCGATGACCTTGAAAAAGGGATTATTCGCTGCGTGGGCGAACCAAGACGGCGTTTTTCGGAGGACGCGCTTCGCATACTTAGGGCATTAAGATTTGCCTCGGTGCTCGGCTTTAGTGTGGAGGAAAAAACTGCCTCGGCGGTACTTGACATGAGAGGCGAGCTATTACTTGTGTCCCGAGAGAGAGTCTGTGCGGAATTTTCAAAGCTGATATGCGGAAAAGACGCCGCGGCGGTTTTGGGGCGATTTTTTGGAGTAGTTGAGGAAATATTCCCGAGGATTGTGTGCTACGATCCCGTAAGGCTGTTTGATTCTATGAAAAATCTGGTGGGAGAAGCCCTTTCGCTTATGCTCTCGGCTCTGCTTGCGGATACTGCCGTTTCCGATGTTAAAGCTATGATGCGCGAGCTTCGGTTTGACAAAAAGACCTGCGAGCGCGTGTCAGTTATTCTTGAAAACAAAGGGTTTTCAGGAAAAAACAGAACCGACGTGAAAAGACTCTGCCGAAAAATCGGTATAGACGCGGCCGAGGACGTAATAAGACTCTTAATTGCACGTGGAGAAGGCGAGGGCTGTCTCATTGACTGCCTTGAAGAAATAAAACGCGGCGAGGAATGTGTTTCTGTTGCCGGACTGGCTGTTGACGGGAAAGATGTGCTTTCTCTTGGTGCAGACGGACGCGCTGTAGGAAAAATACTCGATTACATTCTTGATAAAGTTGTAGATGGAGAGCTTGAAAATCATCGTGAAAAGCTCATACTTGCCATAGAAAACTATATTTGCAGCATGGAGAAAAGCAATGAAAGAAGTACTTCTTTGTAAATACGGCGAGCTTATTTTAAAGGGAGCAAACCGTTCATATTTTGAAAACTTGCTAATTAAAGAGCTTCGGACGAGGGTAAAGCGTGCCGGGGAGTTTGAGGTGTACTATGCTCAAAGCACCGTATATATTGAACCGATAAATGAATTTTCCGATATTGAGCTTGCGCTCGAAGAAGCGAAAAAAGTATTTGGTATCGCAAGTATAGACCGTGCCTGCGTGGTGGAAAAGGATATAGATGCCATAAAGGCGGCGGCAAAGGAATATCTGCCTCAGTTTCTTAAGGGCGTGCGTACCTTTAAAGCTGATGCAAGAAGAAGCGACAAGTCGTTCCCCCTTAAATCACCCGAGCTTATGCGAGAGGTGGGCGGTGCGGTGCTCGAAGCCTGCCCAAGGCTTAAAGTGGACGTAAATCACCCGGAGGTTACCGTGCGTGTTGAAATCCGCGAGCGCGGAGCGTATCTCCATGCAGGCGGTGTAAAGGGCGCAGGCGGTATGCCTCTCGGCTCAAGTGGAAAGGGACTTTTGCTGCTTTCGGGCGGTATTGACAGCCCCGTTGCAGGATTTATGATAGCAAAGAGGGGAGTTACTCTCGAGGCACTCCATTTTGAAAGCTTTCCCTATACGAGTGAGCGAGCCAAGGAAAAAGTTTTGGAGCTTGCGCGCTTGCTCTGTGAATATACTACGCATATCAAGGTTCACATTATATCTCTAACACATATCCAGGAGGAGCTTCGCCGCACTTGCAACGAGGATTACTTCACAATACTTCTGCGCCGCTATATGATGATTCTTGCCGAGCGCGTTGCGAGAAGAAATAACTGTCACGCCCTCATTACGGGCGAAAGTCTCGCCCAGGTTGCGAGTCAGACAATGAAAGCCATCGAAGCTACCGACAGCGTTGTAAATATTCCCGTGTACCGTCCCTGTATCGGACTTGACAAGGAGGAAATCGTGTCAATTGCCAGAAAAATCGGAACCTTTGAGACGTCAATTCTTCCATATGAGGACTGCTGTACTGTGTTTACCCCAAGGCACCCCAAGACACGTCCCGAGCTTGATAGGGTAATTGAGGAAGAAAATAAGCTTGATTTTGCAGCACTTTGCGATGAGGCGTTTGAGACGCTCAACACATACAATATCCGAATAGAAGGCTAGCTCAGAGGGCGGCGGATTATTAATAAAATGTAAAATCAGCCGAAAGCAGGGATCCATTTTAATATTTTTAATTAATTTTCCGTTTTTGCTCTTGACATATCGTTTGTTTTTATATAAAATATAAATATATGTAATTAGTATATACTGCTCGAAGTGTACCCTGTGATGGAGGGTATGTTAGAGTGTTTGAATAATTGCATTTATTAAAGAAAATAAAACTTGAAACAAATGACATCATAAGGAGGTGTTCAGAAAATTGCTTAATATCATTCTTAGTGTTATCATAACCGCGGTAATTTGTTTGCCGTTTGGTATATTTCTAGGCATAGCCTACAGAAAAAAAGTAGGAGAAGCCGAGATAGGTTCCGCCGAGGAGCAGGCTCGCAAGATTATTGAGGACGGCGAGCGCACAGCTGAGAATAAGAAGAAAGAAGCGCTTATTGAGGCAAAGGAAGATATTCTTCGCCAAAGAAACGATGCTGAGCGCGAAATTAAGGAACGCAGAGGTGAGCTTTCCAAGCTTGAAGCCCGCGTTCAAAAGAAGGAAGAGCAGATTGAATCGAAGATTGAAGCTCTTGAAAAGAAGGACGAACAGCTTAACACGAAGCTTAAGGAGTGCGAAGATACCCGTGCTGAGATTGAAGAAATCAAGGCAAGGCAGCTTGAAACGCTGGAGCGTGTAGCAGGACTCACCGCTGAAGAAGCTAAGGCGCAGATCGTGTCTAAAATTGATGATGAGGTTAAGCACGAGACCGCTCAGAAGCTCATTGAATATGAGCAGCTGTTTAAGGAAGAGGCTGATCAGAAAGCAAAAAATATTCTTTCGCTTGCTATTCAGCGCTGTGCGTCCGAAACCGTTGCAGAAACTACCGTTTCGGTAGTAGCCCTTCCCAACGACGAAATGAAGGGCCGTATCATCGGTCGCGAAGGACGCAATATCCACGCAATCGAGGCAATGACGGGTGTTGACCTTATTATCGACGATACTCCCGAAGCGATTACCCTTTCAAGCTTTGACCCCGTACGCCGCGAGGTTGCGAGAATTGCCCTTGAGAAGCTTATTGCTGATGGACGAATCCACCCTGCTCGTATTGAGGAAATGGTAGAAAAGGCAAAGCGCGACGTCGAGGCGATGATAAAGCAGGCGGGCGAGCGTGCTACATATGATACGGGTATTCACGGACTTCCATTGGAGCTTGTAAAGCTTCTCGGACGTCTTCGCTTCCGTACCAGCTACGGTCAAAATGTTCTCGATCATTCCATTGAGGTAGCTATTCTGTCAGGTATGATTGCTGATGAACTGGGAGTTGACAGCAGTCTTGCAAAGCGTGCAGGTCTTCTTCACGATATTGGCAAGGCTCTTACCCAGGAAATCGAAGGTTCTCACGTTCAGCTCGGTGTTGACATCGTCAAAAAATTCAAGGAAAACAAGGATGTTATCCACGCAATTGAGGCTCACCACAACGATGTTGAACCGGAAACTATCACCGCTATTATCGTTCAGGCTGCCGACGCCATCTCCGCGGCACGTCCCGGCGCAAGACGCGAGGATTTGGAAAACTACATCAAGAGACTTCAGAAGCTTGAAGAAATCACATACAGCTTCCCCGGCGTGGACAAGTCTTATGCAATACAGGCCGGACGCGAAATTCGTATTGCCGTGAAGCCCGAAGTGGTCAACGACGAGCAGATGGTTGTCATTGCTCACGAGATTGTCAAAAAGATCGAGAGCGAACTCCAATACCCCGGACAGATTAAGGTTCATATGATACGCGAAAGCCGCGCTATTGATTATGCAAAATAAATGACATAACATGCATCCCGAAAGTGTTAAGCTTTAGGGATGCATGTTGATTTTTTAGAGTGTTTTTCAACATATTAACGAAAATGTCTTGATATTATTGCAACAGAGTGATATAATAATAATGTATAGATATATCCATGGGAGGTTGCCTTGCTTGAAATAAATGTTACCGCACAGCTTGACGGGCTGACAATCAAGGAATATTTTCGTAGGAACGGATTTTCCCGTGGTCTTGTCACAAGGCTAAAAAAAATTGATAGGGGAATTACCGTAAACGGGGAACACGCAACTGTAAGGCAAGTGCTTTGCTGTGGAGACAAGCTTTGTCTTTTAACTGGCGATGTAGCAGGTGATGAGAACGAGAACCTTGTCCCTGCCGAAATGCCACTTGATATTATTTATGAGGACGACGACATGATAGCCGTCAATAAGCCTGTAAATATGGCAACTCACCCCTCAATAGGGCACTTTGACGATACCCTTGCAAATGGACTTGCTTATTATTTTTTAAGTAGGTCTGAACCGTTTGTGTTCCGTGCGGTGAATAGATTGGACCGTGATACAAGCGGTGTAGTTCTTGTGGCAAAGAACCGTTTGACTGCGGCAAAACTGGGAGATGCTATGCAGAAGGGCTATATCAGAAAGCAATATATAGCTATGATTAACGGAGTCCTCTCGCCTGAAAGCGGAAGCATTTCTACGCACATAAGAAGGCGTGATGGCGGCATCATTTTGCGTGAGGTATGCGCAGCGGATGCCTTTGGCGCAAAATCTGCTGTAACCGAATACAAAACTCTGCTGTCAAATTCCGAAGCGTCTATAGTCAACGCTGTACCGATAACGGGAAGGACTCATCAGCTTCGTGTGCATTTTTCTCACATGGGTACCCCAATAATCGGCGACTCCCTTTACGGGACAGCCCAGACCGCACCTACGGAACTTGATGGGCTGATAAATCGACAGGCACTCCATGCGTCAGTGCTCGCCGTTCAGATGGGCGGCAGGGAAATGTGCTTTGAGGCGAAGCTTCCTTATGATATGGAGATGCTTTGGCGGCGTATCGAAGGAGAAAAATAATCTAATGGTAATTGCAAAAATAAAAGGATGTATTAAAAAATATATTCCTGTCCCGGCGGTTGTTTTGATCGGCATGGCACTTGTTTGCGCGGTGATACACGTGGTAAGCTGCTTTTCCGAAAACTTTTCTGACTTCTTTAATCGCTATATTTCCTCCTTGATTCGAGGAACTCTCGCTGCAATAAGCGGAGTGCTTCCGTTTTCTGTAGCTGAAACACTTATCATAATGATTCCGGTGATTTTTGCAGCTGTTATAATAAAGTGCACGAGGCTTACCAACAAAGACACAACCAAAGGGGTACGTTTTATTGCTATGATAGCGGGGGTGCTGTCATTACTCTATTCGCTGTTCGTTACCACTACGGCGATAGCATATAACGGAACGACGCTTTCAAGCAAGTTGGGGCTGGAACCGATGCCCGTAACGGTGGAGGAGCTAAGAGTTGCTGCCGAGTACATGATAGAGAAGATGGATGCCGAGCTTGATTATGTCAATTTCACATACGGTAAAGGCTCTGTGATGCCATATTCGTTTTCACAGCTCAATCGCCTTATTCTTCGCGCTTACGACAGCGCGTGCGATAGATACGCATTTATTCCGCGCCATAACACAAGGCTGAAGCAGATTGCTCTTTCGGAGCCAATGACTTATACTCACATATCGGGTATATTCACTTACTACACGGGTGAAGCAAATATCAATATAAATTTCCCCGATTACAGTATCCCATTTACCGCCGCTCACGAGTTTGCCCATCAAAGGGGCATACTGCCCGAGAATGAGGCGAATTTTGTAGCATTTCTGGTGTGCTGTGAATCCGATGACCCCTATATCCGTTACAGCGGATATATCAACATGTACGAATATCTCGGTTCTGCCTTGTATTCTGCCGATTACGATGTCTTTGCCTCTGTTTTTATAGGGGTCGATGCAAGAGCCAGATCGGAGATGATTGCATATAATGAGTTTTACGAAAAATATCGTGATAATGCCGCCGCAGATGTCAGCAGTGCCATAAACGATACCTACCTTAAGTCGCAGGGACAAACTGCCGGTGAAAAAAGCTATGGCATGGTTGTAGACCTTGCTGTTGCATATGTGATGAGTATGAACGCAAACAAGGAGGCGATAGAATGAAAAAAAGATTTGTACAGATAATTTCTGCCGTAGTATCTTTATGTGTCGCCGTAAGTATAACCGTGCTTGCCAACGTTGGAGTTGGTGGGAACTCTGAGGTGCCTATTTTGTATTACAACGACAGGGCATGGTCTCTGTCCTCCAGATTTCCTGCAGAGGCGGACGAAAACGGTGTTTACTATATCCCTCTCACCGTATTTGTCCAGCTTCCAGAGGTAGATGTGCGAATAAATGAAACGCTTCAGACGTTTATTATAACTCACAAAACAAGGTATCTATCCTTTGATACTTCTACTAACTATGCGGCAAATCAGAACAAAGAACGTATTCCGCTGACGACATACGAGAAACAGGGAGAACGGTATGTTCCTGCGGAAATTGTCTGTACTTATCTGGGGCTGGGGTATGAGGAAATCAAAAGCCCTGCAAATTCCCAGGAAGCAATTCGCATTACTGACGGACATGAGACTTACTCCTTTGTCACCTTGCTTAGGCGTAAAGAGCCGGGATTTTACGAGACTGTGCCGTCTGTAGAAACTGAGACTGAAACGGAGGCTCCGGAAACCGAGCCCCCTGCACCCACACTTACGGAGAGAACGATATATATTACTGTTGAAGATTGTCCCGGAGAATATACAGACGACGTGTTGTCTGTGCTGGCGGCGTACGGTGTCAAAGCAACCTTCTTTGTTGTGGGTGACAACGCTGCTGCAGATATATTGAATCTTTCGAGGGTAGTCGCGGGTGGGCATGCCGTTGCTCTGCACACTATGTCACACGATAGTGAGGCACTTACCGATGCCGACACAATAATTTCAGACATTGAATCAGAAAATGCTCTGCTTTCTAAAACAATAAAGCTAAAATCCCGAATATGGCGCGCCCCCGAGGGCACAGCTCTGACTGATGAGGTAAGAGCTGATATTGAGGCTGGGGGATATATGATATGGGATGCCAACGTGGATGTGCCGTCAATCAGGGGTTATCAGGCGGCGAAAACAGCTATAAATGGCATTTGGAATAACAGAACAGCAGTACTGCGCTTTTGTGAGAACCAATATACCGCCGACACTCTGAGGCGAGTGCTTGACTATATTAAATATAACAGCGCGGGTTGCGAACTGCGTGTGATTTCAGGCTCTTTCGACCTCGAAAATCAGTGAAATAAATATTATTACCGAAAGGGATGAGCTTTATGGCAGATAATGCAGCAAAAAAACATATCCTTGTTGTGGAAGATGAAAAAAACATAGCGATGACTCTCGCATACAATCTTATGAAGGCGGGATATGCCTACGACCTGGCTTTTGATGGTGAGGATGGTCTAAAAAAGGCTCTGACAGGAGGTTTTGACCTTATTCTTTTAGATCTCATGCTTCCAAAAATGGACGGCTTTGAGGTTTGCCGCCGTGTTCGTGAAAAGCTTTCTACGCCTATAATCATAGCTACGGCTAGAGTAGAGGAAGTTGACAAGATTATGGGACTTGATATAGGCGCGGACGACTATGTTACAAAACCGTTCTCAATGAATGAGCTGTTGGCGCGAATAAAGGCAAACATCCGTCGTTCATCAAACGAAATGTTGTCTGCAGAGGCCGAACCCAAGGAAACTTTGATTACTGTTCGTTCCCTTGTTATAGATACGTCAAAATATCGTGTAACACGGGGAGGAGAACTTATTGAGCTTACCAAAAAGGAATATGAACTTCTTGTGTTCCTTGCAAGGAACCTGGGGACTGTTTATTCCCGAGAGCAGCTGCTCACGGAAGTGTGGGGATATGACGGCTTCTTTGGCGATACATCAAGTGTTGATGTAACGGTCAGCCGTCTTCGTTCAAAGCTCGAGGCGGACGCGGGAAAGCCTGAGTATTTGTTCACCAAGCGCGGCATGGGATATTATTTGAGTTAAGCTATGTATAACAGTTTATATTTTAAAATCATTCTCATCCTGGTTATTTTTATGGTTACCGTTATGTGTGTTATCGGCACCGTGCTTATCAACAATGTAAACAGCTTTTACCTGGATGAGTTCACTGATCAAATGGAACAAAGCTTTGCCGAGGGCGGACCGCTTTCCGAGGAGCTGTCAAACGCCTTGGCAGCCGATGATTTTGCCACGGAACAGCTAAAAATACTGAATACATACCGAGGCGTTCTGGGAATCGACGATTACCGTAATTTTTATATCCTTGATGCGGACGGAGCATTTCTTGAAGGGTCGGATTCAGAGCTTGGAAACAATCTTCAGAAGACCGCCAATCTTATCGCCGCAATGCGAGGAAGACCTAACAACACACAGCCGTTGGGTGCAGATTTTGCTGATTACGCTGTAAAGCTGTCAGATGGGGATAGTGAAAGTATAATATATGTGCGTGATTCTATGGATGAAATGCAGCAGTTTACATGGATTCTTTTCTCTATAATTCTGCAGGCACTCATGTTTGGACTCATCTTCGCCATTATTCTGGCATTCTTTCTTTCAAAGGCAATAACTTCACCCATACAGAATCTTACAAATGGAGCAAAGCTTATAGCAGCAGGAGAGTTCTCTCATGAGCTTGTAAACAGTTCAAATGACGAAATAGGAAAGCTTACCGACACGTTTAACTACATGAAGAACGCTTTGAAAAATACTCTTGGCGAGGTATCGGGCGAGCACCGCAAGCTTGAGACTATATTCACATACCTCCACGACGGCGTTATCGCTTTTACGGATAATGGGCAGGTAATGCATATAAACGAGAGCGTCAAAGAGCTGCTTGGAAAAGAATACGATGAAAAGTTCAATTTTTCCAGATTCATTGAGCTTTTCGGCGTTGACTATAATCCTCATTTCAATGTGGAGTATGTGGATAGACAGAAGAGTGAAAACGGGAATGGTTACAATGTCAGCGACGTCATGTTTGACGGCAAAGTGCTTGACGTTAATTTCGGAGATATAAGCTATGTAGCTGATAACACAACCCGACGCGGCGTTCTGGCGGTTATTCACGACGAAACAGGGCGATACGAGCTTGATAAATCACGCCGCGAATTTGTGGCGAATGTTTCTCATGAGATGCGAACGCCTCTGACAAGTATTAAAGGTGCCTGCGAGACGGTTCTGTCAGACCCTCAAATGGAGACGGAAATGAAGGATTTCTTCCTACATATGGCAGTTGATGAGTGTGATCGAATGACCCGTATAGTGTCCGATCTTCTAGTGTTGTCACGTCTTGACAACAAGCGTACTCAATGGAGTATTATCGGCTTTGATCCTGACAGGATGCTCACTCACATCTGTGAAGTTATGAAGGTAGATGCGGATGCCCATTCTCATACACTTGTGTATACCAGTGACGGTGATCTGCCCGAGGTAACAGCTGACAAGGAACGAATTGAGCAGGTGCTTATCAATATAATTTCAAACGCAATCAAATATACTCCTGATGGTGGAAAAATAGACATTATCGCTTCCGCTGATGAGGGGGAAATTACCATAAAGGTAAAGGACACGGGGATAGGCATACCAAAAGAAGATCTGCCGCACCTTTTCGAGCGTTTTTACCGTGTTGAAAAATCCCGTACCAGCGAAACTGGCGGAACGGGACTTGGACTTGCCATTGCCAAGGAGATCGTCGAGGCGCACGGCGGAAACATTTCCATTCAGAGTAAGCAGGGTAAAGGCTCAACGGTCACGATATGTCTGCCGATTACCACTAAGCTTAAGACTGTGGAATAACCACGTATTGTGTGTAAAACAGGTGATTTTATAATGATTTATAAAAAAACAAGTCATCGGGTTATAAAAGTAGTTGAAGCTGTGAAGACATGCTTACTGTCAGTCTTGGTGATTACCCTCATTGTTCTTGTTGTGGTATACATAAGAGGTACACGGGTATTTGAAAATGCGGTGTCAAACAAGGATAATCCGGGCGAAAGCTTCGACAAGCTGTTCAGCGTTCTTGGCGGAAAAGAGCCTGAAGGACTTGACTCTTCATTTCTTATCCCCGAATTTATCGGCTTCAAGCAGTCTACCCGCAGCACTTCGCGCGCATGCGTGGGAGACAATGAGGCAGCAAGTGAGCTTTATTCAATCATAAAGCCATGCATCATCGAACTTTTCGGAAAGGACTCGACCTGTCGCCGACTATCTCAAAGTGCGGGTGAAAGGTTGTTTTCCGAGGCACAGAACAGCGAAGAATTTGTTTATCTGTCATTTCATGAGCCCGTATTATACCAGCTGATATACGCCTATGCTGCAGATACATTGACGGTCTCCGCTGCTGATGTGGCTGCCGCCGATGAAGATGGTACGGGGGCATATGTAAGTGAGTTAATTATAATCCCGGACAACGATTTTGCGTCACACCGCTTTATTGCCTACGCATATGACCCAATAAGCGGATATTTTGAGTTCAGACCAAGTGAGTATGTGGTGGCGTCTGATTTCTATATTTCAAAGCTTTCTGACAACGGCGAAAAGACCGTTGAATTTGAGTTTGGAGATCAGTTGTTTAGCGGGCCTGCCAAGCCGTTGGTGTCCGAGCAGCTGACCTTGGATTGTATATCTATTGTTCCTGCCTCTGTTCCGGGGGGGGAGCAAGGCGAAGAATTGCTGCGTTTCTTCGGATACAACCCCGATAAATTGGATGTGTTTGTTGATGAAGCTGAAAACTCGTATGTGTACATTGATTCCCACAGCCGCTTAAAAATCGGAGAGGGGATAATTTCTTTTGTTACCTCGGATGCATACGCTTTATACGACCACACAAGGAGGGGAATCGCAATAGACGACCTTCTTGGGTACAGCAATGACGGAATTTCTACTCTGTTTGACAAGCTTACCGCAGCGGACAACCTTATTGGCAGGCTTGGCGAATATTCAAGTGAACTCATTGGTGGCGACGGCACGCTGTGTCTTGGCGAGGTGTACAGCGAAGGGCCGCTTCTCGTCATTGAATATCTGCTGACATATGAGAATGTTGTTGTTCGTACCGAGCCACATATGAGGTTTGTGTTCACTGATGAGACGGTGTGTGAAATAGAGATAAACTCGGAGATTGTAAAGGTGCTTGACGCTTCGGCAAATGTCCCTGAGCCGGGCTTTGTGTTGAAAGCGCTTAAGGCGTCGGGTTCGCTTAGTGAGGAGCTTATTCCGAACCGCTTATATCTTTGCTACACCGACGGTGAAGCTGAATGGAAAATTGAGCTTGCCGGATAATATGAGAATCTACCGGAGGAGAGCCTATGAATTGGTCGGCGGTAAAAAATCTGCTTATAGCGATACTTGTGGCTGCTAATGCGTTTCTTATATTTAATATAGCAAAACAGGACCGTACCCGTGTATATATTGATGCGGATGAGGTGGATGGAGCAATAGAGCTCTTGCAAGAAAGAGGGCTTCCTGTGGATGATGATACCGTCCCACTTGAAAAATTCAACGCGCCGGTGTATGAAAGTTCCTATAATGACGAATATTATGCAGCGGTTGCCGAGACACTGTCGGGGTCTGAACGCGAAATGCTTGTGTCGCTTCCTAACGGTGGCTTTAGCGTTACTGCAAATAATGGCAATATAATCGAATTTGATGCGGAATTTGGCTTTTCCTATTGGTCAAATGACAATTCAGACACCTCGGCATATACTGGCATTACAGCGTCCGATTTCTACGCCTTGAAGAACAGAGGGAAAACACTGCAGAATGCGAGATTTAAGGAGCTATCTAAACTTGCTGTTAAATTTCTTGATTCCAGAGTGTCGGGAGACTACGTGTTCAACGTGCGGATAACAGACGGGTTTGAGGATGAAGCAAGCGGAAGGGTGTACCTTTTTGCTGAACAGGAGCTGGACGGACATTATGTGTATTCACATTATGCAGTCTGTGTATTCAGCGGTGACAAGCTTGTCCAGGCTAACGGACGCTGGTATTTTACACCATTCGATGAAAAATACAATACGGAGCTTATAGATCAGGTTAATATAATGTTTTCGGATCTCTCCGTGCTTAGATCCGATGCGGTCAGAGATTACTCTGCTGAAAACGATGTAATAGGTGCAGCTATGATAGTCCCGGACGCGGTTGCCGCGCTCTCGGATGTACATACAGATACAACGGCTGCCCTAGAAATTGGGGAGCTTCCGGGAATAACTGCTATAAAATCATGCTATGCTACCTACTGGAATGCCGATAAATCGGCAGTTTACTTCATTCCAGCATGGCAAATTGACCATGATAACGGAAGGATAATAGTATATAACGCTACAAACGGCACAGTATATTCAGACAATAGATAAAAAAATATGAATTTTGTAAATATTCTGTAAACAGGGCTTCCATTTTTGATAAAAAAGTGGTATAATAACACTAGATGTAGTTTGAAATGTTAACGATTTGTTAATCAAAGAATTCTAACCCGAAATTATTGCGATTACACCGCATTTCCCAGAGATACCGTCACGGCGGGCGGTTGTCTGTATATACAGCGCTCTTGCGCATATCATACGCCGGGAAACGAGATGCAGATATGGAAAAAATAATTGTCAACGGTGGAAGACCTCTTAACGGTTCTGTAGAGGTCAGCGGTTCCAAGAATGCCGCCATCCCGATAATACTTTCAACGCTCATGATTGATGATGTTTGTGTTATTGAGAATGTTCCGTCAATAAGCGATATTTCGCTTTCTCTTGAAATACTGTCAGCTATGGGTTGCCGAATCAGAATGCTTTCCAAAAACACCGTGGAGATAGACTCCCGCGGCGCCAGGGGAGGAATATCCCCATACGAGCTTGTCCGTAAGATGCGCGGTTCGTATTACCTTGTAGGCGCGGAGCTTGGCCGCTATGGAAAGGCGTATGTTGGCCTTCCGGGAGGATGCGATTTCGGAGTCAGACCCATTGACCAGCACATAAAGGGATTTAAAGCACTGGGGGCTTCTATAAGTGTCGAAAGCGGTTATATAGATGCCAGAGCAAACGAGCTTAAGGGTTCTTCCATATACTTCGATGTGGAGACCGTTGGCGGAACTATCAATGTTATGATTGCCGCAGCGCGTGCCAAAGGAACCACGGTTATTGAGAATGCGGCTCGCGAACCTCATGTGGTTGATCTCGCAAACTTTCTTAATACTTGCGGTGCAAAGATTACCGGTGCAGGTACGGATACCATCAAAATAAAGGGTGTTGAAAGGCTTTACGGAAGAACATACGCAATAATTCCGGATATGATTGAAGCAGGCACGTATATGTGCGCTGCCGCTGCCTGCGGAGGACATCTTAAAGTAACAAACGTCATTCCCAAGCATATGGAGTCGGTTTCCGCAAAGCTTGAGGAAATGGGAGTTAAGATAATAGAAAATGACGATTCAATAGAGATCATCGGCACTGGGGAACTTAACAGGGTCAACGTAAAGACAGCACCGTATCCCGGCTTCCCCACTGATATGCACCCACAATTTGGTGTTCTTCTTTGTCTTGCTAACGGCGTATCTTGTCTTAACGAAAGTATATTCAACAATAGATTCAGATATGTTGAGGAGCTTAAACGCATGGGTGCCTCCATCAAGGTTGACGGTTCAATTGCTATTTTCGAGGGCGGCGCGCCGCTTTCGGGCGCTCCGGTAAAGGCTGTGGATCTTCGTGCGGGTGTTGCCATGATAATAGCTGGTCTTAGTATAAAAGGATGTACCGAGATAGAGGATATTCACTATATTGAACGTGGATATGATGACGTTGTAGGAAAGCTTCGTTCTGTCGGTGCAGACATAAAAAAGGTTATTGTCCCGGATCCCATGCAGTTTGAAAAAGCTAACTAATAAACTGATAATAAAATAAAAGGGTGTCATGAGGCACCCTTTTGGTTTACGAATATGGAAATGTATAATGATGAAAAAATGCTTATAATAAACGAAGGCTTGAAGCTTATCGAGAAAAAAGACGGGCTCACCTTTGGAACTGATGCATTCTTGTTGTCGGCTTATATCAGGGGCGATACACGCTCGGTTTGCGTCGATTTGGGAAGCGGCACGGGGGTGATACCTCTTTTGGCGCTGGCAAGAAACAAGGTGGCTAAAGTTCACGCCGTCGAACTGCAGGAGGATTTCGCGGAGCTTATTTCCCGTAATGCAGAATTGAACGGATTTTCGGATAGGCTTTTTGTTCACTGCGGAGATGTGCGAAATATAAAGGAAAGTACTTTCGGCACAACTGTAGATGTTGCTGTGTCAAACCCTCCGTATATGAAGCCCTCAGGGAAAGCCAACGAGAGTCAGCGAAAGAATATAGCAAGACACGAGATCGCCGGAGGCATCACGGATTTTTGCCTCTGTGCAGGGAGAATATTAAAGCATGGCGGGCTGTTTTACACTGTTTGGCGGCCTGACCGGTTATCTGAACTTATAGGCGGACTGACAGCTGCAGGACTTGAGGTAAAGCGAATGACCTTTGTTCACGCAAGAGCAGAGCTTCCGCCATGTCTTGTGCTGTGCGAATCGAAAAAAGGTGCAGCACCGGGAATGTACGTGACACCGCCGCTTATAATGTATTCGAACGGCAGTACCTATACCGAAGAACTTAACAATATCTATGAAACGGGTGAATTCGATGAGCCTTACAAAAGACCCTGATGTATATTATGTAAACGATGGCGAAGAAAAGAATAAAGTGGTAGGAGGAACTCTGTATCTTGTTACAACCCCTATCGGCAATCTTGCAGACCTCTCGGAGAGGGCAAAAAAGGTGCTGGCAGGCGTTGATTTCATTGCGGCGGAGGATACGAGAAATTCTGCCAAGCTGCTTGCCATATTTGGCATAAAAAAGTCGCTTGTCAGTTATTACGAGCACAACAAACGTGAGCGCGGCGAGATTATATGTAACCGCATCGCGGCAGGAGAATCCTGCGCTCTGGTCACAGATGCAGGCATGCCCGGAATAAGCGACCCCGGAGAGGACATAGTAAAACTGTGTGCAGAAAAGGGGATACCCGTAACTGCCGTCCCCGGTCCGTGTGCGGCTGTTACTGCTCTTACGCTGTCAGGGCTTTTCACTGCGAGATTTGCTTTTGAAGGTTTTTTATCTACAAACAAGAGCGAGCGAGCTCGCCGTCTTGCCGAAATAAAAACAGACTCGCGCACACTCATATTCTACGAAGCACCACACAAACTAAAAGCAACGCTTAAAGATTTACACGGAGCCTTTGGTGACAGGAAAATCTCCCTCTGCCGAGAACTTACTAAGCTTAATGAAGAGATAAACAGAACCACGCTTTCCGAGGCGGTAAAGCTTTATTCTGATCGCGAGCCAAGAGGCGAATATGTGCTTGTGGTGGAGGGGGCATCGGAAACGGCAATAGCGGAAACGGCGTTTTGGGCAGATATGAGTCTTTCAGAGCACGTTGATTACTATATAGGCGAGGGCAAGTCCAAAATGGATGCCATAAAAGCCTGCGCTAAGGATCGCGGAATGGTTAAAAATGAGGTCTACAAGGCGGTAAACACTTGATTTGTCTTGTTTAATCTCACATTTTCTATAAAAACCCCTTTTCTGTAAAGCGGTTTTACCTAAAATGTTACAAAAATAAGAAAATTTCATCAAACCTATTGTAAAATGGGTAAAAATGGGGTAAAATATATAGGTACGGGTATGCTATGTAAAAATGTTAAATTTTTAACGCACATATCCACACAAACAAGTCAAAAATATTTTATATAATTTGGAGGATTTCAAAATGTCTGTTAAAGTTGCTATTAACGGCTTTGGCCGTATCGCCCGTCTGGCTTTCCGTCAGATGTTCGGCGCAGAGGGTTACGAAGTAGTTGCTATCAACGACCTCACCAGCCCCAAGATGCTTGCTCACCTTCTCAAGTACGACACCGCACAGGGTCGCTACGACCACGAGGTTTGTGCTGACGATGAGGCAGGTACCATCACTGTTGACGGTAAGACTCTCAAGATCTATGCTGAAAAGGACGCTGCTAACTGCCCTTGGGGTCAGCTCGGCGTTGACGTTGTTCTCGAATGCACCGGATTCTATTGCTCCAAGGATAAGTCCATGGCTCACATCAACGCAGGTGCAAAGAAGGTTGTTATCTCTGCTCCCGCAGGCAATGACCTTAAGACCATTGTTTACAACGTAAACCACAACACCCTTACCAAGGACGACCAGATTATTTCTGCAGCTTCCTGCACCACTAACTGCCTTGCTCCCATGGCAAAAGCTCTTAACGATGCATACGCTATCCAGTCCGGTATCATGACCACCGTTCATGCTTACCCCGGCGACCAGATGATCCTCGACGGTCCCCACAGAAAGGGTGACCTCCGCCGCGCTCGCGCAGGTGCACAGAACATCG
>JAZNFI010000150.1:0-4487 GCA_045589075.1 Candidatus Flemingiibacterium sp.
CTCAAGATTAGATATCCCATAGCTTAAGCTAGTAAGGTCACTTGTAGACTACAAGTTTGATAGGTCGAAGGTGTAAGCACAGTAATGTGTTCAGCTGATCGATACTAATAGACCGAGGGCTTGAACTTCAAGTTTGTTCTAAAACTTGGGTTTCGTTAATGTTCGTTTCATCTTCCCTTTCTTCGGTTTTCAATGAGCATTTGTAGAAGATGATGCAACCTCAGAGATAAGACTTGCACCTTTAGCTCATGTCGGTACTACCAACTGAGCTACGGTACATTCGCACCTTTAGCTCAGTTGGTAGAGCAACTGACTCTTAATCAGTGGGTCCCGGGTTCGAATCCCTGAAGGTGCACCATTTAAACCCAGTGGTAGGCGGACAGTTGCAAGAGCAACTGACATCCCAATCATGTGGGTACGCGATGCATCGTGGGGGTGAATCCTCGGAGGTGCATCAGGAAGTCAGTGATATTAACGTTGAGGGTCCACCCGTTCCCATTCCGAACACGGAAGTTAAGCTCAACAGTGCCGAAGATACTCGGATGGAAGCGTCCCGGGAAAATAGGTCATTGCTGACACAAAGGCAAGACTTCAAGGTTTTGTCCCATAAAGAGATTTAGTTGGTGTTATTAACGTTGAGGGTCCACCCGTTCCCATTCCGAACACGGAAGTTAAGCTCAACAGTGCCGAAGATACTCGGATGGAAGCGTCCCGGGAAAATAGGTCAACGCCAACTTATTTTCTCCTAATTTCTACATTCCTCCTTAGCTCAGTCGGTAGAGCGCATGACTGTTAATCATGATGTCGCTGGTTCGAGCCCAGCAGGGGGAGCCAAAGCGAAAGCCACCCATTCGGGTGGCTTTTTGCTTTGGCTTTCTTCTTTTGGATACGAACCAACATAGGCAGGAGCGAATTCAAGAATCGACGGTGCATGTGCGCCGTTGATTCTTGTTGCAGCTATGTCGCAAAGCGGCATTGCTGCTAATCATTATGATGTTGCTGGTTCGAGCCCACTTGCAGAAGCGCAGCTTCTGCTGGGGAGCCAAAAGAGAGAAATCCGAAATTATTGCCAATCGGCGATGGTTTTGGATTTTTTCAAAAAGTCTCCAACTCCCCCTGTTTATCATATTTGTTCAATCAATCGCAGTATTCCTTCATCAGCTTACGGTACAGCATATAGTTTTCAAATGAGGTTTCTTCCGGCACACCGTGATCACATGTGGGGATATAACCGCCGCGCTTACGCATTGCAGGCATGATTGCATCAAGATGTCTCTTGATATCGTCTCCGCCGTTGGCGATCATCCGCTTATCAATACCGCCCGAAATGCGCAGATCGGGATATTTCTGTGCGGTTTTTACTACATCATTGTCTGCCGCTACTTCAAATGGACTCATATAGTCCATTCCAATAGAGCGATACAGATCAATAACACCAGCCGTATTGCCATCTGTGTCGATATGAATATGCATCTTGCGCCCGTTATTGCGGCTGCGGACATTGGCAATTAGCTGTTCATAATAGGGGAACAGAAACTCTCGCATCATCTCGGGAGAAATCAGGCTTCCTCCCTTGTAGCAGATATCTTCTGCAAGGAAAAGTTCGTCAAGTTCGACTTCTTTCTGGTGCTCCGCTATGACTGCATCAGAAAGTTCCGGCCATGTTTCCATGCAGGCATGAATCAGTTCCGGTGCATCGTAGAAGGTATACAGAAGATCTTCCGGTCCTATCAAGCTGCGCTTGCAGTTTGCGCTCACAGCCACATATCCATGCGCCTTTTTTGTGTACCGAAGCCGTAACGCTCGTAAAAGCGTCTTGCGCCGTCGTTAAATTCCCACACATCGAGATCCATGTGTGTACAGCCGATGCTTCGTGCCCAGTCTGTAACATATCCCATAAGCAATCCGCCAATTCCCATTCTGCGGCATTCTTCATCCACACATACATCTTCAAGATGAACATTCTTCATATCGTGAAGCATAGTGCTGCCCTTAATCTCGCTTATAATGCAGAACACATACCCCACAACTTTTCCGTTATACTCCGCCACAAATACGGGACTGGCATCATCCGACATTACGGAAAGCAGCTCCGATGGCGAAAACTTTATCCCATGCTCACGGAAAAGGTCAGGGCGTCCTTTTCTGTGTACCTCCTCAACCTGCATAAGGAGGTCAAGTATACGTCCCGCGTCGTCCGTGACTGCGCGTCTTACTGTAGGTGTCATTTGATTTCTCCGGATAAGGCAAGGTGTTTTAATGTGTGCTTTTAGGCTTTTTCTCAATTATGCGCGTAACGGTGTACACAACGAAGTAACCGAGCACGCAGTATATAAGCGCGGTTATATAAGGAAAGACAAAGTCGAGTGTGTCATACGCCGCTTTACTTATAATGTAGTTAACCGTTTCAATAATGCGCATACCGAAAAGGGTGGCTGATGCGGTAAGTGTGGTAACGACCGCGCCAAGCGAAAGCGGACCGTGTACGGACAAAAGCTCAATTTCATCCTTTGTCTTTCGTCTGCCAACACATTTTGAAACTATAACAGCGGTAAGTATTATAACCCCGTACTGTACCCACACAGACACCATACGTCCCATATCTATTGCAAGCGTGCCCTTGCTGTCTATGATAGCGGTTTCGTTAATGAGGTGCCCCATGAAGATTCCCGAAGCGTGAACCAGCGTCACAGCCACTACAACGATAACAGGAATAAGCACACGGTGCTTGCGCACTATCATAGCATAGGTGATGCACGCCGCCACAGCAAACAGTGATATGGCATTTATAAAATCGTATACGCCGTTAATCAAGTTGACAAGCTCGCTGTTCCACAGCTCTTTTTTACCGATCAGTCCCAGCGTTCGTATAAGAAGCGCATTTATCTGAGGTATCACGACGGTTACAATAAGCGTTACGATAAGTATTCTTTTATGAAATTTAAATTTGCTCATATTCTCCCTCCTTACGGATTCCTGTATATGATAGTATAACATAACGATAATACCAGTCTATTACATTTGTGTTTTTCTTTTGTTAAATATTTATAAATAAAAAATTAAAACATAAAAGTCGAACAACCGTTTGCTTTTTTGAAAAAAGTATGGTATAATTATTCTGTAAGAACTAAACTACATATGGGAGGTCTATTATGGCAGGCAATAATCTGACACCGCGTGAACGCGAAATATACGAATACATACTCAACGCTATAAAAAACGAGGGCTATGCCCCCAGTGTCCGCGACATATGCAATGCACTTGATATGAAGAGCACTTCCACTGTACACACCTATCTTGCCAAGTTAGAAGAAAAGGGAATGATTCAAAGAGCACCGGGAAAAAGCCGTACACTGCGAGTTGACAACGGCATGTCACACACCGGCTCCACCGTGCGTGTACCGATCCTTGGAAAAGTAGCCGCCGGCATGCCTATTCTTGCTGTTGAGAACTATGACGGTTACATTGATTTTCCGCGTCCCTCCTCAAAACTCACATCGAACGATATGTTTGCGCTCAAGGTTCAGGGCGAAAGCATGATAGAGGTAGGAATCATGGACGGAGACCTCATTGTTGTGGAAAAATGCACCACCGCATCTGACGGCGACATTATTGTAGCACTTGTTGATGGAGATGCCACCGTAAAAACATTCTACCGCGAGGGCAGCCGCTTCCGTCTTCAGCCGGAAAACTCCTCGATGGATCCAATATATACCGATGAGCTTATCGTCCTCGGCAAGGTTGTTGCATCCATGAGGTTTTACAGATAAGATAACACATATTTAAAGGCACACAGTGATTCGTATGCGCTGTGTGCTTTGTTTTGTTAAGAAAACGCATATATTATTTGACAAACAGCCGATTTTGTGGTATACTATAAACTGTGTAATAATGTTTATCGGAGAATGTGCGATGACCGCAATCAGCTTAAGTAACGTTTCACTGGAATTCGGAACGGATATAATACTTGATAAGGTTTCTTTCAGCCTTAATGAGGGAGACAAGCTTGGCATCGTCGGCGTGAACGGTGCCGGCAAGTCCACGCTTTTTAAAATAATACGCGGCGAATACTCCGCAACGGACGGATCAGTGTTTATTTCAAAGGACAAGACCGTGGGAATGCTTGAACAGAATACCGGACTTGAGGGTGATAATACCGTCCTTGATGAAATGCTTGACTCTTTCGCCGAGCTGATCGCCGACGAGCAACGTCTGGAAGAACTGCAGAAGCAGTTAGAGATAACGCCCTCTGACAGCGTGCTTATATCATCCTACACTTCGCTTACTGACAGATTCAAACGTTCCGGCGGATATGAATTCAGATCGCGCTGCAAGGGAATACTCAAAAACCTTGGGTTTGATGAACGATTCAACAGCCTCAAAATCTCAGGACTTTCCGGAGGGCAGAAAACCCGCTTGGCTCTGGCAAAGCAGCTTATTACAGCTCCCGACATACTGATGCTTGACGAGCCTACAAACCACCTCGA
>JAZNFI010000151.1:0-2181 GCA_045589075.1 Candidatus Flemingiibacterium sp.
CAACCATACGAGAAATAATGGGACGCCACGGGGTTTCCTTTCAGAAAAAATTCGGTCAGAATTTCCTTATAAATCCGAGAGTCCCCGAAAATATTGCCGAAGCCGCCTGCGTCAGATACGGCGATTCGCCACTCGGCATACTTGAAATAGGCCCCGGTATCGGCACGCTTACCCGCGAGCTTTCGTGTCGTGCTGACAAGGTGGTTGCCCTGGAAATTGACATAAATCTCATACCCATACTTGACGAAACGCTTGAAGATTGTAAAAACACCATTGTTATCAATGAAGATGTGATGAAATCAGACCTCTCTGAGCTTGTTGAACGTGAGTTTTTGTCCTGTGGAATGAAGATGTCGGTGGCGGCAAATCTTCCTTACTACATTACTACCCCCATACTTATGAAGCTTGTGGAATCACGCCTGCCCTTTGAAACAATCACGGTTATGATACAGAAAGAGGTGGCGCAGAGGCTCACCGCACCTGCAGGCGATTCCGAATACGGAGCTATCACGGCGGCACTTTCTTATTACGGCAGAGTGGAGCGGTTATTTACTGTTCCCGCAGGCTGTTTTCTTCCTGCACCAAAGGTAGATTCTGCCGTTATCCGTATAACGCTCCATAAAGAACCGCCGGTATCGGTGAAAAGTGAGGAAATGCTGTTTAAGACTATTAGGGGTGCTTTCGCACAGAGAAGAAAGACGCTGTCAAATTCTCTCACAACCGAATTTTCTGCGCTTGGCAAGCAGGGAATAGCCGATTCTATTGCCGCGGCTGGACTTGAACCTTCCATTCGCGGCGAGCGTCTGACGCTTGAGGATTTCGCAAGACTTTCGGATGTGCTTTACGATATGCTCTGAGTTGAATTCATTAAAAAAGCGAAACTGAATTTTAATTGCCGGCATGACTTTTTTCTGTTTTACCGAAGTATTAACAATGTGTAAAAAACGCAAAAAAACCTAAAATATGCTTGCAAATTGCGGAAGAATACTATATAATATATAATGGCGGAGAAATGGTAAACTTTCTCTGCTTACCATAGTAAATATTAAAATTCATATACTTAGGAGAACAAAAATGGCACTTACTACCAACAAATTTGTCAACCAGTGGGTTGACGAAATGGCAGCAATGACAAAGCCCGACAGAATAATTCTTATCGACGGAAGTCAGGCGCAGATCGACGCACTTCGCGATGAGGCTTGCTCTACCGGTGAAATTATTAAGCTTAATCAGGAGCTTCTTCCAGACTGCTACCTCCACAGAACTGCAATTAATGACGTTGCACGCGTTGAGGGCAGAACCTTCATCTGTACCACAAAGAAGGAAGATGCAGGCAATATCAATAACTGGATGGCTCCCACAGAGATGTACGCAAAGCTTAAGGGCCTTTACACCGGAGCCATGAAGGGAAGAACCATGTACGTTATCCCTTACTCCATGGCTGAGGTTGGCTCGCCCTTTGCAAAGTACGGAATTGAGCTTACTGACTCCATTTACGTTGTTCTCAACATGGTAATTATGACCCGTGTGGGTATTTCCGTTCTTGAGGCTCTCGGAGATTCTCCCGACTATATCAAGGGTCTCCATGCAAAGGCTGACCTCGACGAGGAAAACCGCTACATCGTTCATTTCCCCGAGGATAACACTATTATGTCCGTAAACTCCGGTTACGGCGGAAATGTGCTTCTCGGCAAGAAGTGCTTCGCGCTTCGTATTGCTTCCTACCTTGGACGTAAGGAAGGCTGGATGGCTGAGCATATGCTAATCCTCGGTATTGAAAGTCCTGACGGTGAGGTTAAGTACGTTACCGGCGCATTCCCCTCTGCTTGTGGCAAGACCAACCTGGCAATGCTTATTCCTCCCGCTATTTACAAGAATAAGGGTTATAAGGCATGGTGCGTAGGAGACGACATTGCGTGGCTCCGTGTTGGCGATGACGGCAGGCTATGGGCTGTAAACCCCGAAAACGGTTTCTTCGGTGTTGCTCCCGGCACAAACGAGCAGTCTAACCCCAACGCTCTTCATACCTGTATGAAGAATACCATCTTCACAAATGTAGTTCACAACCTCGAAAACAACACCGTTTGGTGGGAAGGTCTTGACAACAATCCTCCCGCAGAAGCTATTGACTGGAGAGGAAACGCTTGGGACTACAAGACATACGACAAGACAAGAAAGCTT
>JAZNFI010000152.1:0-3324 GCA_045589075.1 Candidatus Flemingiibacterium sp.
GGGGCAAGTTATCTTACACTTGAGTCTCGTATGGGTTAATTTCCCGATTTTCTATATAGATATTCCATTTTTCATAATAAAGTGATGTCAGATGGCAATTCGCTTGAAGTGTTTGATACCTCAGGTTACACTTTTTGCGAGCTGCCATCTTTTATTTCAGGCTCGATTTTATTTACATTCATAACGCTCTCTCTGCATACTCAACTTATATTAAGTTAAATAAAACTTTTTTGTCCCTTTCTTATGATGCGATTGACATAATGATGATTATGTGATAAAATGATATGATAACAGAAAAATATAAAAGGGGGGGTTGGTAAGTGAGCAACAAGCCAAAAAATCTTTCGGATATTGACAGATTTTGGGATTTAAACAGCCTGCTTCCGAAAAAACGTCCTGTTTCACCCGTGCCACGGCAGGTAAATACCGACACCCATATTATTGACGTTGGCTGTGGCGTTTCGGACAGCGGCACTCCCGTCCCACCAAGGCATAATCAGATTGATTCCACTGACGCAGATATTCATAACACAACACGACAGCTTAATAAACCCTCCGCGCAAATTAATACGGGAGAATACCGTTCAAAACCACTGGACCCATACCTTATTTACACTCCGTCAAAAGGTATCATTCGCAGAGTTGAGGTGTCACGGTGGGACTCTCATTTCAACTTCTACGAAAATTTCAGAAAAGATGCAAAACGGCTATGGACGCGCACCTCGGACGAATGTGCCCATGTTTCGTTCTTCTCCTACATCCCCCAATACAACCAGCTAAAATATTCTCAGCTGAAATGGTATCTGTGGTGGAGGGATAATGTACGACGCGGCGTGTATATTCGAGCTGACTTTTGCTATATACTTCTCTATATCTATGAAATAATCAACTGCCCCGACCTCATGCCACCCGCGGAAGGGCTTTTACGCCTCACCGACATATGGCTTAATTACCGTTCAGAACATCGCCGTATCGACAGTTATATGTGCGAATGGCTGTGCGACTATTGCTTAATAAACCAGCTTTCCTGCCCCACTCACAAGCTGGAGCCCATTCTCGGCGACATTGTGGCAGGAGCACGCCTGAAGGAATTCTACATCAACAACTCCGACCAAAATGCCGCAGGAGCAGGTATGCTCGCCCACTCCTCTATGTACGATTGGCGCAAGAGCCGCTATATTACTTCCGATACACTTCCGATTTTCACCACCCATATTAAAGGGGCGTTCGAAAAAGCGTACAAGGAGATACTGTCAGACGGCGATGGGGAGTTTGCAAAGGAAATCCGCATTGAGCGCAGCTCCTATGACGGAGCACTTTGCGTATACGACATCAAACGCGCAATTGCCGTGGAGTATATTTCATACACCCGTTCCCCAAAGTTCAGATTAGTTGTAACGGATATTATCAAATATAGCGAAAACCGTATCAGAATGGCACTGGGCATCAAGTCGCGTCTTAAAACACGAGATCTTACAGATAAACTTAAAAACTGCATTGACAGCTATTTCGATGAAAATCTGCCCGTGCCGAAAAAGGTTAAAAAATCAATCTTGCAAGAATCTTCTCAAATACACGAATACGATAAGCTGTATGAACCCTTATCCGCCACTCTTTCCACCGAAAACGCTCTTAAAATAGAAGAAGATTCATGGAGCACAACCGAGCTTTTAACCTCTGCTTTCACCGAGGCAGAGAAAGCCGACCACGTAATCCCGAAAGAGTCCCCACAATATTCGAATACGCTTAATGAGCTCAGAGCTTTTGACAGCGTCTGCCCGGACTCAGCAGAAGAAGATGAATTTGAAACTCTAATTCTCTCGTTTGATGAAAATGAACGCGAGGCACTGAGACTCACAGCGTCAGGTGACATATTCGGCATTAAAAGAGTCGCTGAACGGCTTGGATTTTTGCCTGATGCACTGGCAGACAAAATAAACGAAACCGCGTTTGATATAATCGGTGACAGCATTACAGAGCCACGGGACGGCGGCTTCAAGCTGATTCCAGATTATGAAGGAGATATTATAAAATGGCTGACATGATACAAAAAATTCCCAAACGAATACTTTCTGGACTGCTTTCATCAATATCGGCAGGTGTTGTCCCGCGCCTCGGCGCCCCTTATATCGCCATCGGCAGAAATGAAGAGATAGAGGCTTTGCTTTCCGACCTTGAAACCATAAACGATGGCGGAGGCTCTATGAGATTCATCATAGGTAAGTACGGAAGCGGTAAAAGCTTTCTTATACAGCTTGTACGCGGATTTTCCATCGAACGAGGCTTCGTAACCGCTGATGCCGACCTATCCCCCGAGCGACGCATATGCGGTGCCAAGGGGACGGGCATTTCAACCTACCGTGAGCTTATTAAAAATCTCTCTTCAAAATCTGCACCCGACGGCGGAGCACTGCCGCAAATAATTGCCAAATGGTTGTCCGACCTTCAATCCACAGTGGCAGGTGAGGGTCATGAGATAGGTTCCGAGTCATTCACCCGCGAGCTTACGGCGAAAATATATGCACAAACAAGAAAGCTGGAAAGTGAAATCGGCGGTTTCGATTTTGCTGCGGTACTGACCGCATATTACAAGGCGTACATTGATGGTAACGAGGAGAGAAAATCTGCTTGTATGCGCTGGTTTCGTGGTGAATATTCCACCAAAACCGAGGCAAGAAACGCAATGGGTGTAATGGTTGGCGGTATTATCGACGACGACAATTGGTATGAATATATAAAGCTTCTCGCCGTATTTTTCCGCGCAGTGGGTTATCGCGGTTTTGTGGTGTTTATCGACGAATGCGTAAATCTTTACAAAATTGCCAATCGTATTTCACGAGAAAACAACTACGAAAAGCTGCTTTCTATGTTTAATGATACCCTTCAGGGAAAGGCTGAGGGGTTGGCGCTTATTTTTGGCGGAACACCGCAGTTTCTGGAGGATACAAGAAGAGGCCTTTTCTCTTACGAGGCACTCCGAAGCCGTCTTTCCGACGGCAGATTTTCCGCCGAGGGCTACAAGAACCTCATTGGTCCCGTAATAAGGCTTCGCCGTCTTTCCGACGATGAACTTTACGCTCTTATAACGCGAATAACTGCACTCCACGCACGAAACTACTCCTGGGAGCCGAGAATAACCAATGAGGATATGCTTACCTTTCTTAAGATATGCCTTGAACGTGCCGGTGCCGACACTATGATAACGCCGCGCGAGATCATCCGTGATTACATGAGCATACTTAATATTCTTATGCAAAATCCCAATACAACCTTTGCTGACGTGGTTGGAAGCGGCGTTGTCACTCTCTCCCACGGCGAGGATGA
>JAZNFI010000153.1:0-29736 GCA_045589075.1 Candidatus Flemingiibacterium sp.
GTAGCCTTCAGCTTACCGCAGATCTGAACTGCGATCTCAATTTCGCTGTCCTTTGTCTTTGCTTCATCATATTCGGGCCAAGGTGTAAGGGAGATAAATCCGCTGCCGCCAAGGATCTCCCAAATCTCTTCACAGAGGTGAGGTGCAAAGGGTGCAAGAAGCTTAGCGAATGTCTTAACTTCGTCTGTAGTGATAGAGCCAACCTCGTAGATATCGTTGAGAAGTGTCATAAGAGCTGCAATTGCAGTATTGAACTTCATATCCTCGATATCGGAGGTTACTTTCTTGATTGTCTTGTGGAATGTGCTCTCGAGCTTCTGTGTAACGCCGCTTCCCTTTGCCATGTCAAGGAGAGATGCAACTCTGTCAAGGAATCTCTTGCATCCGCGGACGCTGCTTTCGTTCCAGGGAGCCGCTGCTCCGTAGTCGCCCATAAAGAGAACGTAGGTGCGGAGAACGTCTGCGCCGTAGGTGTCGATAACGTCGTTGGGGTCAACGCCGTTGCCGCGGGACTTACTCATCTTCTCGCCGTCGGCGCCGAGGATAAGACCCTGAGCAGTACGCTTTGCGTAGGGCTCTGCGGTGGGAACTGCAGCGATATCATAGAGGAAGTGATGCCAGAATCTCGAATAGATCATATGGCGGGTCACGTGCTCCATACCGCCGTTGTACCAGTCAACGGGGAGCCAGTATTCGAGCTTTGCGGGATCTGCGAGGATCTCTGCGTTATGAGGATCGATGTAGCGGAGGTAGTACCAGGACGAACCTGCCCACTGGGGCATGGTATCGGTCTCTCTCTTTGCCGCGCCGCCGCACTTGGGGCAGGTACAGTTCACGAAGGATTCCACCTTTGCAAGAGGCGATTCGCCACCCTCGCCGGGAGCGAAGTTTTCCATACCCGGAAGGCGGAGAGGAAGCTCCTCATACGGAACTCCGACCATTCCGCAGGTGGGGCAATGAATTATCGGAATAGGCTCACCCCAATAACGCTGGCGGTTGAACGCCCAGTCCTTCATTTTATACTGAACACCCTTTTCACCAACGCCCTTTTCGCCAAGGTATTTAAGCATAGTTTCGATAGCTTCCTTCTTGGTAGCGATGCCATTAAGGAAGCCGGAGTTAACCATCTCGCCGTCGCCGGTATAGGCTTCCTTCGAGATGTCGCCGCCCTTTATTACCTCGATTATGTCAATGCAGAACTTCCTTGCGAAGTCGTAATCACGCTCGTCGTGAGCAGGAACAGCCATAATCGCGCCCGTTCCGTAGCCCATCATAACGTAGTCGGAAATGTAAATCGGAATTTCCTTGCCGTTTGCAGGATTAATAGCGGTAAGACCGTCAATGCACACGCCGGTCTTGTCTTTAACAAGCTGGGTACGCTCAAACTCGGTTTTCTTCGCACATTCTTCCTTGTAAGCGTCAAGATCCGCTATATTTTTAATTCTGTCCCTATATTTTTCGATAATTGGGTGCTCGGGAGCAATAACCATAAAGGTAACGCCGAACATGGTGTCGCATCTGGTAGTATATATACGGAGAACATCGTCAGTTCCGGCAATGGCGAAGTTTGCAAATGCACCCTCGGAGCGGCCTATCCAGTTTTCCTGCTGGAGTTTTACGTTGGGAAGATAATCAACCTTATCAAGGCCTGCCAGCAGCTTGTCTGCATACTCGGTTATACGCAGATACCAAACATCCTTGGATTTCTGTACAACGTCGTTGTGACAAATGTCGCACTTGCCGCCCTGGGAGTCCTCGTTAGAGAGAACGCACTTACAGTGGGGGCAGTAGTTTACGAGAGTGGTTGCGCGGAACACAAGCCCTTCGTCGAACATCTTTCTGAATATCCACTGTGTCCACTTGTAGTAGTCTTCCTCGGTGGTGTCAACAACGCGGTTCCAGTCAAAGGAAAATCCCACACGCTTCAGCTGAGAGGTAAATTTCTCGATATTCATATCGGTTACTTTACGTGGGTGAATACCGGTCTTGATAGCATAGTTTTCAGTAGGCAAACCGTATGCATCAAATCCCATAGGGAAAAGCACGTTGTAGCCCTGCATACGTCTTTTTCTTGATATTACCTCAAGTCCCGAATAAGCCTTAATGTGACCAACGTGCATACCTGCACCGCTGGGATAAGGGAATTCTACAAGTCCGTAGAACTTCGGCTTCGAATAGTCCTCGGTCGCCTCAAACACTTTTTCCTTGTCCCATCTGTCCTGCCACTTCTTTTCAATGGCTGAAAAATCGTATTTCATAATTATAACTATTCCTTTCTGATGCTATATGGAAGTTTAGGGCGGTTTCCTCAAGGAAATTCGCATCGTTGATGGAAAAGCCACCAAACTTCAGGTCTGAAAAACGATCTGTCTTTCAGACTTATGTCCTCTTCCTTGTATTTTATACAATGTTATTTTTTCTTACTGCACGATAATATCGGAAATATCAATACTCTCTGCCTCACTCCAAAGCTTTTCAAGCTTATAGAAGTCGCGGTTGTCGCGGTTCATGATGTGAACCATTACAGAACCAAAATCAACAACTATCCATTCTCCCTCGGAGTACCCGTCTATGTGAATAGGTGTCACTCCGCATAATCCAAGCTTGTATTCCGCCTCACCTGCAAGCGCCTTTATATTAGTGTTTGAAGTACCGCCGCAGATAACAAAATAATCGGCAATGATTGTTTTGTCGGCGACGCGAAGAAGCTTTATATCTCTTCCCTTTTTCATATCAAGAACGTGAACCAGCGTCTTTGCTATTTCAAGCGGCTCTGCAAAGGCAAGGTTCGGAGCATTTTCCGGGGTAATGTTTTCAATGTTTTTTTCCATAACTTTATTTTATCCTTTCAAGTAACCTCTAATATCTTGGAATGTCAAGCTCTCCGCCGTCTATCTTATCTGCCGTATCAACAACGGCTCCCACTGATTCGGAAAAATATATGTTTCTGAAAACGGAATAATTCTGTGCAGTGAAGGAGTATTCTTTGTCAAACATTTCATCTGTTATGTCCTTGCTGTAAACATTGAAATACCCGTTAATCACACAAAGAGCATCAGCACGCCGCATAACGTAGTATGAGCCGCCGCCCGCAGACCGTGCATCAGAGCCGGGCAAAGTCATCATAGAAACGTTTGCCAGATCCACCGAAAGCAGCTCCTTGGCATAAAATATTATTTCGTCAAGGGAAAGATCCGTGGCTACGTGCTTCAACATCTGCTCGGCAAGCTTCGGAACGGTTGATATGGTAAGGTTTGACTGAAGCTGTTTAAAAAGTGCAGTTAAGAATATTTTCTGTGCGTCCACACGCCCAATATCTCCCTGAATATAATCGCTTCTGAATCTGACGAACTGCTCTGATTTTTCGCCGCTAAGCACCTGCGGCCCCGCGTTTATGTGGATATATAGGTCCTGATCAGGGTCATCGTAGTGCATGGGATACGGTACGTCAATGTATACGCCGCCGATTATGTCAATAACGTTTCTGAAGCCTTCAAGATTAACCACTGCGTAGCCGTCAATCTGAATACACAAGCTCTTTTCAAGCTCTGAAACAATTCCTTCTGCACCGGCTTTCAACAGCTCACTCTGGGTTGCCTTAGAATTTTCATTATACGCATTCATTCGCTTTATTTTCATAAGCGTATTAATTTTACCGTACATATCCTCGAATTCAACATAAGTGTCACGCGGTATCTGAAGTACGGCAAGGCTTCCGTCACGGTAGTTGAAGTTGACAATCATAATAACATCGGTATTCCAAGCCACCTTATCGCGTCCCATCAGAAGGAAATTCACGCTTTCGGAATCGCGGATATATTTATCACCGTTATTTGGGGAATTCGGTCCTGCCATGTTGTTTGGATCTACCGTTTCCACGTCGAACAGAGGATTATCGGTATCAAATGGGGTTCCCGTATCAACCGCAGGACGGTACAATTCCAAAAATGACCACACGGAAACTACAGCGGCAATTACAAGGAGTGCTGTCAGGGTCAGTGCAACAACCCAACCCGGTGTATTTCTTTTTTTATTAGGTACCCTTTTATTATACTGTGTGTTCAATCAAGCCACCTCGTTTAAGAACGATAAAATAGTTTCTTGCCGCTATCGTGTCCGGATGTATCGGAGTCCCGGCGGAAAGCAGCTCCTTTATGGTCATGTCAAATGCAAGTATCATGGTATCTGTAAGATGCATTTGCCATTTATCAACGCCGCCTCTCCCTGAAAGACCCTCGTAGAAAAATCTTCGCAGCTCTACACACGATTCAAAGGTACGTGTGTCTTCGATAAAATCCGCAAGAAAAAGTATTATTTCCGGCAGGTTCATTTGATCTCTGCCCGTTGTATGCCAACGTATTGGGCTAAGCACAGAAGGCACTGCAAGCTCGCTGAAATCCCGCTTAATCACCGTTTCGGCTGTACGCGAATGGAATATCTTGGGAGTTAGTGTTTCATTCTCGGTATACATTATACCAAATTCCCTACACAATTGCAACTGTTTTTCAAGAGAAAGCTCTTTTGTTATATCGTGCAGAAGTGCTGCCGCGCGCAGCTCGTATTCCGAATCAGGCGCGTATATGGCACTCAGTGCAATTGCTTCGCGCTCCACCGCGAAAGTGTGAAGCAATCGTTTCCCGCTCATATATAAGCGAATGTCATGTCTTAATTCAGCTAAAACCTTTTCCTGTTCACCTGTTATCATTTCTTTCACAACTTCCGTAAAGACTGTTTTTTATAATATAATCTTCCACCATACTTGGAATAAGCTCGCCCAAGGGAATTCCCACATCAATCCTCTCTCGAAGCTCGGTTGACGACACAACCGTCGGCGGCTCGTTGATTTCATGTATACGCGCGCCGTACAGTCCTTCATATTCGAGCTGCGACTCCTTCAACCGTTGTGTGCAAACAGCATCATTTTCCCTGCGTATCAGAACTATATCCGCGAGGCTGAATATATCCTCAGCACGAAACCATTCTGACAGAGTCAAGAACATATCCGTTCCCACAAGGAAATAAAGGCGTCTTCCCGGGGCAGAAAACTGCTCGAGAGTATATACGGTATAGCTTTTGCCGCCGCGTTTCACCTCAAAGTCAGACACCTCCAGCCTGCCGCTCAAATAATCAGCGTCATCACGGAAGGCAAGTTTGCACATTGTTAGTCTGTCCTCTGCCGATGCCCTTGGATCTGTGATTTTATGAGGCGACTGCGCACTCGGCATGATAAGAAGCTTGTCAAGCTCCATTGTATCAAGAAAAGCACGCGCTGCTCTGACATGACCTGTATGAATAGGCGAAAAGCTTCCGCCGTATATGCCAAAACGTTCAACCTTTTCGTTTGTTTTCATCGAATAAAATCAAGATCAATCTTCTTATGATCTACCGATTCACGATACAGTACGAATCTGGTTCCTATAACCTGCACAACGTCTGCACCTACAACTTCGGCTATCTCGTTTGCCGCCTCTTTGGATGTATATTCAGAATTTTCCAAAACGCGAATCTTTATAAGCTCTCTCGCCTCGAGGGCGTTTGAAATTTGTTCGCACATATTCTCAGAAACTCCGCCTTTACCAACCTGAAAGATTGTATCGAGCTTCTGTGCAAGCCCCCGAAGGTAAGCTCGCTGTTTGCTTGTCAACATTATTTATTCTCCGTTTTTTCTATATATTCTTTAAATTTTTCAACGAATTTACGCATAGCCTTGCCTCTATGGCTGACAGCGTTCTTTTCCTCTGATGTCAGTGTAGCAAAAGTCTTTCCGAGGGGCTTGTAGTAAAACAGCGGATCATAACCGAAACCGCCATTCCCTTCAGGAGCATGAAGTATCACTCCCTCACAAACCCCCTCCACCTGAAAATCCGTCCCATCGGGAAATGCACATGTAACCACTGTTCTGAACTGTGCTCCCCGCTTTTCATCGGGCACATCCGCAAGAGCGGCAAGAAGCTTTTCGTTGTTTTTTACATCGGTAGCGCCCTCGCCTGAATACCTGGCGGAATAAACGCCCGGCCCTCCGCCAAGAGCGTCCACTGTAAGTCCGGAGTCATCGGCAATTCCAATATATCCAAGTCTTGCGGGGACACTCGCCTTAATGCGGGAATTCTCGGAGAAAGTGACGCCGTCCTCAACTATATCTTCGGTATAACCTACATCGTCAAGGGATAGCACCTGTACTTTAGACGAAAGACCCGACAATAAAGTTTCAAGCTCCTTTATTTTTTTGCGATTGCGTGAGGCGAGTACAAGCTTTATCATATATCCTCCGAACTTACTTCAAAAAGTGCATCTACAAAATCCTTTGCAGAAAACTCCTGCATATCTTCCATTTTTTCGCCAACACCGATAAATTTAACGGGAATATTAAGCTCCTCTTTTATGGAGAACACAATGCCGCCCTTGGCTGTACCGTCAAGCTTTGTCAGGATAAGTCCCGTAATATCAGCAGAATTTTTAAATTCCTTCGCTTGATTTACAGCATTTTGTCCCGTAGTTGCATCAAGCACAAGCAGTGTTTCGCGGGATGCGTCGGGAAGCTCTCTGTCTATAACGCGGTTTATTTTCGACAGCTCGTCCATCAAATTTTTCTTGTTGTGAAGTCTTCCTGCAGTATCCACGATAAGCACATCTGCAGCCCGTTTCTTTGCCGCGCCAATCGCATCGAACACAACCGCTGCAGGATCACTCCCCTGGGTATGCTTGATTAGCTCCACCCCCACGCGGTCAGCCCATACCTGAAGCTGGTCGATAGCAGCAGCACGGAATGTATCCGCAGCGGCAAGCATCACCTTTTTGTTCTGCCCTTTAAGTCTATTGGCTATCTTTGCAATGGAGGTTGTCTTGCCAACACCGTTTACTCCGATAACAAGAATAACACCGGGGCTGCCCTCAATGCACAGAGGCTCGTACTCACCAATCATATCGATGAGTATTTTATGAAGTGCCAATCTGCACTCCTCGGGTTCAGTGATACGATCCTGCTTTATCTTGTCTCTCAGACGCTCAATTATAGCTTCGGTTGAATTCACACCTACATCTGCCATTATAAGCAGCTCTTCAAGCTCCTCAAGCATCTCCTCGTCAACCCTAACGAAGTTTTTAAAAAGGTCGTCCACCTGCTTAAAGATAGTGTTTTTAGTTTTAGCAAGTCCTTCTTTAAGTCTATCAAAAAATCCCATTCATATCCTCCATTATGATGCGACTCAAAATCATTGGTTCTCCCCAAGCTTCTCCTCTGCCTGCTTTATATCAAGGGGCAGGACGGTGGATATACCACGCTCCTGCATGGTTACACCATATATTCTGTCCGCCATTTCCATTGTACCGCGACGGTGAGTGATAACTATAAACTGCGACTTATTGGAATATCTCGAAAGATAATCGGCAAAGCGGAATACATTAGCATCATCAAGTGCAGCCTCAATCTCATCAAAAATACAGAAAGGTGTGGGATTGACACGCAGTATTGCAAAAATAAGCGCAATGGCTACAAACGCCTGCTCACCACCCGAAAGGAGAGTAAGACTCTTGATAATCTTCCCGGGAGGAGCAACGCGGATCTCAATACCGCTGGTCAGCACATTTTCAGGGTCTGTAAGCAACAGCTCCGCAGTACCGCCGCCAAAAAGCTCCGAGAATACAATTTTGAAATTGCGGTCGATCTCGTCAAATGCACTGACGAAGGTTTCCCTCATTTCACATTCAAGCTTGACTATTATTTCAAGCAGATTTTCCTTTGATTTTTCAAGGTCGGAAATCTGATCCGACATGAAGTCAAATCGCTGTTTTACTTCAGTGTACTCATCTATGGCGTTAATGTTCACGCTGCCAAGGGAACGAAGTTTATTTTTGTACTCAGTAAGCTCCGCAAGTACAGCGCCGTGGTTTTCTTTGGTTACCGCAGGATAACCACATTCCGCCGCAGTGGAATATGTAAGCTCGTAATCGTCCCAAAGGCGTGAGGTCAGTTTATCACGATCGTCTGTCAAGTTTCTCTGACGATTTTCAGCAAGAGTATGATCGCGGAAGCACAGCTCGCGCTTATTTGTCTTTTCTTTTATCTGAACACGAAGCTGATTCAAACGCTGTTCATATTCAAGATTTTTGCTGGACGTGTCGGAGCGTTCCTTTTCAAGTGCCTCAAGTGTTTTTTCAAGCTCTGAGATTTCACACCGCATAGCTTCAAGCTGCGCCGCCGCTTCGATATTCTCCTTTATAAGAGCGTCCTTTGCTTTCTCGTTTTCCAGGTCTTCAGAGCTGTTGTCGTCAAGTCGTGCGCGAGCCTCTTCGAGATCGTGCATACAAAGTTCAACGTCCTTCAGTGCTTCTGCACGTTTTACAAGAAGCTCATTCCTGTTTCTGTCATTTTCCTCGATAGCCTCTTCAAGCTCACCCAGCCTTGCCGCCCCCTCGGCACGTTCAGCCGACAGCTTTTCGTCACGAGACTCGATTTCCTCACATTCGGCTTTAAGCTTAGCAATACCGTCAGCACGCTCTGCCGCTCCGGTCTCAATGGCTTCAAGGTCGCGTTCAAGAGAAGCTCGCAAATTGCGTTCTCCTCCAAGCTGACTTCTGATGACCTCAAGCTGTGTATTCTCGGCACTAATAAGCGAATTAAGCATAGCAATCTGTGATGATATTCCGGATGCTTCCCGGCTCTTTTTATCTGACATCTCATCGCACTTTGTGCCCTGTAGCTTAAGCTCGTCAAGCTGTTTAGACAGTGCCTCTGAATCACGCTTCAGCTTTTCGGTCTCGGTACGTCTTGTAAGCATACCGGAATCGCGCTTGGCGGAACCGCCCGTAAATGAACCTCCCGCGTTGATGATTTGCCCGTCAAGGGTAACCACACGGACCTTATACCCGGTAGCCTTTGCCATGGCGGCACCGTTATCAATATTGTCAAATATCAGCGTTGCTCCAAGAAGATTGCGAATAACTCCGCCGAACTTGTCGTCGAACTCTATAACCTTATCCGCCGTTCCCAGATACCCTTCATAATCTTTGCACTCATTTTCGGGAATCTGACTGTAGCGTGGTTTCATAGAACTTATAGGATAAAAAGTAGCTCTGCCCGCATTTTTTTCTTTAAGATAACGAATAGCTGCTTTGGCTGTGTTTTCATCATCAACAACGATATTTTGAATATTTGCGCCAAGAGCTGTTTCAATGGCAAGCGTGTATTTCGCGCTTACATTGATGAGGCGTGACACCGGACCGTATATTCTGCCGCCCTTTGCGTCAGGATCGGAAACCCGAGAGGTACCGCCGATGTGTCCCGCCTCGTATTCGCTCATAACTAAACGAACCGATTGAGTATATCCCTCGAAAAGCTCCTCCATACGCCTGATAGCATCAATTCGGTGCTTTTTCGCGGTATATTCCAGGTATACCTCGTTGGATTTATCGATAAGCTCCTGCTTCTGTGCCTTAAGCTTAGACAACTCCGCCTCAATTTCGCTGAGCTTTGTTGAAAGCTCATCACACTTCGCCTTATAATCGACAATTACTTTGTCCGCTTTTTCCGCTCGCGAGGACAGCATTGCTGAGCTTTCATCGTATTTGTCCATCTCCTCACGGATGGACTTCGCCTTGTCATTCTCGTTTTTTTCTCCTGCATCAAGCACGGAAAGACGAATTTTAAGGTCTACAAGCCTTTCTTCGCCGCTCTTGATTTCTTTAAGCCCATCATCAAGCTGCTGGCGTAGATTGTCGCGGGCGTCTCTGTCTGCCTGCGCACGTGCTTCAAGATCTGACATATCTGCCGCAAGCGCAAAAGCTGCTTTATCTGCCTTGTCGAGAAGCAAATTCTTTTCCTCACACAGCACTTCCAGCTGCGCACGTCGCTCTGCAAGCTTTGACTTTGCCTCCTCTTTTTCACTTATTTGCACCTCGCGGTGTACAATATCGTTCTCCGTAAGCTTTATTTTATTATCAAGCTCGTGCAACACACTTCTCGTCTCATCTATGTGTGTCTGAATCTGTTCATGCTTATATTTCGACTCCTGGGAAGCCTCATAAATCCTCTCGTTCTGATTTTCGAGAGTTTCAAGAGCCTCCGTCACTATGTCAAGCTCATTTTTGGCAAGCTTCAGCCGATCATCTGCTTCCCTAAGGTCTACTGACAGCTTATCCATATCGTATATCCAAAGGGATACATCGTCACGCTTCTTTATTTCGAAATATTCAAGATATTTCTTAGCCTTCTCGGATTCTCTCTCAAGCGGTCCGACACGGCCTTCAAGCTCAGACATTATATCACGAAGTCTCGTCAGATTATCGTCAACTCTGGTAAGCTTACCTTCCGCTTCTTCCTTTTTGTAGCGGTATTTGGAGATTCCCGCCGCCTCCTCGAAAATGGATCGGCGTTCCTCGCTCTTTCTTGAAATAATTTCGGCAATTCTTCCCTGCCCGATTATGGAATAGCCCTCGCGTCCCACTCCGGTGTTCATAAAGAGCTCATGTATATCGCGGAGTCTTACGGGCTTTCTGTTTATAAAGTACTCGCTCTCGCCCTTTCTGTAATAACGCCTGGTAATCGAAACCTCGTCATACTGAATGTCCATCTGTCTGTCACTGTTATCAAAAACAACAGTTACCTCAGCGAAATTCATCTGCTTTCTTGAATCCGCACCGCCGAAGATTACATCCTCCATCTTGGTACCGCGAATCTGCCTTGATGACACCTCACCAAGCACCCATCTCATAGCATCCGAAATGTTAGACTTTCCGCTTCCGTTCGGTCCCACAACCACCGTCGCGCCGCGGTCAAAATTTAATACAGTGCGATCAGGAAAGGACTTGAATCCGAACAGCTCAAGTGATTTTAAGTACATAGTTATTCTTCTCCTTTCCTGATAATTTCTGTTTTTACGGAGTATTTTGCAAGCGTGACATCTTCTTTTATTCGCACATCGCAAAAACCGTATTTTCGAGTAAGTCTTTCTTTGTTGTTTTTCTTCTGCCCCGACGCCTTTGAAACCTCGCCCACGGGAACATACACCAGAAGCTCCCCAACCTTGTGTGCTTTGTCAGTATCTATATTTTCGCAGATTCTTTTATAGTAAAGCTCGGAATATACCATCTCTCCCATGGCGCTGTGGTATGCACCGCCGCGCATTGCACCGTCTTCGAAAAGGTTGTCTGCGGCACAAAGTCCGAGCCTTATAACGGGAATGTCAGCTTCCACAAACACCTCGAGGGCTCTCGCCGAACGGCTTACCGCTTCGTCAAGGGTGAGCGGCGTATACTCGCCGCGCTCCATCATAGAGCAAAGTTCGGTTTCGCAGAAAACCACGGTTGGATATATCCTAGCTCCGTCGCACCCGAGCGACACGATTTCCCCAGCGGTCATTTCTTCAAGCTTCGCACTGGATTTCGGCAGACCTATCATCATCTGCCCCACAAGTCTGAAGCCTCGTTCCTTTATCATTTTGCAGGCGCACCTTGCACACTCGGCGGTATGTCCGCGCTTTGACGCGGCAAGCACACCGTCGTCCATGCTCTGAAGTCCAAGCTCTATATCGGTAACCGAATGAGCGGCAAGTATGTCGAGTATTTCCTCGTCGATATAATCGGGACGGGTTGAAAGCCTAATTGCCTGCGCCTTGCCCGAGTCAATATATTTTTTTGCAACAGCGAGAAGATACATCATATCTTCTCGGTTGATGCCTGTAAAAGAGCCGCCGAAGAACGCGATCTCCACCTGGCTGCTTGAGTAATCGATAGTAGAAACCGCACGGGCAATTTCTGCCTCTACCGCTGTTATATCAAATTCATTCTTGCCCGAAATACGTCTCTGATTGCAGAAAACACAATCGTTGGGGCATCCAAGATGAGGAATGAAAATCGGGATATTTATATGTCTCATTTGTCGCCAAAAAGGACAAGTGCTTCCTTCGCAGCTGTCTGTTCAGCCTCGCGCTTACTTTTTCCCTTGCCGTAGCCTATCACGTTGCTGTTCAGCCTTGCCTCAACTTCAAAAATTTTTGCATGGTCCGGGCCGCTTGACCCAACGAGAACATACTCAAGTATTTCTCCACGCTCCTGCTGTACTATCTGCTGAAGCAAAGTCTTATAATCCTTGTTCTTTCCATTCTCCACAAACTGTTTTATCTCAGGAACAACAAGAGGTATAAGAAATCTTTCGACCTCAATACGCGATCCCGAATCAAGGTAAATAGAGGCAAGGAGTGCTTCAAAAGCATCTGCCAAAATTGAAACCCTCTCTCTGCCGTTTCCAAGTTCCTCGCCATGACCAAGACGCAGAAACTTTCCAAGCTCAATGTCACGTGCAAGCTTTCCGAGAGTTTTTTCACACACAGCACTTGCCCGAATACGTGTCAAATCCCCTTCCGGGGTATCCGGATATTTTTTGAAGAGATAATCACTCACTATTATTGAAAGGACAGAATCACCGAGAAATTCAAGCCGTTCATTACATTCTGTGAACTCGCCTTTCGGCTTACATTCATTTGCATATGAGGAGTGCGTAAGGGCAGTTTCAAGAAGGCTTATGTCCTTGTATTTATATCCTATTCGTTCCTCAAATATTTCAGTAGAAAGGGGAAGCTTTTCCATTTCGCCCTCCAAATCAGTCATTATTTTCAGTTCCGACTACCGCAAATCTTGTACAAATCAAACCGGCCACGTCACGTTTAACATATTCCCGCGCCTGCCGCAAAGCATTTTTGATTGCAACGGCATCCGAGCTTCCGTGAGCCTTGAATACGGGCCTGACAATACCGAGGAAAGGTGCTCCGCCGTATTCACTTGCATCAAACTCCTTTCTAAGAGATGAAAACTCGCCTTTTATCATTGCTGCAGACAGCATGTTTATGGGATTCTTTTTATACATGGTCTTAAGCTTCTTTAAAATGAATTTACTTAAGCCCTCGATGGTCTTAAGGACAATGTTTCCCGTAAATCCGTCTGTGACAAGCACATCGCATTCATCAAATGGTATCTGCTTTCCTTCAATATTCCCAACAAAGTTGATTCCATCTGCTTCATTTAGCAGCCTGTATGATTCAGCCGTCACAGGGGTACCCTTATGCTCCTCGGTGCCATTGTTGAGAAGCCCCACACGAGGTGACTCTACACCGAAAACATTCTCCATATACACCGAGCCAAGTGTGCCAAACTGGCACAGAAGTTCCGGAGTCACAGTAACATTAGAACCGGAATCAATAAGCAGCACCGGTCGTTCCATTGGCAGCACAGTTGCAATAGCCGCACGCTTTATTCCCGGCACACACTTGACTATCATGGTAGAACCTGTCATAAGCGCACCGGTGTTCCCTGCCGAAATGAAAGCCGCACCCTCTCCGTTTGCAAGAGCCTTCAATCCGACTGCCATAGAGGAATTTTTCTTAGTGCTTACCACCGAACGCGGGGAATCCTCCATGTCAACAACCTCAGGAGCGTCAATAACAACGATTTTTTTAAGTGACAATCTGTTATTTTCGGCACAATTTATTATTTCGTCCTTTTTTCCCACAAGAATAAGCTCAATATCGGGGTATTCCGAAACTGCCATCACAGCACCCTTAACAATCTCAGCCGGTGCATTGTCACCGCCCATTGCATCAAGTATCAGCTTCATCGTTCTCTGTATCCTTAATCGGTGAAATCAAATTTTTAATATATGCTATAGCACGTTCGCCTAAAGCCTCACCCCGTGCTTTCTTCCCGCCCTTTACTTTATGCCCGAGGGGACTCACAAGCCCGAAATTGGCATTCATAGGCTGAAAATTGACCACACCTTCATCGCTTATATAGCTTGAAAGTGCGCCTATAACACTTTCACGGCCGAAGTACACCGGTTCAAGGGAAAGAGCGTGCCGCGCAGCGTTCAGCCCGGCAACAAGACCACTCGAAGCACTTTCTACATATCCCTCAACTCCTGTCATCTGCCCCGCAAAGTACAAACCCGGACGTTTGCGCAGCATGTATGTGCCGTCAAGCAGCTTCGGCGAGTTCATAAACGTATTTCTGTGCATAACTCCGTAGCGAAGGAACTCCGCATTCTCAAGACCCGGAATCATGCCAAACACACGTCTCTGCTCAGGAAATTTCAGGTGGGTGTGGAATCCAACAATATTATACATGCTCTTTTCGGCATTTTCTTGGCGAAGCTGCACAATAGCATAGGCCTCTTTGCCTGTTTGCGGAACAGTTATACCAACGGGCTTCATGGGACCGAAAAGCAGCGTGTCTCTACCGCGTCTTGCCATTACCTCAACCGGCATGCAGCCCTCGAAGACCTTGAGATCCAAAGTGCGGTCGTGATCTTTAAGCTCGGCTTCCTCTGCACTCACAAGCGCATCGTAAAAGCTATCGTATTCCTCTTTTGTAAATGGGCAGTTGATGTAAGCCGCCTCTCCTTTGTCGTACCTTGAGGCAAAAAATGCTTTCTCCATATCAATGGAATCAGCGCTTACTATAGGTGCTGCCGCATCGAAAAAGTGTAGATAATCCTCGCCTATAAGTTTTTCTATTGAATCGGAAAGCGCGTCCGATGTAAGAGGCCCGCTTGCAATGACGGTTATACCGTCGGGTATCTCAGCAACCTCTCCCTCAATGACCTCCACAAGCGGATGATTCTTTAATTTATCAGTGATATAACCCGAAAACAGCTCGCGGTCCACCGCAAGCGCACTTCCTGCAGGCACCTCCGAAGCGTACGCGGCTTCGATTATAAGAGAATCAAGAAGGCGCATTTCTTCCTTCAGAACTCCCACCGCATTTGAGAGCATATTGGAGCGAAGAGAGTTGGAGCAAACAAGCTCCGCAAAGCCGGCACTGTGATGAGCAGGGGAAAACTTGATGGGTTTCATTTCATAAAGTCTGACGGCAACCCCCAGCTTCAATGCCTGCCATGCAGCCTCACAGCCTGCAAGGCCTGCGCCTACGATATTTATTAAAGGGCTGTTATTCTCCATCGTTATCTTCTATTTCTCGTTTATAATCACAGCCCTCGCTCTTGCATATAAGCACAGATTTCCCCTTCTTGCGGTAAAGCATCTCGCCACATTCAGGACATTTCTCGTTTGTGGGCATATCCCATGACGAAAAATCACAATCGGGGTATTTCTCGCAGCTGTAAAATACCGTACGGTTCTTTCCCTTTTTGATAACAACCTTTGCACCGCATTTGGGACAATCCACCCCAAGATCCTTGGTTATCTGCCGTGTAGTCTTACATTCTGGGTAATGGGAGCAGGCATAGAAGCTCCCAAAGCGACCGGTACGCATAACCATCGGGCTTCCGCAGTTATCACAAATCATATCTGTGGAGGCTTCGGGCTTGATTTCCGTGTGTGCCTCTTTTGTAAGGGGCTTTGTGTTTTTGCACTCGGGATAATTAGGGCAAGCCGCGAACTTTCCGAATCGTCCGTTTTTGACTATCATCACGGAACCACACTTGTCACAGATGATGTCCGTCTTCTCCACAGGCAGCTCATAGTTTGACTTATCGACAGTTGCCTCCGCAATGTCGAGACTCTTCGCGAAATCGTCATAAAAGCTGTGAAGAACACCGCTTACCGTGTCAATACCGTTTGCTATTTCGTCAAGATCCGTTTCCATATTGGCGGTGAACTCATAATCAACTACCCTCGGGAAGCTGTCAACCATAAGCCTTGTGGTAATCTCACCAAGCTCAGTAGGCTTCAGGGATTTGCCCTCTCTAACCACATAACCGCGTGTGATTATAGTGGTAATGATAGTAGCAAATGTACTTGGGCGTCCGATGCCCCGTTCTTCAAGGAATTTGACCAGCGACGCCTCGTTATATCTGGGTGGTGCTTCCGTAAAATGCTGAGACGGCTGTGTACCGTCGTGCTTCAGCGTATCACCTTCCTCTATCTTGGGGAGCCTGATGCTCTTTTCGGGAGTGTCAGTATCAGCAACATTTGGAGCCACATAATCCTCTGACTCCTCATAAAGTGCCATATACCCCTGGAACTTGATTGTATATCCGCTGGACCTGAAGATATATCCGCCGGCTTCAATGTCTGCTGTTACTGTATCAAGCTCAGCAGACGCCATCTGACTTGCCATAAAGCGATCCCAGATAAGCTTGTAAAGGCGGAACTGATCCTGTGTCAGCATTTTCCTTATCTTTTCAGGCTCGAAAGCAAGATTTGAGGGGCGTATAGCTTCGTGGGCATCCTGAGCACCTGCCTTTGTTTTATAAACGCGGCGCTCCCGTGGATAGTACTCTCTTCCGTACCTTTCACAAATAAATTCCTGTGCTGCATCGGCAGCCTCATCAGCTATACGAAGGGAGTCTGTTCTCATATATGTGATAAGGCCCTGTACTCCACCGAGGCTTCCGAGATTTATACCCTCATAAAGCTCCTGTGCCACCCGCATAATCCGATGTGACTGAAAGCCGAGTCTGCGGGATGCTTCCTGCTGCATGGTGGAAGTAGTGAAGGGCGGTGCGGGATTCTTATAACGAATCGCCTTTTTAACGGAGTTTACGGTAAACTCTTTGCCTTCCACCGCGTTTACCACTTTCATGGCATCCGCCTCGGAATGAATTGCTATTTTGCCTCTCGAATCCCCCAAAAATTTCGCTTTTATCTTGCCGCGGCTCTTGTTTTCGAGAATCACATCCACAGTCCAGTATTCCTCGGGAACAAACGCTCGAATTTCCTCTTCGCGTTCCACAATAATTCGGGTTGCCACGGATTGAACTCGCCCCGCGGAAAGTCCGCTTTTTATAGTCTTCCACAGAAAGGGGCTCAGCTTGTATCCTACAATTCGGTCCAGTATTCGTCTTGCCTGCTGGGAATTTACAAGCCCCATATCTATCTCACGGGGATTCTTCATGCCGGCCTTGACAGCCTTCTTGGTTATTTCGTTAAAGGTAACACGTCTGATTTTTTCATTTGGAATTCGCGACGCCTCAGAAAGATGCCATGCTATTGCCTCACGCTCACGGTCAGGGTCAGTTGCGAGAAAAACCTTATCCGCTTTCTTCGCTTCCTTTTTCAGATCCTTGATAAGATCTCCCTTACCCCTGATATTTATATATTTTGCCTCAAAGTCGTGATCAACATCAATCCCCAGCGTGCTTTTCGGAAGATCGCGTATGTGGCCCGTGCACCCAACCACCTTATATCCTGAGCCGAGATAGCTCTTTACAGTACCTGCCTTTGTGGGAGACTCCATTATTACAAGATTTGCCATTATCAGTTGTTCTCCTTACTATGATCTATTTAGGGTAAACTTCATATTTTTCTTTTATAGAGACCGCCTGGAAGTGCCTCAACCGCAGAATAAAGCTCAAGCAGTGTAAGGGATGAAAGAACCTTATCCGTAGGGATTCCGGCCTGTGCTATTTTATCGGATGTAACCGCTGTGCCATATGGGATAGCTTCAAGCACACGTCTCTCTGTTTCTCCGAGAGCTTGAGGTATGCGCTCCTTATCGGTGTCATTCACGGAATTATTCTTTACAACATACTCGGTATCATTCACAGCACCGACATTCACATCATTACTAAAGCGCTTCTTCTGCTTAATTAATGATGTCTTTTTAACCATTGCCGCTTCTGCTGCAGGGCGTGTGTAAACGGTTCGTTTTACCAGCACCTCCGGAACTCTTTCCCCGGGAGCCTCCTTGGTATTTGTCGGGTTGAGTGTGAAATCATCCGGAGTCGGAATGTCGGGAACCATCACGTTAACCTTGCTTTTTGTGTGCTGCACAACCAATCCCGCTGATTTATTATGTGATGAAAGCGATATGGGTTTGTTTTCGGGACGGGTCGGGATTCTGTGATTATATTCATATCGCAGATACTTGTCGCTTGTGACAATACGGTCGATTTTTGAAAGATTGAATCTCTCGGCGAAATCCTCAATTATATCTTCAGCACGAGTAACCATCTTGGCACCGTCTCTTATCATATTGTTGGTTCCCACGCTATTTGGTACACCAAGATTTCCGGGTACAGCATACACAAGCCTTCCCTGTTCCTCCGCACATCTTGCTGTTATAAGAGCGCCACTCTTTTCACCGGCTTCTACCACTACAACGGCATCGGCAAGCCCGCTGATAATACGGTTTCTTATGGGGAAATTCTTTCCAAGAGGTGCCGTGTTGGGTGGAAATTCGCTCACTACCATACCGGTAGTCGCAATATAGTCCAGCATATCCTTGTTTTTTTGAGGATAGGGTACATTGACCCCCGAGCCAAGCACAGCAACAGTAGGCTCCTCCATAAAAATTGCAGTGTTGTTTGCCGTGGAATCAATACCGTATGCCGCGCCGCTTATAATGATAGCACCGTATGCAATCAGTTGTCTTGCCAAAGCAAATGTAATGTGTTTTCCATAACCGGACATATTACGTGTGCCTACTATGCTCACGCAAAAACGTTCATTAAGATCCTCAATATTTCCGCGAACATAGAGAATGAGGGGCTTGTTACGCAGATTATTCAGTCTCCTGGGATAATTGGGCGACACACACGAGATGACCCTTATACCATTTGCAAAGCAGAATTCCAATATCTGAACAGCCTCGGACAAATCATGATCCTGAAGTCTTCGGATAAAACTCGGAGAACAGTCTGCAACCGCGGCAATACGCTCATACGGGGCCTCGTATATCTCTTTTGCACCTCCAACGAATCTCTTCAGCATTTTATTTGCATCCGAGTGACCTGCACCGTTCTTCAGTGACAGCCATACCCAATAGATAAGATCGTTCATATGATGCCATGACTTCCGCATCAGCGAAAGCGTCCTTTCTTAAGCGATACTTTGCATCGCCTGGAATTTGTGAATTATTTTGCTTATAAAAATCGCCTAAAAGAAGCAAGGGCGGTTTAAATATGATATAAGATTTATTTTCAGGAAAGCTATTAAGCCATCAAAAAATTTCCTCTTTCAGACAGCAACATTCCTACAAAATAATATACCACTTTATAGTATACCTCGAACAGAATAAAATTTCAATACTTTTTTGAGATTATTTGAAAATTTTCTTTTAATAATGTAGGAAACGATAAAAAAGGTATTCATCGCGTTAATACAGCGCAACAAATACCTTTAAATAATCATTTTATCTTAAGTGACAACACATAACGCTCATCGGGCGTTACATATGCCGTAAAGTTTGTGCCATACGTGACAAATCCCGGCTTTGACCCTCCGGGCTTGCGTATGTTCCGGACAAGTGTATAGTCAACCGGAACATTTTCACCTTCATTCGCCTTTGAATAGTAGGCAGCAATCATTGCCGCTTCGGTAAAATCACGCTCTGACGGCTCCGTACCATCGCAAAACAGCACCACATGAGAACCCGGCTGGTTCTTCACATGGAACCAATAGTCCTGTTTGCCTGCAACACGGGTAGTAAGGTGATCATTCTGGTGGTTGTTTTTTCCACCGAGCACCTTGTATCCTCCGCTTGTCTTAAACTCCATCAGCTTCGGTGCCGACAGTTTTTTTACGCTGTAATTTTTCATACGCGATGCATAGCCGCAGCTGTGAAGTTCTTCTCTTATCTCGAGTATATCACTTTCGCTTTCTGCCCTGGTAAGAGAGTCAAATACGGTGTAGATATATCCAAGCTCAGCTTCAGCCAGTCTTATCTGCTTGGCAAGCTCCACCTCAGCAGTTTTCGCCTTAGCGTAACGCTTGTAATATTTCTGTGCGTTTTGCTGCGGTGTCAGCCTCTTGTCGAGGGGTATTTCCACCTTTTTGCAGTCGTCCTCATAATAATTTTCAAGCACAGCAGATTCCATACCGCGAGAGAGGCGATAAATATTTCCCGTTATGAGATCCCCCCATAGCTTGTATTTCCCTTTGTCTGAACAAGCTTCAAGGTCTCGTCTCTGTAATTCAATCTTTTTGATCAGTCTCGCCTCGGCATTGGTGAGCAGACGGAATATGTCGGACGTTCGCTGACGCATACGTTCCGCCCTGTCGCGTCTGCCGAAATATTCATCAAGCAGTGTACCAAAATCAGATAGCCTCTTTACTTCAAAATCGGTACCGTATTCCCTTGGCTCAAAGAAAAGATATTCCACGGGCTTGCCGCTTTTATCCGTCACCAGCCAAGGCTCGTAGGTTTTGCTTATTATGAGGTCACGGACATACGAAAAGCTCTGCCACAGCTCCTCTCCCAAAGAAGAAACGGAAGCATCAGTACACCTTCCTGCCCGGTACGCAATCTCTCTTGTAACAAGCGGCGCGAAGCCGTAAAAATTCGACAATATAAACTTGTCACAAGGCATATCACCACACTTCGCGACAAGTGCTTCAAAGTCGTTTTTTGAAACCTCAAGGGGGGACAGCTTTTTCTGCGCAGGCGGCAGTTCGTAGGGAAATCCGGGCAAAATCTGTCGCACACTGCTGGTAGCAAGGTCAATTATCTTAAGCGCGCTTACCACCTTCTTTTCGCAGTTCAGGAGAATGATGTTGCTGTACTTGCCCATTGTTTCAGTGACAACATACTTCTTTGTTTCAAAACCAAGCTCATCGTAGGAATCGAAAGCAAACTCAACCGCACGTTCAAATCCAAGCTGGGTTATGCCCGACACGCGTGAACCGGTCAGATGCTTGCGAAGAAGCATACAGAACATAGGCGGCACAGCAGGATTTTCCTTTACCACAGAGGTTAAATTGAAATGAGGATTGTTTGTCCCGGAGGAAAGCGAAAGCCGCAAATTTTCACGTCCGCAGTGAAGAAGCAGAACAAGTTCATCCCGTTCCGGCTGCGTCACCTTTTCAACTCTTGCGCCGATTATACGATTATTCAGTTCATGCACAATAGCGGATACCATTCCTGCATCAAAAGCCATATTTCCCCTCCGTAATTACTAATCCTGAAATCCGACGATATATATTTTCTTCGAGATTTCAACGCCGCCCATACCTTTTGCAAGGGCAATGGATGCCAAATTTCCCGATGCACACTCGTATATTGCAGTATGACCGAAATGATTAAGCTCATTAACAAGTGCCGCCACACACGACCGTCCGTATCCCATACGGCGGTATTTTTTTGCCGTGTCAACACCGATTTCAACTTTTTGAGGCGTATCGTCCGTGATGGGCACGCCCGTGTTTGCCACGGCTACGATTTTTCCGTCAATCACAGCAGCATATATGATATATCCGCCCCCAAGAAGACCTTTTATATCGGTATCGGTAAGGTCGGTATAACTCTCTCCACCCGTCAGTCGGCAGACAGATTTTGTTTCACACTTATCTTGCGGTGGAAGCGCATAATTTATATAATAGTCCTCGCAGTCGGGGCTTAAAGAAAAACCGTGGGCTTCGAGAAATGTACCTGTTCTGCTGCAAATCCAGGATACGGACTCGTGTGAGAAAAGGGTGTCCTTGGACTTACCGAAGAGTGTTAGAAATTCCTCTGCCGTGGAACGCATGACGGGGTAAACGTTCACAGAAAGCTCCTCACCCTCAAGCGAAAGTTCAAAGGGCACGGCTACCTCGTATTTTCTTTTTAAAAAATCCGCCTCATTCTCTGAAAGCTCCCGTATCACACTATCACCTCATAAAGCAGTATTACACCTATATCATACCACATTTCCCTTTTGTTTTCAACCGCAATGCCGTATTTTCCGAAATTTCATTCAAGCTCAAAAAAATCACACCACCCAAAAGGATGGCGTGATTCTTCATTAGTCAACGTTGATAACCTGCTCGCCCTTATAGGTTCCGCAAGCTCTGCAAACTCTGTGAGCGAGATTGAACTCACCGCACTTGGGGCACTTTACCATGCCCGGCAACTTAAGCTTCCATACGTTGGATCTTCTCTTATCACGTCTCGCACTGGAGACTTTCTTCTTCGGTACTGCCATTTCACGACACCTCCTTAACTGTATAACAATCTATATTATACATCAAAAATTATTATTTTTCAAGTAGTTTTTGCAAAATTGCAAGTCTAGGGTCAATTTCTTTTTTCGGGCAATTACACTCACCCGTATTAAGATCCCGACCGCACTTTGGGCAAAGCCCCTTGCAGTCCTCATGGCAAACTTCCTTCATGGGAAATTCCATCACAAGCTGTTCGGCGGCTACCGTTTCAATATCCAGCATACCTTCGGAAACTTCAATATAATCGTCAGCTTCCTCCTCCGGAGTATTGACAAGTTCGCCGGGACTTACCACCGTTCGCGAAAACGCCGTTTCAAAGCTTCGTTCAAGAGGCTTTAGACAGCGTGCGCATTCGGTCTTGTAATAAACAGAAACTGTGACGTCAAGGCTTTTGTAGCCACCCATATTCACAATTCTGCCCTTAATACTTGCAGGCCTTGTAAAAACTATATCTTCTACTTGTGTATCAAACGGAAATTCACCGCCGTCAAGCGTGAAACTATGGTCTATAACCATGCTGTCAAGCTCTCCAGAGAGAATTTTTCGCACATCAACAGCCATTATACACCCTCCGTTTTACGTCATCACAAAGTAGCAACTAATTAATTATATATTATATTCTCTCATTTGTCAATAGTTATAAGAAAATTCATTAAATTTGTTCACATTGTCCTACGGCCTTCGATAGCTCTCATAAGTGTAACCTCGTCTGCGTATTCAAGCTCTCCGCCTACAGGTATTCCGTAAGCAAGCCGCGAAACCTTTATACCAAGCGGCTTTATAAGCTTGGTCAAATACATAGCCGTAGCCTCGCCCTCAACAGTTGGGTTTGTGGCGATAATAACTTCATTTACAGCTCCGCCGCCAAGACGGGTGATAAGCTCTTTTATCCGAAGCCTGTCCGGTCCTATTCCCTGCATAGGCGATATAGCACCGTGGAGAACGTGGTAAACACCGCCATATTCCTTAACCTTTTCAAGAGACATCACGGCTTTTGCATCCTCAACCACGCATATTACTGACTTGTCACGACCTTCGTCAGCGCAAACCGTGCAAAGCTCACCGTCAGAAATATTCTGACACACGGAACAGGTGCATATTTGCGACTTTGCTCCCTTTACCGCCTCAGCAAAGGCTTCCACCTCCTCCTCGGTAAAATCAAGAACAGCAAATGCCAGCCGTATGGCCGTCTTTTTTCCGATACCCGGCAACCGCCTGAACTGCTCAATGAGGTTTTCAAGCGGAAGAATATACTCCGCCATAATAAGTTAAAACAGTCCCGGTACGTTTATGTCACCGGTAATCTTCTGCATTTCCGCAGCGTTTGTTTCCTCAACCTTCTTGATAGCCTCATTTACAGCGGCAACAAGAAGGTCAGAAAGAGTTTCAATGTCATCGGGATCAACCACTTCGGGCTTCATATCAATGGAAAGTATCTCTTTCTTACCGGTAATTTTGACATTTATAACGCCTCCGCCAACCGAAACATCGTATTCGCGGGAATCAAGCTCCTCTTGGAGACTTGCCATATCCTCCTGCATTTTTTGTGCCTGCTTTATCATTGCACCCATATTCTGGGGGCCCCCGCCCATCCCTTTCGGTAAACGTACTTTCATGTCTGTATTTCCTTTCGGTTTGTTATTTTATTTCGCCCGCGAGCCTTGCAAGCTCGTCAAGCTCTTTGTACTTATCATCTGCCTTTGCAGGCGCGTATTCAAGCTTGACCGAATTCGTATCAAGCCTGCCATCCTCAAAGGTATTAAGCACCTCAAGCATCTCTGAAAACATCTTGGTTATGATGTCAAGTGCCATCTTGTTGCTTGTGCGGATATGGATGTATTCGTCTGTGTTCACGGTAAATCCCTTGGAGGATTCACGAAGAAAGCTTCCGAGCATAGGGTCACGTGCGCTGCATTTTTCGGTGAATTCTGCCCAATATGAAAGCTGCTTGTATTCTTTTTTAATCAGCGGGGCGGTGTCCCCAACCTCATTTTGCACCTTTGCAGTTTTTGCGTAAGTTTTCGGCTGTTTCTTCGCCGTCGATTCGTCAACCGCCGCCATTCGGTATGCTCCTGATTTCAACTTATCCTCAAGAGTCGTAATTCTCGAAGCAAGTGCTTCATTGGAAGCCGAAAACCGCTCATCGCACATACGAACAAGTGTCATCTCGGCAGTTATACGCTTTGAAGCGCTTGACACACGCATGGAGGCAAGCGCAGCATCAAGCAGTTTTGCATGATATATGATGGTTTCCACGGAAAATCTGCCTGCAATTTCTATAACCTCGGCAAGCTGACGCTCGGAAAGATCAAGATATTCTGCAGCACCTTTTGTGGTCTTTACAACAAGCATATCGCGATAAAAAGATATAATATCCTGCCAGAAAACCGCAAGGTCCTTGCTTGACATAAACATCTTTCCAATTTCTGAAAAGAGGGTGTCGTAGTCTTTGTCGCACAACGCGTTGAGCAGATTAATTATTACCTCTCTCCCGCCCGTGCCTGCAATTTCTTCAACAGTTTTGGCTGTTATAGGCTTATTCTCGCCCGAACAAAGCTCGAGCAGCGATATAGCATCGCGCATACCGCCCTGGGCAAGATGAGCCAACATAAATGCCGCTTCATGGTCAAGGCTTATGCCCTCCGCTTTTGCAATATACTCAAGCCGTGCCGCAATGACGTCGCTGGATATACGCCTGAAATCGTAACGCTGACAGCGCGAAAGAATAGTGGCAGGAATTTTCTGAAGTTCGGTAGTGGCAAGAATAAACATAACGTGCGGGGGCGGTTCCTCAAGCGTTTTCAGAAGTGCGTTGAAGGCACTCGCCGACAGCATATGCACCTCGTCAATGATGTAAACCTTTTTTTTCAGCTCTGCAGGAAGGTACTCTACCTCGTCCCTTATCTGACGAATATCGTCAACTCCGTTGTTTGACGCAGCATCCATCTCAATGATGTCGATACAGCTTCCCGAATCGGCGCTGATGCAGGAAGGGCATTTGCCGCAGGGATTACCGCCTTCGGGGGCGTCACAGTTTACTGCCTTTGCAAGTATCTTGGCGCAAGTGGTCTTTCCTGTACCCCGAGAACCCATAAAAAGATATGCGTGGGAGGTTTTCTTGTTTTCCACAGCATAACGCAAAATGGACGTAATATGTTCCTGACCGCAGACATCGGAAAACCGCTGCGGACGCCATTTTCTGTACAGTGCCTGATGCAATTGCGTCCCACCTTTCAAAAAATCGGACAAGCCATAAAATAAGACCATACACCAAGAACTCGAACTGCTCCTATGTGCGTGAAAGGCGGCGTATGCTCGGGACAGGCAACCTCACGGCACACCGAAGATACCGCTTAATGCTGCTTGGTTCCCCACCTGACATGGTTCACGGCCTTCGATTGCGCAAGACCCATCCGTCAACACATAACATCCGAGGTGCAGACCACACAGAAATCAGCCCTTATTCAAGGAAACCACCCCTGCTGTAGGGGATTGCAGGTTACAAGGCACCGCTAATTCCCCGGCCGGTATGGTCTTATTTTATAGCTTGTCACAATGCCTGTCGGAGTGACACTCCGACGTTTATATATTATAACAGATTTATATTATAAATGCAATAGATTTTCACAAATTTACATTTGCGTTATAGTTTGATTGGGTTTAAACGCCGCTAGTCCTCGCCGCTGCTGGCAGGAGGGAGACGTTGCTCTCAAACGCCGATTCGCCCTTCCCCCTACACCACTCACCAGCCTCGGCTGTGCCGGTATCTACAAAGGTTTCACAGCAAGGGGAGGTATCCACGTTGCCCGAAATGACTATAAATTAATTTCCCTCTCGCCGTACCGCTCATAGTAGAAAAGATACTGCTGAGCTATGCCTGCATATTTACCAAGCGCGGAAATATCAAGCCCGTCGGGGTAATATTTGGCAAGAACGCGCTTTATCCACACATCAATGGGAAACGCCTCGGTTTTACCAAAGCCGAAAAGCATGGCACATGCAGCAACCTTTGGCCCTACACCCTTTATTTTGCAAAGAAACTCTCGCGCATCGCCGGGTGACGCCGCCCTTATCGCATCAAAATCAAGCTCTCCGCTTGCCGCCTTGCAGGCGGCATCATATATGTATTTTGCGCGAAAACCCGTACGAAGTCCGAAAATTGCTGATTCTCCTGCATCCGCAAGGGCCTTTGGTGTTGGAAACGCATAGTAAGTCTTGCCCTCTGCAAATATGGGTTCTCCGTAAGCCCGGCTCATTGCCGCGATTATCTTCTTTATCCTCGGTATATTGTTATTCTGCGAAACAATGAAGGAACAAACCGCCTCCCACGGTTCCTGACGGAGTATACGTATTCCTTCTGCACACTTCATAGCAAGAGGCATCACAGTATCGCGTCCGCCTGTTGCCACAGAAAATCTTTCGGCGATATCGCGGCGAATTTCGCTGTAATCGGTATCCAGGGAAAGGTAATGCTTCCACAGCGAGTCGTATTCCTCTTTAGTGGTGTTGTAAATTGTAACCGAATCGGGGCTGTCCTGGCATAGCCTTATATACCGCCCCATGGCAACGCCCTCAAACTCATGCTTGTGCACAGTTCCCTTCACGGGGTCAAAGCGAAAACACTGTCCGCAGTCAAATATCTGTGAAATATTAAAATTGGTAAGACCCTTAAGGCGTATAACCTTCTCATCCAAGGTGCTCACCGCCACTTTTCTGTCTTGTGAAGTCAGAATCATTTATTTTCTCCGAATATTTTGTTGTTTTTCTCTTGCTTTATTTTAATTATAACAGTATAATATAAATAAGTCAAGAATAATCAGAGGAGTACAATATGGAAAAAATATATACAATACCCGTGAACGAAGCTTTCGAAGCTTCCGCCGCCGCCCCCTCCTGCGGATGCCCCTTCTGCACTCTTTACAATAGACTTGAGGAGAACGAGCTTGACCTGATTTTAGGCGCGTCCATGATGGAGCCTGACGTCAGAATAAAGACCAACGAGCAAGGCTTCTGCAAAACCCACTACGATATGATGTTTACGCGAAAAAACCGTCTGGGAATGGCTCTAATGCTGGAAAGTCATCTGGACGAGCTTCGGGAACAAACAAGTGAAAGAGGGCTTGCGGCACTCAAGGGTATGGGAGTCACGTCCATGAAACGCCTTGAAAATCTTGAATCAACCTGCTATGTTTGCTCACGGATTGATTTCTCTCTTGATAAGATGCTTGAAACCGCCGTGCTTCTCTTTGCGCAGGACCCCGATTTCAGAAAGAAGCTGACGGCACAGCCATACATATGTCTGCCTCATTACAGAATGTTCATCGAATACGGAAGACGCGGACTTTCAAAGAAGCTCTTCCCCGATTTTTACAAGGAAGTATCGGAAGTGGTCAACCGCTATTTCGATTCCCTGCGCGAGGATGTAAGCTGGTTCTGCAAGAAATTCGATTACAGATACGATGCAGAGCCTTGGGGAAATGCCAAGGACGCCGTTGAACGTGCTATAAAATTCACCTCGGGAGATATGCATAAAAACGAAAAATAAATAAGAGCGCCTTGTTCGCTTTACGCAGAACAATGCGCTTTTCATTAGCTTCACATTATATGTACGCGGACTTCTTTCCCCTGCTTTTTGCAGGTATCTATAACCATTTTAGTACCTCTTGATTTTCCGTCCCAAAAAGCCAGCACTATATCGGCATAATCAATTATCAGATAGTTGCGCTTAATGGGTGCACCTCTGCCGTATAGGTTGTATTCGGGCAGAAACTCGGTTATGGGAATGCCGTGGGCGGCGGCATACTCCCGAGCGCAGGTGTCAACACCCCTTGCGCCGCCCGATACCAGCTCGGTTGTCCCGTCGGGAAGATACTCCCCAATATTGTCAATAATTACCGTTCTCGAACCAATTACTGCTACTTTCATAATTTCACCTCTTGAATTATTTTGACGCCATTTTATTTCATTTCAACGTCATCAATTACATTATAATTTATTTTGACGTCATAATAAACATATAATATGTTAACAATGAGGTGATTATGAAATTATGAAGAGTCTATCAGTACGATTAGATGAAGAAATGCTTCATAAGCTCCATTACATCGCGGACTATGAGGGCCGCAGTGCAAACGGTCAGATTACCGTGTTAGTGCGAAATCTGATTGAACGGTTTGAACAAAAGCACGGCGAGATACCCATTGGCAAAAAGAAGGATTAGTTAGAACCACGCAATAAATGCGTGGTTCTAATCGTTTTCTTGGCGCAATTGCACAAATTTCCTGTTTTCGCTTGATTTATTGCTATTTTTGGGGTATAATAGTAGAAGTGTTGTTTTGTACAACGCAGTCACTGTCAAGTAAAATGTCTTTTCCCCATAATTCGACACGTTCTTAATTCACCATCGGATAAAAAATTCAAGGAGAACTCTATGTCACAGAAACAGGCTGACTATAAGTCCAAGAAGCACTTTGCGGACAATATTAAAAAGATTTCAGAGATTGTTTTTCCTATCACTGTCTGCATTGGTGCAATACTCTACGTTTCAACCGTGTTTAGCTCCGACGTGAAGCTTTCCGCTTCATTGAACGGCGAGACCGTTGGGTATGTAGATTCCACTGCCGTTTTTTCATACGCCGACTCCCGTCTTGAAGCCACACTTGATGAGGTTACAGACGGCAATTACAACCCGGATTTCAATATCTCGTATGACCTTGTACATACAAACAGCTGCAGCACTTTAAAGGAATCAGATGCAGTCGCCCTCCTTTGGTCAAAGATTGAAAACGATTTCACAGAGGCATATGTGCTTTATGTGGATGACAAGCAGGTAGCGGCAAACACAAGCGGTGCCAGCCTCGAAGCACTTATTGACGAAATTGAATCCGGCCTGCTTGCCACTGCAGGCAATGTTTTCGGCGACGTGAAAATTTCAAATTGTCTTCGCATTGAAAAACGGCTTTGTCTGAAGTCAATGATAAAAAGCCTAGATGAAATCAACGAAATGCTCAATCCCCTATGCGACAGCGAGACTGATGCACCACCGGAAACTGAATCCTTCCATGAAACCGTCATAGCCCGCGTCAGTGCGCCTACATTTGCCTCTCCTGAGCTCACCCCCGAACTTACCCCCGAGCTTAGTGAGCACAACGTCGACCGGGATGATTTGAAGCTGGATTATAATTTTGTAAACACTGTCACATTAAATGAGGCAATTCATTTTAAAACCGAGTATGTGGAGGATCCATATACATTCGCCGGCAACCAGCGCATCACTCAAAACGGTTCAGACGGTGCCAAGACGGTTACTTATGAGATACTTTACGATACAGATGGCAATATTATTGGCAGAAACGCAATTTCCGAGAGCGTTATCACCCAAGCCGTAAACGAGATAATTACAGTAGGTACCGCAGAGTTTCCCGATGCCGTATCCACAGGCTCACTTATCTGGCCTTGCGCACAGCCAAAAGGCATATCCTCCTATTACGGCTGGAGATACCTCTACGGGAAACCCGATTTTCACCTTGGCATCGACATCCCGGACGATATTGGTTCACCCATATGGGCAGCAGACGGCGGAGAGGTCGTTTGGGCTGGTTACACCTATTCCTACGGAAATAGTGTTCGTATTCAGCACGCAGATGGAGTTATGACCGTATACGCACATCTTGAAACAATGAGTGTGTCTGTGGGCGATAAAGTATACAAGGGACAAAATTTAGGTACTATGGGCCGCACCGGAGTCGCAACAGGTACCCATCTCCACTTTGAGGTCCGCATCAACAATCAAACAACCAACCCTATAAAATATCTTCCGGAGATATAATGTTAAACAGTGCTCCGACCGCTCATAGCAATGAAGCGGTCG
>JAZNFI010000154.1:0-23727 GCA_045589075.1 Candidatus Flemingiibacterium sp.
ATCTGAACATCGCAGGTCATATCTTCGCCGAGAGCAGCTTCAAATCCTGCGTAAGCTTCGGCGAGCTTCTTTGCGGCTCTTTTCGCTGCCGTGAGCTGTGAGCTTGACACATCAGTGCTCATATATTCGATTCCGACGAACTCATCTGCATCGGAATCCGCTCTGTTTTCGAGCATAAACTTTGTAAATTCAACGGATTTTGCTTCTATTGATTCGTACTTACCCGTAGAGCCACAGGAGGTGAGAATTCCCACAAACATAACGGCAAGAAGAGCGAGTACGATGACTTTAAATGATCTGTTTTTTCTCATTCAGCACTTTCCTTTCTGCTGCCTTGGGTAAACACCGTATTAAAATTACCGCTCTTCCGCCTTTTGGCGGAAGAGCAGTCAGCATAGCACTATTTTTCTGATTATGCGTTGTATGCCGCAACGATTGCAGCGGCGGGAGCAGAGTCAATGATAACGTAGTCAATGTTGCCATTGATAAGGTCCTGAACTGCAAGAGAGCCGTTGGTGTAGCCGATGCATTCAACATCGTAGCCTGCAAAGCCCCATTCCTCGTCGCCCTCAACGTAGAACTTACCGGTGGTGCCGTTCTGAACGCCAATAGCAGTGTCAGCTGCAAGACCTGCGAGAACCGCTTCAACAGAAGCTGTATCGGTGCAAGCATCGAAGGTGGTGTCATCGCCCTTTGCGATGATCTTCTGAGATGCACTGTAGTAGGAATCGGAGAAGGTTACATATTCCTCACGCTCAGGCTTAATGGTAAGACCGGCCATAGCGATGTCGCACTTTTCGGTGCCAACGGAGAGGCAAACTGCTTCAAACTCCATGTTGGAAATAACGAGCTCAAGCTCAAGCTCTGCTGCGAGAAGAGCAGCGATTTCCATGTCGATACCGTAGTAGTCGTTACCAACCTTGTATTCGAAGGGCTCGAAAGCTGCGTTGGTAGCTACAACGAGCTGATCCTTGGTTTCGTCAAGCTCTGCAGAGGTAACTGCAACAGGCTCACCGTCGCCGAAATAGTTGTTGCAGATGGCATCAAAGGTTCCGTCTGCCTGAATCTTTGCGATGAAATCGTTTACCTTTGCAAGAAGCTCGGGCTGATTCTTATCAACGCCGAAAGCGTACTCTTCTTCGGTAAGGTCGATGTCGATAACCTTAACAACAGTAGTTGTCTCAACTGCATCAGCAACGGTCTCGTCGGTGGTTTCGTCAACAGTAGTGTCGGTACCGCAGGATACCATTACGCTCATTGCCATCATTATAGCAAGAGCAAGCGCTAAAAATTTCTTCATGATGTTTACTCCTTTTAGATAATAATGTAATAGAGTTATTTATAGTGCTGTATATATATTACACTAAAGAATGGAAAAATTCAATAGTAATACTGCACAAATTGCGAGGAATTAACGCGACATTTAGGAGTTTACACGCCTTTTCCTTATATTCTCTTCCACTTTGCACCGCCGGGAATGTCTGTGATCTCGACCCCTTTTGCTTTAAGTTCCTCTCGGATGCGATCTGCTTCGGCATAATTTTTAGCCTTTTTTGCATCCTGTCTTGCTCGGATGAGAGCCTCTACCTCGGCATCCACATCGCCTGATTCTGAAATTACAGTGAACTCGCCCGATTTTGTGGCAACTGCTGCAAGTTCACGGCGCTTATCTTCGGCTTTCTTTATAAGGTCAAGGCCGAGAACGTAGTCAAAGTCCGAAATCAGCGCAAGTTTAGTGTCGTCATTTGTCTTTGCTTTCAGAACATCGTAAACGGCGGTAACCGCAAGTGCTGTGTTGATGTCATTGCCGAGAGCACCCAAAAACCTTGCTTTCAGCTCATCGAATACTGCCTTGTCAACCGCCTCATTTGCAGGCTTGAGGGCTGCTATTTTCCCTATAAGCTTGTTATAGGCAACAACGGCGTTGTCGAGGTTTTCCCAGGAGAACACAAGATTTTTCCGGTAGTGGGACTGAAGGCAGAAAAATCTGTACACAAGGGGATCGTAGCCCTTTTCTTCAAGCAGTGAAACGGTCAGAAATTCGCCCTTTGACTTGGACATTTTGCCCGAATTTGTGTTGAGATGATGGATGTGCATCCAGTAGTTGCACCACTTATGTCCAAGATATGATTCGGACTGAGCGATTTCGTTTGTATGGTGGGGGAACGCGTTGTCGATACCTCCGCAGTGAATGTCAAGATCCTCTCCGAGATGCTTCATGGAAATTCCCGAACATTCAATATGCCAACCGGGGTATCCTACACCCCAAGGAGAATCCCATTTCAGAGCCTGATCCTCAAACTTTGATTTGGTAAACCACAGAACGAAATCGTTTTTATTGCGCTTGTTTTGGTCCTCCTCAACACCCTCGCGGACACCTACTTCAAGGTCATCCTCGGAAAAGTCGTTAAAGATATAATATTGCTTAAGCTTCGACACGTCAAAGTAAACGTTTCCGCCTGCAAGATATGCAAAGTCTTTCTCGATAAGGGTTTCTATTATGTGAATATAGTCTTCAATACAGTTTGTGGCAGGCTCAACAACATCTGGGCGTTTAATATTAAGCTTTCGGCAGTCCTCAAAAAACGCATCGGTGTAGAACTGCGCTATCTCCATAACGGATTTGTTCTCACGCTTTGCGCCTTTAAGCATTTTATCCTCGCCCGTGTCTGCATCGGACGCAAGATGTCCCACGTCGGTGATGTTCATTACACGTTTCACGTTATACCCTGCAAATCGGAGAGATTTTTCGAGAATATCCTCCATTATATATGAGCGGAGATTACCGATATGGGCAAAATGATAAACAGTAGGTCCGCAGGTATACATCTTTACAAGGTCAGGATTATTCGGAACAAATTCTTCTCTCTGTCTTGTGGCGGTATTATAGAGTATCATTTTGTCTGCTCCTTCTTTTGTGCGTTTTCCTTATCAGCAAGCCTCTTTTCGAGTTGGGATATACGAAGATTGAGACGGCACAGCTCCTGTGCCACGGGGTCGGCAATGTGTATCTGATCGAGATCATTTGCCTGAACCTTCGAATTGTTTCTTCTAACAATTCTTGCCGGAATACCAACAGCCGTGCAATTTTCGGGAATTTCCTCAAGCACCACTGCGTTGGCAGCGATTTTTGAGTTGTCCCCAACCTTGAAGGGGCCAAGCACCTTTGCGCCCGAGCCCACCATGACATTATTCCCAAGGGTGGGGTGACGTTTTCCAACGTGTTTGCCTGTACCGCCCAGAGTAACGCCCTGATATATGGTGCAGTTATCGCCTATCTCCGCGGTCTCACCAATAACTACTGCGCTTCCATGGTCTATAAACAGACCCTTGCCAATTTTTGCGCCGGGGTGTATTTCAATGCCTGTAAGAAAGCGCGCGCCTTGACTCACAAGTCTTGCCGCAAAAGGCTTGTCATTTTCGTATAGTACGTGAGAGAGGCGATAAGCAAGCACCGCATGAAAGCCGGAATACAGAAGAGCAACCTCAATGTTACTTGTAGCTGCAGGGTCACGCTCTCTTATCACTCTTATGTCATTGCGAATTTCAAGAGCCGCCTTCTTTATCTTTTGTTTTACCTTATTTGTGTCAATACCAAAATCGAGATCGAGAAAATTGTCCATAATCGTTATCCCCTTCCTTCATCAAAAATAAAAAAGCACCCATACTGCCCCCAAAGGGACGGTAAAGGCGACTTGTCGCGGTTCCACTTTACAATTATACTCGTCGGATACAAAATATCCCGCTTCTGTAACGCGAAGCTGACGGACTTGGCTACTGTTACTTCACCAAGTCGGCTCACGGACGCACTTTTTGCCTTTCTTCTGTCATGCGCTCACACCACGCAGTAACCTGCGGCGCACTTCTCTGCAGACAGCCGAACCGGCTTCCTTCCGTTCACAGCCTTTTACTATATAACCATTATATACGATAAAACTTCATTTGTCTACACCTTTTATAAAAAAATTATAAAAAAGTTGTAAATTTTTTCTTTCTGTCTTCTTGTCGGTATTTATGTAAAAACAGATTGACTTTACTGCAAAGTCATGATATACTTATTTTACAGTACAACTCATTTGTCGAAAGGAATTTATAATGAAGCAATATAGCGTTAAAATTACAAGCAGTTCTGATATTGATTGGAGCAGTCTCGACAAAGCACACATAGACGAATACACATGGGGTGGCGCCGATCGCGCACCCAAGGCATACGGTCAGATGGTGTACGCCAAAACAGGTGATGAAAACGAGGGCATTTACATACATCTTGTATCGTATGAAAAGAATCCCGTGTCAATTGCCACAGAGCACAACGGCAACGTATGGGAGGACAGCTGTCTTGAATGTTTCTTCTCTATGCAGTCCCCCAACAAGCCCTACAAGGGATATGTGAACATTGAATGCAACTCTATCGGCACAAGTCTAATTGCACTCGGCAAGAATCGTGACGAGCGCACATTTATTGTAGACATGGGACTTAATCCCTTCGACATTAAGCTGACCAACTGCGTTGACAGATGGGAGCTTGTGGAATTTATTCCCCTTTCTGTGCTGAAGGTTCTTTTCGGAATTGATGAAGTAAACGAGGACACAATTGTCCGCGGGAATTTCTTCAAATGCGACGAAAACGCCGGTGCACCCTTCGGAATGTGGTCTGCAGTTATAAAACCTGAACCGGATTTCCACTGCCCCGAATTTTTCGGTGAATTTAAGCTTACCAAATAACGGTGCATTATAAATTAAGGAGATCTGACTCTCTGCAGCGCTCGCAAGGATCGCAGGCAAGGTCGGATCTCCTTTGCTTTTTGAATGTTCGATTAACATTCTATTGCCTGGCGTTAATCGTCAGTTGTATATTTGCTTAAAATATTTAGTTACGCCGAGGGTGGCAAAATAATCTTCGGGGGTCTCGGCGCGGCGGATAAGCTCGACCGAGCCGTCCTCTTTGAGCAACAGTTCAGAGGAACGAAGTTTGCCGTTATAGTTATATCCCATAGCGAAACCGTGCGCACCTGTATCGTGAATAGCCAGATAGTCGCCCTTTTCTACCTTGGGAAGCATTCTGTCAACCGCGAATTTGTCGTTATTTTCGCAAAGTCCGCCCGTTACATCGTATTTGTGCTCGCATGGCTCATTTTCTTTACCCAGAACGGTAATATGGTGATAAGAGCCGTACATGGCAGGACGCATAAGGTTTGCCGCACAAGCATCACAGCCAATATATTCCTTGTATATGTGCTTCTCATGAATAGCTTTGGTGATAAGCATACCGTTGGGTGCCAGCATATACCTTCCAAGCTCTGTGAATATGGCAACGTCACCGAGCCCTGCCGGAACAAGTATTTCGTCAAACATCTTATGGACCCCCTCGCCAATTACCGCAATATCTGCCGGTTCAGCGTCAGGAAGATATGGAACGCCTACCCCTCCCGAAAGGTTAATGAAGCTTATATTGACACCAGCCTCCTTCTGTATGTCAACAGCAAGCCTGAAAAGCACTCCCGCGAGGGTAGGATAATATTCATTGTTAGTGTTATTACTTGAAAGAAATGCGTGGATACCGAGGCGCCTTGCGCCTTTTTCTTTGAGTATTTTATACGCCTCAATTATCTGCTCTCTTGTCATGCCGTATTTTGCATCACCGGGACTTCCCATTATCTGTGTGCTTATATGAAAATCTCCGCCGGGATTAAAACGGCAGCAGACCGTTTCGGGAATATATCCAATAGTCTTTTCGAGAAAATCGATATGAGTAAAATCGTCAAAATTGATTATGGAGCCCAGCTGGGCAGCCTTTATAAAATCTTCAGCCGGCGTAGCGTTTGACGAAAACATGATGTCATGCCCCGAAAACCCCACCGCCTCGCTCATCATAAGTTCGGTGAGGGACGAGCAATCAACACCGCAGTTTTCTTCTTTCAGAATATCAAGTATTACGGGGTTCGGAGTTGCTTTAACGGCAAAATATTCCTTAAAACCTCGATTCCACGAAAACGCCGAGTTAAGCGCGCGTGCACGCTCCCTTATACCCTTTTCGTCATATATATGAAATGGAGTCGGATATTTTTTTGCAATCAACTCTATCTGTTCTTTGTTTACAAAAGGCTTTTTCAATGTTTTTCGCTCCTAAATTATATAAGTTACTGTTTTATTATACCACATGTACCGCCAACTGTCAAATATATTCTAAAAATACCTGTTAATAATATTGCACAAAATAATTTACGCAAGAGCTGTAAAATTCGCAGTTTGCATGGACATTATTTGTTTTAGGCTATTGACACACCAGGAAAAATGTGATATAATACATACTTGGTATGGGATGTCCGCAAAAAACACGGATATTCTCTCCTTGCCGGACGCAAATTTTCTGAGGCGTTCGGTCATATGTCCATAAGGAGGTGTAACAACAATGGATAAGATTTGTTCCTATGAAACTCTGTTTATCGTTGATGTACAGCAGGGTGAGGAAGGCATTAAGGCTCTGGTTGACAAATTCACCGGTCTTATTGCTGCCAACGGCACCGTTGAGTCCGTTGATGAATGGGGAAAGCGTAAGCTCGCGTACCCAATCAACGACCTTGCCGAAGGTTACTACGTTCTTGTAAATTTCAAGAGCGCTCCCACTCTTCCGCTCGAGCTTGAGCGTGTATTCGGCATCACCGACGGCATTCTTCGTTCAATCGTTATAAAACATGACGAGAAGAAGCTGGCAAAGAAGGCCGCAGCCGAAAAGGCTCCAGCAGCTGAAGAAGCTCCCGCAGCAGACGCTGAATAATCAAGTACTGAGTGGAGGATAACGATAATGGCTAACCTTAACCTCAATAAAGTCATTCTTGCCGGTCGTTTGACCGCAGAACCCGAGCTCAAGCAAACACCCAGCGGTGTGATGGTACTCAGCTTTTCTATCGCAGTAAACCGCCGTTATCAGCCTAAGACCGAAGACGGCAACTCAAATCAGCAGGCTGATTTTATAAACTGTGTGGCGTGGCGTGAAAGAGCGGAGTTTATCTCCAGATATTTCCACAAGGGTTCATCCATCTGCATCGCAGGCCAGATACAGACTCGTTCCTGGAGCGACCAGCAGGGCAATAAGCGCTATGCTACCGAGGTCGTGGTAGACGAAACATTTTTCGTTGATTCCAAGGGTGAAAATTCAGGTTATCAGCAAAATGCAGGCTCCGCATATATGCCTTCCGCATACGGCGAGCCTCAGTACTCAACGCCAGTCGGACAGGCTCCGACAACACAGGGCGGTGCAGCACCCCAATTTGAAACACTTGAGGGTGACGATGAACTGCCGTTCTGATCTTAATTAAGGAGGTTTCATAAAATGGATAGAGAGAGAACCGAAAGAGATTCTGCCAAGCCTTTCCGTGCAGGTATGCGCAGAAAGAAGAAGGTTTGTCAGTTCTGTGCTGATAAGATCGATGAGATCGATTACAAGGATGTCGCAAGACTCCGCAAGTTCATCAGCGAGCGCGCCAAGATTCTTCCCAGAAGAATCAGCGGAACCTGCGCAAAGCATCAGCGTCAGCTCACCATCGCTATTAAGCGTTCGCGCCACGTTGCGCTTCTGCCTTATATCAGCGACTGATTAAAATAATACTCGGATTCGAGTTGTGCTGTCTATTAAAGACGGGTGTGAGATAAACTCCCACCCGTCTTTTGCGGTTATACGGAACACAAGGAACCGCAACCAAAGAATTATTTTTCCGTCTGCGTTCCGTTATTTGCTGTTACCACAAATCAAGAACAATTTCTTTAGTTGTCACTTTGCACATTACAGAGTGAATTTATAGCCGAAAAAACGCAAATATTGTACTTGATATTTTTCGATTTTTGATGTATAATATTAATATACTTTCAAACGGAGGCGTCATATGAGAGACGACACAAAAAGAGTACTTGCCGTCCACGACCTGTCGGGCTTCGGAAGATGCGCTCTGACGGTAATAATACCGGTGCTGTCAGTCATGGGGGTTTGCGTTGTACCGCTACCCACCGCTCACCTTTCCACCCACACGGGGGGATTTTCTAATATTACCTTTCTTGATCTGACCGCAACAATGGGGGCATCGCTTGAACATTATAAGGCGATCGGGATTAAATTTGATGCCATATATACCGGTTTTCTCGGAAACGCAGATCAAATAGATACTCTTGCGAACGCAATTGATATGTTTGGTAAGAATTGTCCGGTGCTTGTTGATCCGGTCATGGGCGATGATGGCGTTATCTACGCCACGTACACTACTGAACTGTGCCAAAATATGCGTGTGCTCTGCAGTAAAGCAGACATTATTACACCCAATCTGACCGAAGCATATCTGCTATGCGGTGACACATACCAAAACCCTCTGGAGATGTCTGCAAACGAGGTACTTGACGAAGCCGACAGGTTAAAAAACAAACTGCTACGGCTGTACGGCGTGAGAAAGCTGGCTCTTACCGGTATAGAATTATGCGATGGCAGAATCGCCACTCTATCTTATGACAAAGATAGCAGCGAACCTGAACAGGTTCACGTGGTAAAAAAGATTAAATTAGGATACCCCGGCACAGGAGACCTTTTTTCGTCCGCTCTTCTCGGCAAAATACTTGACGGCGTGAATTTTCACGAGTCCGTGGATTTCGCCTGCCATATTGTAGCCGACATGATTGAGGATACCTCAAAGTACGATACTCCAAAACGCGAAGGACTCCGTTTGGAAAAGAACTTGTATAAACTTATAAAATAATTTTTCACAATAAGGAAGCGTTTCGCAGGCGGTGTGTCTCATCGCAGCGATAACCAGGGTAATTACTATGCCGACCAACACTTCAGAAAGACTTCGCCGTCTCACGCTCGCTGCTATACTATGTGTACTTGTTTTCGTAGCCACCACTTACACGAGAATTCCCATCTGGGTTTCAGGCAGTGGATACATACATCTTGGCGACTCCTTCATCTACCTTGCCGCCGCTATACTGCCACTGCCGTATGCATGTGCGGTAGGCGCCATCGGCGCGGGAATCGCCGACCTTATTGGTTACCCCATATTCACCCCCGGTACGGTGATTATCAAAATACTCATTGTATTGTTTTTTACATCAAAGCAACCTAAGCTTGCATGCTCAAGAAATATTATTGCCCCTGTATTCGCGGCAGCTGTTACGATTGTAGGCTATTATTTCTATGAGGTCCTTCTCGTTAAAAACTTTGCAGCTCCGCTTGTTTCTATACCGTTCAATCTTGTGCAGGCAGCCGCCGGAGCAATAGTATTCTATATACTGGCGCTTATGTTTGATAAGCTGAGCCTGAAAAGTAAAATTCTTAAATAATGTTGTATCCCCGGTTATCTTATAACCGGGGATAACTTTATATGATACGCTTAGCAAAACAGCTGATTCGGTCCTAAACTACCCCCACATAGTCCAATTCACAATGATTGTCATAAGGTAGGCGCGGAATATTAACATATTGACACAAGCAGATACTTGCTCGTGCCATTTTTATATGCGAGATATTTGCATTTGCTTTAGATTATTTTTGGTGAATGTGCCGATTGACAAAGAACGAGCAAACGAATATAATATATATATGAACAATAATTCATATGTGCGAGGGAGCGAAAATATGTATAAAAAAGACGAGACAGCCATCTGTGAAATATACGAACCCCATGACGAACTGGTAAAGCGTGTAAATGCCGATATGCCCAAGGAAGAAACTCTCTATGACCTCGCCGAGCTATTTCGGATATTCGGTGACACCACGCGTATAAAGATATTATACGTGCTGTTTGAAGCCGATATGTGCGTTTGTGACATTGCGAAGCTGCTGAATATGACACAGTCAGCTATTTCTCACCAACTGCGTGTATTAAAAGCAAGTAAACTCATAAAAAACCGCCGTGAAGGCAAATCGGTGATCTATTCGCTGGCTGATTCCCACGTAAGGAAAATAATCGACCAAGGCATTGAGCATATTCTTGAATGAAAGGACCACAGCAATGAAATATACCTATAAAATCGAAAATCTCAAATGTGCCAACTGCGCCGCAAAAATGGAAAGTGACATAGCAAGGCTTAATGGAGTTAACAGTGTCACTATCTCATTTATGACACAAAAAATGGCCCTAGACGCCGACGAAGCCAAACTCGATGAGATACTGGCACAATCACTGAAAATCTGTCGCAAGCTTGAACGAAACGTGGACATAATCAGTGTAAAATGAGAAAAATATATAGTAGTTTAACTTTAACCCAAAGGGTTATGGCTTTGCGCATACTGATTGGTATGCTGCTATTTACCGTGGCAATGGCGCTTGGCCTCGCAATACCCGAAATTTCGCCTGTTGCAGAGCTCTTGTGTTACCTTCTTTCCTATTTAATTGTTTCATATGATGTTATATTAGATGCCTTCCGAAAGCTGTTTTCCGGCACCGTGTTCAGCGAAAATCTGCTTATGGTTATAGCCACATTCGGTGCATTTGCACTCGGCGACTACAATGAGGGCTGTGCCGTAATGCTGTTCTTCCAGGTGGGTGAGTTATTCCAGGACTTCGCCGTAGCCAGCTCACGACGCTCCATAGCGTCACTTATGGACATACGCCCCGACACTGCTGCTGTGGTGCGCGGCGGTGTGGAGATTATCATAGATCCATCGGAAGCTGAACTGGGTGAGGAAATTCTAATACACCCTGGCGAGCGCATCCCACTGGATTCTATAGTTTTGAGCGGAACCTCATCGGTAGACACATCTGCTCTCACCGGCGAATCAGTCCCGCGCGATGTTGAACCCGGCAGTGAGTTGATAAGCGGATGCATAAACATAAACGGATTATTACACGCAAAGGTCACAAAAACCTCGGATGAATCAACTGTTTCCCGTATACTTGAAATGGTCGAAAATGCAAGCTCCCAAAAGGCGAGGGCCGAGAGATTTATTGCTAAATTCGCCCGTTGGTACACCCCTTTAGTCGTGGGATCTGCGTTGCTGCTGGCATTGCTCCCGCCGCTTTTGAACGGCGGTGAATGGTCTGTGTGGATCGAACGTGCACTGATCTTTCTGGTAATTTCATGCCCTTGCGCACTCGTCATTTCCATACCGCTCAGCTTCTTCGGAGCCATCGGTGGCGCAGCACGTCGCGGCATACTCATCAAGGGCAGCAATTATCTTGAAGCACTGGCTGATACCTCAATAGTCGTGTTTGATAAGACCGGTACGCTGACCGAGGGGCAGTTCAATGTCATAAGCATCCACACGCAGAATATTGAAGAAAGCCGTCTGCTGGAGCTTGCCGCTGCTGCTGAAAGCAGTTCACGCCATCCGATAGCGCAGTCAATCCTGCGCGCATACGGAAAACCGGTAGATAAATCGCTTATCAAGGATATTACCGAATATCCCGGCGAAGGTGTCGAAGCGATTTACGGTGAATATTCTGTGTGCGCCGGGAATACACGTATCATGGAGCGGTGCGGTGCATCCTATGACGAAACAGCCGACGATACAACGGTGGTGCATATTGCCGTCGGCGGGAAATATGCCGGGTATATCGAAATAGCCGACAAGGTAAAACCGAATGCAAAACCCACTTTGGAACGACTTGGAGAGCTCGGAATAAAAGAGACGATTATGCTGACCGGTGACCGCACAAAGGTTGGCGAAAAAGTTGCCCTTGAGCTTAATATAGGACGTGCATACTGCGAGCTGATGCCGGATAACAAGGTTTCTCTGGTAGAAGAGCTGCTCCGCAAAATGTCCAACCGAACAACTCTCGCGTATGTAGGTGACGGCGTAAACGATGCTCCTGTACTGACACGAGCTGACGTGGGTATAGCAATGGGTGCACTCGGTTCGGATGCAGCCATCGAAGCCGCCGATATTGTGCTGATGGATGACGATCCGCTAAAGCTCTGCGATGCTGTAACTATAGCGCGAAGGACACGGGTTATCGTTCGTCAAAATATAGTTATTGCACTCGGCATAAAGATTGGCTTTCTGCTGTTTGCCGCAATCGGCATTGCTAATATGTGGGCGGCTGTATTTGCCGACGTCGGGGTAGCAATAATCGCAATACTCAACGCATTGCGCGCCATGGAAAACAAAAAATAATATCTGCCGCTAATAATTATATGCACTCCAAAGTGTCTAACTTTTGGAGTGCATATCAATGTAGTGCAGCATTTTTTATTTTAATTCACTGTTTACTTCTTCGGCATATCTAACGGCTTCCATAGCGTCTGCAGCATATTTGTCTGCGCCTATGGAGTCAGCGTACTCCTTGTTAAGTACCGCACCGCCAACTACCACCTTACACCAGGGCGTTTCGCGGCGAAGCAGCTTTATCGTCTCCTCCATCGCGGGCACTGTGGTAGTCATAAGCGCACTAAGACCGACTATGGGCGCGTGCAATTCCTTCACTTTGTCAACAACTGTCTCCGGTGCAACATCCCGCCCCAGATCCGTAACTGCGAACCCGTAATTCTCAAGAAGAAGCTTTACAATATTCTTTCCGATGTCGTGGATGTCCCCTTTGACGGTGGCAATAACAAAACAGCACTTATCCGTTGCCTTGCCGCTTGACATACTGCTTTTTATTACTTCAAATGCAGCCTTTGCCGCCTCTGCACTCATGAGAAGCTGAGGTAGGTATACAGTTTTATTTTCAAAGCCCATGCCAACTGTATTAAGTGCCGGAATTATCTCGTTCCTTACTAGATCAAGCGGATCGGAATTTTTGATAATTTCCGTTGTGAGCTGTGCCGCACGGTCACGAAGCCCCTTCACAACTGCTCGCTGAAGGTCACTGGCAAACTCTTCAGCAGATGCGTTTTCTGTGCTTGATTTGGATTCGACAACGGATGCTGTAAAAGATTTTATATTTGACGCATAAGAGATATATTCCGCACAGTTTTCATCAAATCCGGCAAGAGCACGATAGGTATGGTAAACCTTCATCATTTCTTCGGAATACGGATTCATGATAGCCGCCGACAAGCCTTTGCCAAGAGCTAGAGCAAAAAATGTGCTGTTTACAGCATCCCTCTCGGGAAGGCCGAAAGAAACGTTCGAGACTCCGAGGGATGTGTGGCAGCCAAGCTTGTTTTTAATAAGTTCAACAGCTCTCAGGGTTTCCTTCGCCGCCAGGTTGTTTGCACTTATTGTAAGTGCAAGCGGATCGAAAATCACATCCTTTTTGGATATACCGTATTTTTCCGCCTCTTTGAGAATACGCTGCGCTATCTCCAGTCTTCCCTCTGCTGTTTCAGGGATACCGTTCTCATCAAGTGTAAGTGCAACCACAAGCCCGCCATACTTTTTCGCAAGGGGAAACACGGTTTCCATGCTCTCTTTCTTTCCGTTGACAGAGTTTATCATCGCCTTTCCGTTAACACGGCGAAGTGCGGATTCCATGGCAGTCTTATTGGCAGTATCAACCTGAATCGGAAGATCAATTATCGCTTGAAGCTCACATACCGCACTCTCAAGCATTTGAGCCTCATCAATTTCGGGAAGGCCCACATTTACATCAAGAATGTGTACTCCTTTTTCCTGCTGAGAGATTCCCTCTTTCAAAATATAATCAATATCGCCAGCTTTCAGGGCTTCTTTAAAACGTTTTTTGCCGGTCGGATTAATACGTTCGCCTATAAGAATTGGTTCATTACCAAAAAGCACAGCGTGAGTATAGGATGAAACGCAGGTAATGTTCTTCTCTTCCACAGGCTTTGGTTCTATGTCACACGAGGTCGATACAAGAGCCTTAATATATTCGGGTGTCGTACCGCAGCACCCACCGGCAATTCTAACACCGGCATCTATAAGCTCTGCACTCTCCAAAGCAAAATCCTTGGGAAGCACGTCATATATTGTTTTGCCGTCAATAGCCTTGGGGAGACCTGCGTTTGGCTTGAGCAGCACAGGAACAGAGGCATATTTAAGATATTCCTCAACAACCGGGCGAAGTGCCTTTGGTCCCAGTGAGCAGTTTACACCGATTGCATCCGCACCTATTCCCTCAAGCATAGCAACCATAGCTGCCGGTGTCGCGCCGGTCATAAGCTTTCCGTCAGCTCCGTAGGCATTGGATACAAAAACAGGTAGCTCACTGTTTTCCTTTGCGGCAAGAAGTGCTGCTTTAGTCTCGTAGCTGTCGTTCATGGTTTCAATCATAATAAGATCAACACCATACTTCACACCCAGTCTGACTGTTTGCTTAAACACAGAAACAGCGTCCTCAAAATCAAGGTCACCGTACGGCTTCAGCATCCTTCCCGTAGGCCCAATGTCCAGTGCCACCCACTTTTCACCCGTAGATACACTTTCGGCAGCCGCCTCGCGGGCATTTGCCACAGCCGCGCCAACTATTGCATCAAGCTCGCTTTCCGAAAACTTCAGGCTGTTTGCTCCAAACGTATTGGTATTGACAACGTTGCTTCCCGCATCAAAATAATTCCGATGTATGGTTCTGATTACGTCTTTGTGGGTAATATTCCATGTTTCCGGAAGCTCTCCGGGCATAAGTCCCTGCGCTTGAAGGAGTGTTCCCATACCTCCGTCAAGATATATAACATGATCTATTAGATAATCGGTTATCTTCATTGTTGTTCTCCTGAGTAGTTTGCTCGGTTGATTCCTATAATTTGCTCTGCCCTATACCTATTATCGCCGTAACCGACTTTGTAGGTGACATAAGAAGACTTTCATTCAGCGTTAACCCTATGTGCTTCCTGCAATCCAGCACATTAAATATATCCGTCTGCATTGAGAGAGGAATGTCGCCGTATCCGGGACTTATCCTCCTGCAAGCAAATCGTCCGTCCTTCATAAGCTCCGTATTTATATCATCGCAAAATGCGTCACACAGACTTTCTATTCTTTCAGCACCTATCGCCTGCATCATCAGTGCTCTTGACGGCAAGATACTCATATATCTGGCTGCAAGTCTGTCCGCCTCAATCCCAACGGTAGCTGCAAACAGATACAAGCTGTCGCACCCTTTAAGACTCCTGCGGACGGTATGTGAGGTTGTTTTGGTAAACCCGAGGTCGATTTCATCGTTTATAATGCTTAATGGGAATTGGGCGAAGCACACTTTGTACTCAAATCTGTTTTCAGCCTCCGCCAAGCAATCATCAAGCAATGCTGTAATACCCTCCATGTCCGAGCCGGCACCTGCATATCTGGCCACCTCACTTCTGCGTATCAGAGGCGGCACATAGCTTCGGCTTATAACCGTAATGTTCATTTCAGCCAAGTATATCCGACAGATTTTTCTGAATTGCTTCCGCTACATCAGGCTTGTTCATAGAATAAACATGAACATTGGTAATACCGTTTGCAAACAAGTCTATTATCTGGTCGGTAGCATATGCGATGCCAGCCTGCTTCATAGCGGCGGGGGCGGTCCCGAATTTATCCACAAGCGCCTTAAACCTCTGCGGCATGAAGGAGCCGGACAGCTTTATAGCCTTTTCGACTTGATTTCCGTTAGTTATCGGCATGATTCCGGGAATTATTGGTACTGTAATACCTGCCTCGCGTATTTTGTAAAGGAAATTATAAAGAAGATTGTTGTCAAAAAACATTTGAGTTGTCAAAAAGTCGCACCCGGCATCAACCTTTTCTTTCAAATACTTAATGTCTTCCTTCTGATTGACACTCTCTGGGTGTATTTCGGGATAACAGGCACCACCGATGCAAAAATCCGAATAGCTTTCCTTAAGTTCATAAACAAGCTCTACAGCGTGCTTATATTGCCATTTTTTACTGTCGGTCCCTTCAAGCTCCGCAGGAATATCTCCGCGAAGTGCCATTACATTCTGTATGCCTGCCGCCTTAATATCTGCAATCCTCTCGTGAACAATCTCCCTTGTGGACGAGACGCAGGTAAGGTGGGCAAGGCTGGGCACATTGTGCTTTTTCTTGATATTTTTAGCAATTTCCAGGGTGTATTTGCTGGTTCCTCCGCCGGCGCCATAGGTAACACTCATAAATGAGGGTTTAAGCTTTGCAATTTCTTCTGTTGCAATCCTGACGCTCTCAAAGCTGCTCTCGGTCTTAGGCGGAAACACCTCAAATGACAACGACAGTTTCCCGCCGTTAAGTAATTCTGTAATCTTCATATCCTTACCTCCGTTGGTTCAGAACAATTATAACATATTCACACAGATTAATCAAGTAAGCACGGCAAAAAATTCACTCTATCCCAAAACATTTAGTAAGCTCTTTGAGTGTTTTGCTGTTTTTAAGAACTCACACGCATCTTGATATACATTTCCACGTATCTTAAAGCGTTTATTGGTTTTCACTTCCCTTGTACTTTTCATAGCCAAAACACATTCCCGCCGCATAAGCGACGGGAATGTGTTGAGGAGTAATGAAGATATGCATTAAGACACTCCGCTTAAGTTATTATGAAATAAGCTCAAAACAACCTTCAAGTATCATAGCATCTTTTGGAATTAAGCAGCTAGCCGTTAAATCAAAGTGTGTTACACACTTTAATTATAATAAGTATAATAAGCCTCTGCCGCAGTCTTGTAGGAATCGTCTTCTGCCTTTGTCTTGAAGAACGCTACTTCTTTTATGTAGAAGTTCACATCAGCGGCAGTGTGGGAGGTCTTAATTACAAACGCTTTAGATTCGTTAAGGGCAGCTATATGACCGTCAGAAAGTCCGCTGGATGCAACAGCCGTTACCCATTTACCACTGTTTGCTGCAGATGTGTTATCAATCAAAAGCTCATTGGTCGGATCATTACCGGGTGTAGATACAACAGTAGCGGGGGCTGTTGCATATGTTCTGTATGCACCTAATGTTCCGACAAGATTTTCCTCGCTGGTAAAGTCAAATTTTATTGCATCAACTCCTTTGAAAATGTTCATTAAATTCGACTGGATCATTTCAAGATACTGATAATCTGTAGAATGCAAATACAACCAATCACACCGTATAAAACCGGCATAACCAAAGGAAATTTCCCTCTGCCATACAAAATTCAGAGTTTTATTTTCTTTGGTATATTAAGAATAGCGGACCCGAAAATCCCAAGACTCTTTATTAACCATTAATATCCACACAAAAACTGTCGTACTCCCCGAGCTTGTAGGCATCAAGCATAGGTGAATAAGTATAATTATATATTTTCCCTTCGGACGGTACGAACTGAATAATACGTAAAAAACCGTTGCCGCCATAGGGCTGTTCGTGCTCCAGGTCTGCTAAAATTGCATGAACCTTACGGTCACCTATAACAATTTCAAGATAATCCCGTCCAACGTAATGACCGTTTAGCACCATCCTTACGTTGTCGTATGGAACTACCAACTTATTATAGATGTCCTCGCCTGCGTTGGTCCCGTCCCTGTGAATTCGGAAATCAGTCTGAGAAACACGGGATTCCCGACGCGCGATTCCTCTTTCGCTCCAATCCTTTATGAGAAACGCGTGCGTGGAAATAACTGCATAGCTGTCCTTATTGTCTTCAAGTATCTTTGCCGCCCATTCCACTGCGCTATCGCTTGGAATATATGCGAGATGGATAAATATAAAATTCTTATCTCCCACAGTAATTTTCTGCGCATTATGCTTATTCCCATCGTAAGACGAAATCCAATACGAATGGTTTTTCAACTGTTCTTCAGGAAAATATTTGATAAAATACGGTGATGAACCGTCTGCATTCATATCATGATTTCCTGCACATATGCCGTAGGGCACCGCACCGTTCAATCTACCAAGGGTATTGAATCCGACTCTGAACTCTTCCTCATCCTCATTATCGTTTGAAATGTCTCCCACGTGAGTAACAAACTTAATATTCAGCACATCACGGTTCTTGAATATCCACATCACCTGACTCTCAAAGCAGCACAGATTTTTGGGATCCTTTGCGTAGTTTTGCGAATCAGGAAGCATAATAAACGTAAATGAATCTTTTGTAATATGTTCAAACGGTGTTTGTCCGATCATCATATAAAGCACCCCCGAAATCTTTCTTCGTTTTCGACAATATCCCGTCCGATTCCCACATGTTCTTTGACATGGGCATCCGACCCAAACTTATATCTTAGCTCGTAATCTCTGGCTATTTTCATTATGTCTGTCGAGGGATATATGTCGCCGGCGTCGTTGGTTGACGCCATCAGATGAGTATTAACCTCCAGCGAAACCTCCCTTTTCTCCATTTCAGCAAAAATTTCGCGCACAAGATATTCAACAGCAGCAAGATCAAACTCGGTTGTTTTCAAATTAAACCGATTGTTGCTTCGTATTACCCATCTGTACATGTCAATATGTGCAATTGTGTTGAAATATCCGGACTTCACAGCCATTAGATTGTTTTCAAAGCATTTGACAACAAACTCCTGGGCAGTCAAGTCTGAAAGCGGAAAAGGAAGCATACCTCGGCAATGAAGATGTGAAGACCCGATAACATAATCAAAATCGGCCTGATTCAATATATCTTCGATTTGGTCCTCGATTGTAGGAAGATAGTCCATCTCTATGCCGCATTTTACAACTATTCTGTCCTTGTATTCGTCAGCCAGAGTCCTTACTGTCTCACAGTACTGCCGTGCCATGCCCACCGGCATCCTGTCCCCCAGGGGAAATCCCTCAAGGGGGGCATGATCCGTAAAGCATATTTCCCGAAGCCCTTTTTGTATCGCGGTTTCTATGTAAGCGCGGCCGTTTTCAGGGACCCTCATCAAATTCGGGTGGGTATGATAATCGTAGTAAATTAAGCTCATTGTGTAATTGCAGCTTGCCCTTTCATTATACGTATCCTTGAATCCCACAAGGATAACTTAAGTTATTATTGTATCTCTTGTAAATTGTCCAAAGTCTTTGAAATCTGTGCTCTCGTGCAGCTCTCGCCGGGTTCAAACTTATTGTTTCCAACGCCACGGACAATGCCGTGTTCGGACACCCGGAGAACAGCGTCTGTGGCATAAGAATCAATATTTGCTGCGTAGGGAATTTTGGATAGATCGGTAACACCATATATAGATTGATGAGTAACAACTATGCGCCAAGTAGCATTCGGATATGCCTCGCACGCTTTCTTAATAAACGCTCTGTGGTTAGCAAAGTTTACTGAATTACTGTTTATGACTATGAACAGCGCGTCGTTATAGACAAAGTATGCGTTGTTGCCTGCGTCTGACTGTGTGTTTCCATCAGTCGATTCATTTGGCAAATTGAAGTGATCGTCAAACCTAACCGAAGTACAGTCGTGATTGCCAATGTAAAGGCTTCCTGCTGTAGATGAAGTCTGATACCAGACGAAATTCATTTTTGTCTCATCGGCACCAAGATTAATAATTACATCGCTGATCTTGGACTCTGTATTTGTGGATGCAGAAGGTTGTGTTGGTGTTGTTGCAGTAGGCTGAGAAGTAGTCTCAGTCGAAGGAACAGCCGCTCCTGTGGACTGTGACGCTGCACTGCTGGTGTAAGCATTTGCTTCTTGTGCAGTCGCAAAGAAGGCAACCTCGTAGATATAAATTTTTGCATCAGCTGCGGTATTTGTAGACTTGATAACAAGAGAGCCGGGCACGTTCGCACGCTCTAGCATAGCGTTGCTTAAGGGTTGTGCTGCTATTGCAGTTACAAATTTTCCGCCCGAGACAGATGTATCATCAGTAATTATAATTTTTGAGTCCGGGTCGTCGCCCTGCGTCATAATAAGCGAAGCTTTTGCGGTGGAAGTTGTCATATAGGTAACAGCCACATACTTGAGATCTTTATTAAAGGAATTTGCGCTAAGCATCTGTACCATTACGTGATAGTTTCCATGTCTTGCTGCACTTTCGAGACCGGAATACTTAAGTTCCAGGAATCCGACACCGTCTACCGTAGTATATGCCGAAGGTGCCGCTGCTTCGTCACGCGCCTTTGTAATTTTTGCTCCGCCTACGCCCAGTGAATCTTCACCCGACAGATTAATCTTCAAAGGAGCTGTGCTTGCGGCATATACCGACACAGTAAGCGCTCCCAGCGGAAGTATTATACCTACGCACATAGCAGCGCACAACAAAATACTTATCGGTGTAAACTTGTTTTTCATAATCTGTCTCCTAAATAAAACTAAAAGTCGGTTAGAGATACTATTTTTGCGGTTATAGGTTAAAGTGGAAATTTGAACCGCAACCGGCATAACAGTCTTTGATTCATTTTGCAATCATACCCGGGAAACCGCTAAGATAGAATCATCTTTTCCCTTAAATTGATTGTACAAAATATATGTTTAATCGTCAATAGCTCACTGTGCCAATTATTCAATTCATGTCCCATTATTAAAGTTGCTTGTGGCGTTTTCATCCCTGTGCTTTGCATTTCCCCAAAACCACGCTCCCACCGCGGCTGCAAGCGGCACGGTAATAATGACCGCGCATGTGCAACACAAGCCTTGGCATAGCTCAAGCGAAACATAGTCTGAATGAAGCAATTGATTTGTCTGAATTCCGTAAGAATAGAACACCAGCATTGAAGACAGCGAACCGCCTGCGAAAGCAAAGATAAGAGTATTGCTCATGGTCCCGATGATGTCTTTTCCAATGTTCATTCCGCTTTTGAAGAGCGAAGCACGGCTCGGTTCAGCAGATACCAGTGCTACCTCACGCAAGGCTGACAGCACCGATACCGAAACGTCCATTACAGCACCGAGAGAGGAGATTACTGTTCCCGCTATCAACAACTCGCCAACATCAAGTCCTGTTTCACGCGCGGCAATGAGCAAGCTTTCTGCATTTGCGGCTTGCAGCCCGGTTATATGGAAAATCGCGGCAAACAGAGCGAACAAAACACAGGCAGAAAGCGCTCCCATAAGAGTGGTCCCGACTCCCAGCAAAAATTGGCTTGTAAATCCGTTTATAAACAGCAGCGTGACCACAGTTGAGGCAAGCACCGTCATTATTGCGACAAGTACAGGCGATATTCCGTTATATATCATCGGTAACGCCACGCGCAAAATAAATACAACTGTAAATAATATCGCAAGAAAAGAATCTATGCCACGGCGTCTGCCAACCAAAGCCAAAATCACAACAAATAAGCCGGTTATCAGCAAAATCGGAAATGTTCTGTCATAGCTGTAAAGCGTGTAATACGGCTCCGCGTTATCGGGCGTGTCGGCGCAAATTATAACCTTCATGCCGGGTCTGGCAAGAACATTGTGAGTATCTGTAAGATAATTGTCAAGCTCCACTTCTTCCGTACCGTTCAACCGCACACGCAAGCGTTGGGTCCCCACAATCTGTCCGGTACCGTAATAGCTGTCGGTCAGCTCTTCATCGAGAACCTCCAGAACTTCCCCCGGTACGTATTTTTGTATGATATTTCCGTAAACGCGATACAAATTACCTTTTACGGGAAATAGCATCATTAACACTATCAAAATCACCACTATTGATTCAAGTATCAATCTAAATATGTGGTATGGTTTGTTTTCATCTGACTTCCCCCTTTTTTGCGTCTAACATTGATTTTCAGTCTTTGTTTCTTGAAGGAGTAGGTAACGCACTCTGTTTATTATGCTTTCTGCGATAATCTCCCGGAGAAATTCCAACACACCTGCAAAACGCAAGATGAAAACCGGAAGGCGAGGTATACCCTACCTTATAAGCAATTTCTTCGATGGTGTTGTTGGTGCTTATGAGGAAATTTTCCGCATATCTAATACGTATCTCGATCAACTTCTCGTGAAAGCTCATTCCGTAGATGTCGCGAAATATACGGTTTACATGGCGCCTCGAAACACCAAGAACATCCGCAATATCATTTTGCGTCACCTGACGGTAAAAGTTATTAACCAACCAAATATCAATTCGTTGCTTGCGAAAATGCGGGCTGTTCCCATTAAGGTTTTCATTTTTTGCATCTACAATAGCGGAATCATCAAATAAACGCATAAGTCTTATATACATTTGATTTATCAACAAACGCAAATATATTTCCGTTGCCAAAGGCGTATTTGTTATTTCATCACATATCTCGAGCAACTTCTCAAACATTCCCCCAGCGCCATCCAATATTACACAATTATCGATGGATGTCATAATTCTGTCGAATATGTTATATAGGGATGGAATGGTTTTTTCCTTGGCCCGTGCATAGGAAAATCGCAAGTTAATTCTCCTGGGAGTTCCCACAACAGCATAGCTGCAATGGTAATAGTTCTTTGGCACTATACAAACCTCCCCCGGTTTCAATTCTATAACAGAACCGGACACGTTTTCAATTTTCAATATACCATCACACACCGAAAATATTTCGAAATCATCATGGGCGTGAAGCACCGCTGTTGGATATATTGATGTGGATGTTGCAATTTTAACAGAGGTATACACCTCCAGATCGGAAATACTCGAGTACAAATCAAGTAACGAAGAATTGTGTTCAGACATATCCCCAGCTCCTTTCTTAAACATCAAAGTTCCTCTTCTGCTGTACAAAATAACGCACCATGATTATACCATCAAGTGTCAGTTTTGTCAACAGCGATGCATCATATAGCAGCGTCGCATACGCTCCGTTGTGGTGAGAGGTATATGTAGTTCGGCTGTCCCGATATTGTAGCAAAGCATTCACAAATCACCCCACTCTAATAAAAATACAAGACGGAGTCCGCTTGGACTCCGTCTTGTATTTGGTTTTTCGTTCAAAATAAATACAACTTTATTTTAGCTGATAACAAATTTTAAATAATTATATACTCAAATATATTTGCCATAACTTAAATTATATGGTATAATATATAATGATATATAATGGCATATAACAAAAAGGAGTTATAATATGGAAATATTGCAACTAAAGTATTTTGCGCATGCTGCTAAAACCGAAAACTTTTCACGCACAGCACAGTATTTTATGGTTCCCGCCTCCGGCATTTCAACCAGCATAAAAAAACTTGAAAAAGAAATTGGTGTGACGCTATTTGACCGGAGCCCAAATAAAATAAGTCTGAATGAATACGGAAAAATATTATTAAATGCTATTGATAAATCTGAAAAACTGTTTAATCAAGCCAAAACCGAAATTTATGATTTATTGCAAACCCCATTAGGCGAACTGAAGCTGCTTATCCTTACAAACAGGCAAAATGTTACTAATGCAATATCAGAGTTTATAACCAAATATCCAAAAATATCAATTAACATTAAACACCAAGAAGTAATTTCTCCATCATATATTTCTGAATATGATATTATAGTTACAGACCTAAATATAGAAACTGATGATTTCCAAAAAGACTTTTGGTTGCGCGAGGAGCTTTTTCTTGCAGTACACAAAGACAGCCCGTTAGCCAAAAAAAATATTGTCTCATCCAATGAACTTAACCACGAGAAGTTTATTTGCATGCCTAAGGGAAGCAGCCTGAGACGATGTGCAGACGCTTATTTCGAACAAAAAAAGTTAAATCCTGATATAATAATTGAATGTGATGACCCTCAATACATACAAAATTATGTAAAACTGGGGCTTGGTGTCACATTGTTTCCTGAAAATTCATGGAAAACTCAAATCAGCGGTGAGATTTCTTTGTTAAAAATCGATGATGGCTTATATCGAGATTCATATATTTATATTAACAAATCAAGCTCAAACACTATACAGCTTTTTTCACAAATGTTAAAAGCATATAAATAGAAAACAAATTTGCCTATGACTAATATGGCTATATGGTTTTCCCTTAATAATTTATTGAATAGAAAAAGTGACTATTTATAAAT
>JAZNFI010000155.1:0-2350 GCA_045589075.1 Candidatus Flemingiibacterium sp.
GGTCAAATTCGAGTTTCAAGAAAACTTCACGGGAACGGAGTATTTTATAAAAAATTGCAAAAAATCAGCGGCGACGCAAGGCTTTTTTCTTCCATCGCCGCTGTTGCGGACCAAAATCATATAAAACTATTTTGCTGACGAAAATTTTTCGCGGATTTCGAAATGACAGTTATATATCATTTCAAAAGGATTGAGGTCGCTGTCGCTTCTTTCGAAAGGACAGTTCAAACTTTTAAGGGACACTTTTTATTACTCTATAATAAATCTATGAGACTTCATTTTGAAGAGAAAATCATTATCATTTCAAAAAGACAGCGGCAAGGCATAGCTATCCCATTGGCACGGAGGTAAATTTTCCGTGTCATTTCTTATGTTTTCTTTTTCTATGCTCTGAAAAAGCCTTGCCGTTCGGCGACTTCACCGGGGCTTTCGTCGCCGTTTCTATTTTCTTCGCCAATAGAAACGGCGACACTTTCGAAAAGATAATCATTAATCATTTCGCAGTGACAGTCATTTGTCATTTCGAAACGAGCCGTCCCGCTGATCACGGATCAGTTATTAGGTCAGATAACTGCCACGCGGGACTTGTCATATATCATCTCGAAGGGATCATCATAGAGCATATCGAAAAGCGTATCATATTTAGTTGCAGAAATGAAGGTGAGTACAGCGGATATAATCCGGCGCATACCTGCCACGTGACAGGCGTCAGAAACTTACGTTCTGACAGCGCAGTGCCGTATACTGTAACTGTTTACAGCGCCTACTTCATTCGGTCGACGGCAAGGGTTTTGTTTACCGCCCAAAACCCGGGAAACCTCGGCTGTGTCCTTTGTCGCACAGAGACAGCGGTTGAATTGGGCCGTGCCGCACACGGGTTTGACTGCTTGGCAGATATTCTGCTTTGGCTGTCGGGACTTACAGCCGCTGCTATCCGCCGATTGCGTTCACAAGCCACAGTGTTTTGTGAACTGTTTCGTTGCCATGTCGTAAAGCTCAAAATCTTGTAGGCAACACTTCCTGGGACTTTTGTTTTTCACTTTGAATTCCTCCTGCACAAATAAAAATATATTTTGACTCCGTAACAAGCTCTGTGCCTGCCGGAGAACAAAACTGGAGGAATAGAGAATCGAATCCCTACACTTAAGTAGTAAGAATTTTTGATCAAAAAGTCAAGGGTTGGCATTTGAATTTTCTGTAAATTGTTGTACCAATACGTCTTTTATGTACATTATTTCCGTCTAGTACATAACGAAAACTGCCTACATGAGCACAGCGGCCCATGTAGGCAGTCCATTTCTATTGTCGCTTATCAGTCATTTACCATTATAAGTTCTCTGCTTCTTTTTCGAGTGCTAAATAGTCTACCTTGCCAACTTTTGTACGGGGGAAACTATCCACAAAAACATATTTTACAGGGCGATATACGTCTTCAAGGTTACTTTTGCAGAGAGCACCCAATTCGCTTTCCAATGTAATTTTGTCTACATTGGCTTTGGGTATTATATATGCAACAGGAACTTGGTTTAAATTAACATCATCTATCGGCACAACGGCACAGTTTTCTACGTCTTGATGTTTTAATAATTCCTTTTCTATATCAAGACTAAATACCTTTTTGGCAACACCGTTTTTAAAGCAAAGCATATATCTTTTTAATCTACCACTGATATGGATAAATCCGTTCTCGGATATATAGCCCAAATCCCCAGAGTGAATCCACATCTTTCCGTCATTATGCTTTTTCAAAATGTTTTCTGTTTCAGTCGGGTTATTTATATAACCTTCCATTGTAGAAGGAGTGCAAATGCAAATTTCACCCTCTTGACCGATTTTCAATTCTTCGCCTGTTTCAACATCAAAGGCAGAAACAATATTTTTTACAAACGGGGCTCCGACGCTGCCAAACTCGTATTTATCTTTGTAATTTACAGAGACAGCAGCGCCAACTTCTGTCATGCCATATCCATTCATTAACAAGTAGGGACTACCGCATTTTTTAAGGTAATCATTGATTTTATTTTCAATATTTTCCCTTAATGTATCGCCGCCAGTAATAGGTGCTATAAAATATGACAAATCCATTTTCTCATTACTGTTGGCAAATGCCTCCCAAAATGCAGGACTATACATAATATGGTTGGGCTTAAACTTTTTGCAAAGTTGTCCTATGGATTCAGCCATAGGAATACGAACTATCAATGTCATACCAACAGATAGCGGTATCATAAGCGAACAGGTAACACCATATGCAATGAACAGCGGTAACACTTGAACCCATTTGCTTTCACGGTACAATTCTTTTTCGCCAATAATGTATTGTTCAGCAACAGCAATAACGGCCTTGTTG
>JAZNFI010000156.1:0-18096 GCA_045589075.1 Candidatus Flemingiibacterium sp.
TGATCGATACTAATAGACCGAGGGCTTGAACTTCAAGTTTGTTCTAAACTTGAGTTTCGTTGTTCCTTTTACTCACTCCCTTTATTTGGTTTTCAATGAGCATTTGCAAAAAGGAGCAAATTCGGGATGTGAAATTGCGACAATAAAATCGTGATTAGTTAACTGACAACCTCTTTACTAGGTGTCAGTTTTGTTTTTTACTGAATTTTTTGTTGCTTATAGCCAATGTCACTGTAGAATGGCAACTCTGCAGTGACTTTTTCTTGGTTACGATTGTTTTTTACAGTACAAAAATGATGTTGCGCTGTTTCTGCATTTGTACATGAAGCTTTTTTACGTTAAACATTTTAGGGCGGTTTGGTACAAATTAATTTTGGGAATTTTCCGCTTTTAAACGGCAAAATATAAAGCCTCGCGATGTAAACGGAAATAAATTCGGCAGTGGTACAAAAACATCTGTGGTTTAGTTTAACTTTATCTTCATTATGACATAAACTTATTTTAGGCGGCAATAAGCCGTCAAATATTTGAAAGTGGTTGATTACTCTGAACGATAAAGAAATGCGTCCGTTTGCTGATGTAAGGCTCTCGGACAGCTTTCCGCTGGCGATGGCTTATGTGCGTCTCCAGCGGCTTGATAAAATGTATGAGCCTGAAATGGCTCTGATACGCGGTACGTTATTTCCTGAGCTTGATAAGCCGTTCTGCGGCATGACGGTAACGGGAGGGTGCAGACGATGAATATACAGAATATGAACAGTTATGCGATTCCTTTTGCAGCTTGGGAGCTGCGCTTATACCTTGACACGCACCCTGACGATGAGCGTGCCCTTGCGGCATACAAGCAACTGTGTGCTGCGCAAGGTGAGTGCACCTATGCTTGCAATACTCCTGACGGAAATAGGGGGGCGAACCACGGTGGTGGACACACGGGCGCAACCGGAACCTGCCGCACATGCAGCGGAGCCAATTTGACGGTAGTGTCATCACACCCCTGCAAGGGCGAAAGATGGCGTTGGATAGATGGTCCGTGGCCATGGGAGCTTGAAGCCAATATGACGGGAGGTAAATGATAGTATGTGGATATATGAAAAAAAATTACAGTATCCCGTTAGAATAAAAAACTGCAACCCCAAACTTGCGCAGATAATTATTTCGCAATATGGTGGACCGGACGGGGAGCTCGGAGCGTCGCTTCGGTATCTGTCACAAAGATACAGTATGCCATATGACGAGGCAAAGGGCACTCTTACTGATATAGGTACGGAAGAGCTTGCTCACTTGGAAATTGTAGGATCTATCGTGTATCAGCTGACTCGCAATCTGACACCCGATGAAATTGACAAGCAGGGCTTCGGTACCTACTTTGTGGATCATACAACAGGTGTTTATCCACAAGCGGCTTCCGGAACGCCTTACACCTCCGCAATGATGCAGGTAAAGGGTGACCCCATAACAGACCTCCACGAGAATATGGCTGCCGAAATGAAGGCAAAGACAACTTACGACAACATTCTTCGCCTTTCCGATGACCCCGATGTGAATGATGTTATTAGGTTCCTCCGTCAGCGTGAGATAGTCCATTATCAGCGATTTGGTGAACTTCTCCGAGGTGTTCAGGATAAACTCGACTCCAAGAACTTCTTCGCAATCAATCCTGCCTTCGATAAAAAGTGCAAATAATTACCGCTTAACAAGTGCTCTCAACCTAAAAAGGAAACTGTGACCAGCCTATCAATACGGCATGGGTACTAAATGACAAAGGGGTTCAGTACGATGATTCTGGACCCCTTTTTTAATGCAACAGATATACCGTCTCAAGTTCATCCGAAGTCATATCCTTTGCCGTCCTACCGTCAAACTGCTCTGACTTTGCAAGACTATCAAGATAAGCGTAAGCATCCTCATCATACGCCGCTTGTATGTAGCCAATATCAGACCTTGCAAGTGCTCCGTACTCGGAAGCAAGCTCTCCAAGAATGTCGGAAATCTTGGTGCGCTCTATTTCAGCCTCTTTACGCTCGAAAAGTGGGCTAAGGAGCTCCTCAAGGGATTCGATTTCACGGTTAATTGAATCAAGCTCCGCACCGTCGGAGTTGATGTAAGTTTGACTCTGCGGCTTGACAATTTCGGTGTTTTGTGATATACTATCCCTAGGGATACCGTTTTCTATGGCGTTACCTACGGGGCGCCAAACATCGTTAACTCGATGGGCGGTATCCCTTATTTTTTGTGTTATATCATAAATGTGATACGATGAATCATTTTTTGCACGGCCGACATTAACATATACAGGTATTGTTTCGCCATCAAATTTTACAAGGGCTTCATAGTACAAAAACTTATCAAATTTATTGTCCTTTGTACTCGATTCCTCTGCCACAAATTTTGCCCGTTCTACGATTTGCTTGATGTGAGATATTTCTGCGGCTTTTTTATCTCCGGCATTACGTGCAATATGCTGTGCATCACGGCGATCCACGACAGCTATTCTGTTATCGCTGAGCACTATGGGTTCAGACGACAACTCATTCAGTATGTAATCTCTGATTAAGTTGTAGCGTTTGGAACCGTGGACTCCCTTTACCATAGCAGACAAGCGATCATCGTGTGATAGATCGATTATTCTGCTTTCGGCATCCATCTCGGCTTTGATTTCCCTCTCGATCTCCTCGCGCCTCGCAAGAAGCTCACGGTATCGTGTAAGCTCCAAAAGCTCCCTTTCGGTAGCGTAGGGAAATTCAAGAGATGCCACGTCTCGCTTTTCTACCTTCTCCGCAAAAATCACCTTGGCAAGTGCAGTCGCCTTTCCCGCGAGAACACGCTCCCCCTCCTTGACGTTACTCTCCTTGGTAGGCTTTGTATAGAGCTTATTCATGCGGTTTACAAGCCTTATGATACGTCCACGGTTGATTTGCTTAAGCTTTCTCTCTCGCCACCTTGCATCTGCTTCCTTGGCTTTGCGTGATGCCTTCTCCATAGCTGATTTGTACGTCTTATAACGCTCGGATTCGAAAAGCCGCTTTATAGACTCCATACCCTCTATGTTAAGAATCTTTTTGTCATAGATGGATATACGGTTCTGTGTCTTCGTAGCTTCATCACGAAGCGCACGGAGCTTTGCTATATCCCTCTCGCCCTTTGCAAAGGATAATTCCTTTATCTGTGCCTTGAGAGAACGAAGCTTATCTTCCTCCGCTTCCATTTTGTCGATGTCAGCCGCCCATTCATCAAGCTTTGCCTTTACGTCAGGATTGTTAGTGCCTGCTTTGAGGGTTTCCACAAGTGCGGCACGGTCGGATACACCGTCAGGAGATTTGCGGGAGAAAATCGCACTTTCACCGATAACACCCTCTGGGCGCGAGGTATGTCCAAAATGTCGCAAAACATCCTCTGAAAGAATATCAGGAAAATATCTATTGACATATTCAAGCAGTCGTGCTATACTAATAGCAGGATCAGTAAGGCGGTCCGCACTCGGTGCGGGAACACCTGGGGATAAGCTCCCGGCTGATCCTTTTTCTATTGCTTCCGTCTTAGTATTTACCGAATACAACACATCAACAGATGAAACCTCGTTAGTGTATCGGTTTACTACAAACGATACAATGTATGGTTCATGAGCTGAATTCTTTGCCACACCCACTAAAACATAAGATTCATTTATATTCGCATTTCGAGGTATAAGCTCGTTAACCTGTACAGAATTCTGCAATATTTCGCCTGCATTCAGCACGACAGGAGCTAAAATTTCCACTCGACGATCAAGGCCATGCCTAAGTCCGTTAGTCCCAAGCACAACATCTCTGCCTATGTCATTAACATGTATTTTTACACTTCCGTCTTTAGCATCGAACTTGCCAAATTTAGTTGCCCTTTTCTTGGCTTCTGAAACAATGTCAGCACGATTTTTAGGAACATTGTTTGGGTCAGCAATCGTAATTTTCATATCAGGCTTACTTGTAAGCGAAGCGTATGAATAATCACTTACCGTCTTTCTTGCGTGCTTCACATTACCGTCGCTGACAGTAGTAGAGGCAGAACGCCCGGCGTTCGCCGCATCCATAAGCGCATCTTCGAATAAGCTATGGAGCTTCTCTGCCGCATCACGCATCTCTGCAACGGTTTGTGCTTCAAGAGAATTTACCGGCTTGTTTGCATAAAGCTCTCGAAGCCTTGTGAGACACTTCTTTATGAAATCGCGTATCTTTTCAACAATGCCCCTGTTGCTCTCGCTCTCCGCCGCAAATTCGGCAAGTTTTGAAAGAGCATTAGAGTCAAGAAGCATACGCTCACAGGAATCTGCAACAACTTCATCAAAAGCGGCATCATCTGTAAGCTCATCTCCGTGTTTTCTTGCCTTTTCTTTCTGCGCTTCTACGAGTGCCTTTATATCCGTTCCTGCCTCGCAGTATTGCTCCACAAGAAACTTTGCGAAAGCCTCGTACTTTGCAGGCGACCAACGCTTGATATAGTGGGCAAGCTCGTGTGAAAGGGCATACCGATGCGCCCTGCCTGATACGCCGAGCGGAAATCAATAGCATAATCTACCGCCCTCTCCTCGCCCACAACAGAAACACCGTCAGCCATAGCCTGTACCGCAAGCTGACTCATTCCTTCGGTGAGCTTTTTGTTATCAGCCCCCTTGACAATTTCGGGTGTCTGTGATATAATGATATTGTCAGACGTACCCTTCTTAAGAGATTTGGCGTTTTGCCCACTTCTCTTATTGGTACGCTGATTTTTTTTATTTATCGTAATTGGCGAAAGATTAACGACATCATAAAGTACATATTCGCCGTCTTCTGTAATGCCTAAAATAACTTCCGCTTCATATGTTGCATCACCTGATTTGATTAAAGTGCATCCGCCAGCCGTTAAGGTTGAAACGGTTCGGAAACATGGGTCAATGAAGATAAAAAATTGAGCAGTTCTACAGAACTGCTCAATTTTGCTGCCACTATATGTATCTGTTTTTTGCTTATTCTTTGCCTGTCCAGCAATACGTGCATATCTTTTCTTTAGGTATGCCTACAGCTTCGATCACATCGTCGATGCGTTGGAACGTCAGCGATGTGAAATTAAGTTCTTTTCTTATTTCCTCCACCATGTTTCCATATTCTTCGGTTTCGGGATCACAATAGAGGTGAAGTTTACTTTTTGCCGCCTCCTCTGAACCTTCTAGGCGAAGAATAGTGCGTCGCGTAATGAGGTCAAGCTCACTCTTTGAGCGTGAAAAGTTTAGATACTTACATCCGAATAACAGTGGTGGGCAAGCGGTTCTGATATGAACGCCACTTGCGCCGCTTTGATAAAGAAATTCTGTGGTCTCACGGAGCTGCGTGCCGCGAACGATTGAATCGTCAATAAGAAGCAAGTTCTTTCCTCTGATGAGCTGATCTATGGCAATAAGTTTCATTTTCGCAATCAGATTGCGCTGTGACTGTATGGTTGGCATGAAGGAGCGTGGCCATGTGGGGGTATACTTTATAAATGGTCTTCCAAATGGGATGCCTGAAGCATTGGCATAGCCCACAGCATGGGCAGTACCTGAATCGGGAACTCCTGCTACAATATCGGGGCAAATGCTGCCCTTGTCACGTGCGGCAAGCTTTGCGCCACAGCGATTACGCATGACCTCCACATTCACACCCTCGTAGTTTGAGGTGGTATAGCCATAGTATACCCAAAGGAATGCACATATGCGCATTTCATCACTTGGCGCGGAAACGGTTTCGCAGGATTCGGGGGTAAGATAGACTATTTCGCGAGGTCCAAGTTCTTTATAATGGTTATATCCAAGATTTAAGTATGCGAAACTCTCAAAGGAGGCGCAGAAGGCTCCCTCTTTATGTCCGATAGCTATGGGGGTACGCCCCAACTTGTCACGGGCGGCATACAAGCCGTCACTTGTCAGAACCAACATAGTCATTGATCCGTCAATAAGCTCCTGGGCATATCTGATGCCCTCGACTACACTGTCTTTTTGATTAATAAGAGAAGCCACAAGCTCCGTAGGGTTCACATCGCCGCCGCTCATTTCGAGAAAGTGAGTATGTCCCTTGTTAAAGCAGAGGTCTACGAGCTCGTTAATATTGTTGATGCGTCCTACTGTTGTTATAGCAAAGTTTCCAAGGTGAGAGCGGACGATAAGCGGCTGAGGCTCGCTGTCGGAGATACATCCTATGCCCATCCTTCCTTTCATTTCTCCGATTTCTTTGTCAAATTTGGTTCTGAATGGGGAATTTTCTATATTGTGAATAGAACGGTCAAAACCATTTTTTCCATAGACCGCCATCCCACCGCGGCGAGTTCCTAAATGTGAGTGGTAGTCTGTGCCGAAGAAAAGATCGAACACGCAATCATTTTTTGAAACAACTCCGAATAATCCGCCCATATTTTTATCCTTTCGATAATATGTATACGATAAACTGAAAATATACTATATTATATCACAGTTTTTTTCTTTTTTCAAGTATGCCTATAAAAGAAATTCGTTTTTTGGCAAAGTAATATTCAAAGCGGTATAAAAACATAAAACCTACATTGACGGTGCTTCGCCTTGTGTCATAAACTGTATTACGCCGAGTCTTCGGCGCAGTTCATACGGAACACGGAAGGAAGATTATGAAAAACAATATTAGACATAAAGTTGCGTTGATCGGCGGAGATGCGCGCCAACTTATCTGCGCTTCAAGAATAAAACAGTCGGGCTTTGAAACAGCACTGTTCGGCTTTTCAGGGGAAGAAGTACCCGTGGGGGCGGTGGATTCGCTGTGTTGTTCATACTGTGCGCCAAAGCCTCACGAAATATTGAAAAATCTTGCTGATGGCACGGTGAGCGATTGCGGAACTGCCTATAATAGCTGGGGTGAGGCCATCCAAGACTGTACGGCGGTGATTTTGCCACTGCCTGCATCCATCAACGGGATCCATGTGTCCATGCCGCTTTCGGGAGGGGATGCCCCCACTCTTTCCGAAATAATATCTTGCATGAAACAGGAGGGAGTTAAGGTTTTATTTGCAGGAAAGCTTCAGGAGGGAGCAAAGGCACTTGCCCAGGCATATGGAATAGAAGTGTTCGATTATTACGAGAGTGAAGAATTTGCTGTTGCAAATGCAGTTCCCACAGCTGAGGGAGCTATTGAGATAGCCATGCGTGAGCTTCCAATTACTCTTGACGGAGCTACTGCTCTTGTTATAGGTAACGGACGCATAGGAAGGGTTCTTTCAAAGCTTCTTTCATCACTGGGCACAAGTGTAACTGTCAGTGCGAGAAAATTATCAGATTTTGCGTTTATTCGCTCCGAGGGACATATGTGTGCAAACACAGAAAAACTGCTGGAGGTGTTTAACAAGAGGCGTTTTGATATGATATTCAACACCGTACCTCATAGGGTGCTGGGAAAGGAAGAACTTGCCGCCATTCCTGTAGGAACCCTGATTATAGACCTTGCATCCAAACCGGGCGGCGTAGATAACAAGCAGGCAGGAGCAATGTCCCATAACGTAATATGGGCATTGTCGCTTCCGGGAAAGGTAGCACCGGTGACCTCCGGACGAATTATTGCCGACACCATAATGTCGGGATTATGCAAGTATGCGGAGGTGGAGTGAGTATATGCTGATAGGATACGCCATGTGTGGCTCGTACTGTACTTTTGAAAAGAGCATATCAGTAATGGAGCAGCTCCGCGAGGCAGGACATGAGCTGATACCGATAATGAGTGAGAATGCATATTCAACAGATACTCGATTTGGAAAGGCTACTCAACATAGAACGCGCATTGAGGTGATATGCGGCAGAGATATAGTACACACCATAAAGGAATCCGAGCCGCTTGGACCCAAGGTTAAGCTGGATATGCTCATTGTGTCTCCATGCACGGGCAACACGCTGGCAAAGCTTGCCAGCGGAATCACAGATACGGCTGTGACTATGGCATGCAAAGCTCACCTGCGCTGCGACAGACCCCTTCTTATTACTCTTGCAAGCAATGATGCCCTGAGCGCAAATCTTGAAAATATAGCGAAAATGCTTAAGCGGAAAGCTGTTTACTTCGTACCGATGTATCAGGATGATCCAAAGTTCAAGCCCCATTCTTTGGTGGCTGACTTTTCAATAATTCCCGAGGCGGTTGACGCTGCCATGGATGGCAAACAGCTTCGTCCCCTATTTATGTGATGCTTTTATTATATAACCTCAAAAAAATCAATAAGGCTGCCGCGACTTGCGCGACAGCCTTATTATGTGCAATAAAGTATATGACTTTAAAACGTGAGATTACGCAACGAAGTCGTAGTACTTATCAAGAGTGATAAGTGCAGACTCGTAGTTAGCCTCAAGTGCCTCGTCGCTTACATCATAGTAACCGTCGAAGTTATCCTCAATGCTGTTAGCGGTCTTGTAGAATTCAGTACCGTCGGGATTTGTCATACCCATAGCAACGAAAGAGGATGCAGGAACCTGACCGCCCTGTGCAATATCATTAACGATGTAGTTACGGTCGAAGAGAAGACCGATAGCGTTACGGATCTCAGCCTGAGCCGCCTCAGCCTCAGCACCGGTGAGCTCGGAGCCCTCGGGGAGGATGTTCTCGTTGATGTTCCAGCATACATAGTAAGTACCGATCTGACCTGCTACTACAAACTCGGTAGGATATTCGGTCTTGAGGGTCTTGATCTCGTTGGTGGGAACATCGTCGATGAGGAGCCAGTCGCCGTTCTTGAAGTTAGCGAGCATGTTGTTAGCGTCATCGGAGAGATGAGCCTTGATAGTGCCCATGGTGATGGAGTCGGGAGCATGGTAGTTAGCATTCTTTTCGAGAGTGATAACGCTGTTGTGCTCCCAAGCGGTCATGGTGTAAGGACCGTTGCAGACGTAGGTAGAAGGATCGGTTGCCCAAGCCTCGTTAGCTACGGTTGCTGCGTGTACGGGATAGTAGGTGGGGAATGCAAGAAGCTCATTCCAGTAAGAAACTGCGTTGTTGATGGTAACAACGAGAGTCTTGTCATCGATAGCTTCAACTGCGAGAGCTGCACCCTCAACACCTTCGGATACTTCAGCGTAGCCCTTTACGAGCTCAAACATATAGCCGTAGTCAGCACCGAGAGCTGCGGAAGCAGCACGGTTCCAAGCGAATACGAAGTCGCCTGCTGTAAGAGCGTCGCCGTTAGACCACTTAAGGTCGTCCTTAAGGGTGTAAGTATAGGTAACAGTTCCATCCTCGTTTATAACGCCCTCGGGAAGTTCTGTAGCGAGGTCGGGAAGGATAACGAGATTGCCGTTCTCATCCTGAGCCCACTTAGCAAGACCGGAGAAGAGGTGAGCTACCATGGTAGCACCGTCAACTGCGGAGTTGAGAGCGGGGTCGAGAGTGTCAGGCTCGGAAGCGAGACAAACGTCGATAGAGTTGGTCTCATCACCCTCAACGGTGCTGTACATGAAGTACTTGTAACCGAGGGGGTTAGAGAAGAAGCCCTTAACAGAATCATCAACCATGTAGAGGTCGGTGTAGAAGTAAAGGGGAACGATACAGCCGGTAGCCATGAGCATATCCTCTGCCAGGTGCATCATAGCATAACGGTTGTCAGCATCAGTGCAAGCCTTGATCTCGGTGATGAGAACATCATAGGTTTCAGCCCATGTGCCGTCTTCAACCTTTACGTCAATGCCGTAAGGAGTGAGATCAAGATCGTACATAGCAAGCTCAGCGTGAGCGCCTTTACCGAACTGAACATCGTTGTTGCCGGAACCGGAGGTCCACATATCAAGGAAGCAGATCGGATCGTTGTAGTCAGCGAGCCATCCGTTACGAGCTACGGAGTAGTCGCCGTTCTTACGGGTGTTAAGGAAGGTGTTCCATTCCTGATTTTCGAGGTTCATGGTGATACCTACATTATCAAGAGCTGCCTGGAGATATTCACCGATGAGTTTATGAGCTTCACTTGTGTTATAGAGATAAGTGAGGGTGGGGAAGTTTGCGATCTTTCCTTCGGGAACAGTTACAACATCAGTGGTGTCGTCGCCGGTATCAACAGGAGTGTCCACACCGCAAGCAGCTACACTGCAAAGCATTACACCTGCAAGAAGAAGTGCAAGAAACTTTTTCATGTTTTTTCTTTCCTTTCAAAAAATTATATTTTCAAAACCCGCAAAAGTATTGCACACCTTTTGCTTTGGGTTATGAACAAAATTAATAAGATCAGTTGATCTTGTCGGCGTGATGGCACGCCACGAAATGTCCCTTTGACATCTCTCTGAATTCGGGCATGGATTCTGCACATTCTGCCGTAGCATAAGGACAGCGCGTGCGGAAAGGACAGCCCGACGGAGCGTTCAGGGGGCTTGGAATGTCTCCGCCGAGGGGAATGCGCTCATTATTTCTCGCTATTTTGGGGTCAGGCACAGGCACTGCCGACATAAGAGCCTTTGAGTATGGGTGAAGAGGGTGGTCGTATATCTCATGTGCATCCGCAAGCTCCACCATCTTACCAAGATACATTACGGCGATCCTGTCGCTTATATGGCGTACAACCAGCAGGTCATGGGCTATAAACAAATACGAAAGTCCCAATTTATCCTGAAGATTGTCAAACATATTGATGACCTGTGCCTGAATTGAAACATCAAGTGCCGATACAGGCTCGTCACATACGATGAAGTCGGGATTTATGGCAAGAGATCTTGCAATACCGATTCTCTGACGCTGACCGCCCGAAAACTCGTGAGCATAACGGGAAGCGTGTTCGCTGTTAAGACCTACGCTGCCCATAAGCTCGAGAATTTTCTCCTGTCGCTCATTTTTTGAACCGTAAAGCTTATGAATATCAAGCGGTTCGCCGATAATATCGGAAACCGTCATACGAGGATTGAGAGAGGAATAGGGATCTTGGAAAACCATAGCAGCTTTTCTTCTGAATTCCTTTATATCCTGCTTTGTTTTGATCTCTTTTCCATTATAGTATATTTCCCCGCCCGTAGGCTTGTAGAGATGGAGCAGGGTGCGTCCGACGGTGGTCTTACCACAGCCCGACTCGCCGACAAGTCCCAGCGTCTCACCTTTCTTTATGGAGAAAGAAACGCCATCAACCGCCTTAAGGGGTTTAGACTTAAAAAGACCTACGTTGATATTAAAATACTCCTTAAGGTCTTTTACCTCAACTATTGCGTCTTTATCGGCAGGACCGCTTGTGATCTTGTTTTCTTTAACAGTAAGTTCACTCATTTACTTGTCCTCCTCCGATTTCTTTATATCTATGCCTGCGGATTCGGGAGAGATGCTTCCGTTTTCGATGCCTTCCTTGACGTTCATCCAGCAGGTTGCGCGGTGATCACAGTTGATGTCCATAGGTTTAGCACGTCTCGTGAGGCATATCTTCATTGCCGCCTCGCATCTTGGCGCAAAGGGACAGCCCGCGGGCATGTTGAGAAGGTCTATGGGCGTACCTGTGATGGGCTTGAGCGGCTCACCGTCGTTTGTAGTGGTAGGGATAGAGCGCATAAGACCCTTAGTGTACTCGTGTCGAGGATTGTAGAATATCTCGTCTGCCGTGCCTTGCTCACATATAGAGCCTGCGTACATAACGATGACCTCGTCGCACATCTGTGCAACGACGCCAAGGTCATGGGTGATCATTATGATCGCCATGCCCAGCTCCTTCTGAAGGGAGTTCATAAGCTCAAGAATCTGAGCCTGAATAGTAACATCAAGCGCGGTGGTGGGCTCGTCTGCAATGAGAATATCAGGCTCGCATGCAAGAGCCATAGCGATAACTATTCTCTGACGCATACCGCCCGAGAACTCGAACGGATACTGCTTCATACGCTTTTCCGGCTCGTTTATATTTACAAGCCGAAGCATTTCCACGGCTCTTTCGTAAGCCTGCTTTTTATTTCTGTTTGTATGGAGAAGTATAGCCTCCATAAGCTGATGACCTATAGTATAGGTAGGGTTCAGAGAGGTCATGGGGTCCTGGAATATGATGGACACCTTGTTGCCGCGAACTGTCTTCATAACCGATTCGCCTGCTCCTACAAGCTCTTTGCCGTCAAGCTTTATGGATGAGGTGGGTGCTATTTTAGCGGTTGACGCGAGAATTTGCATGATGGAATAAGCGGTTACGGATTTTCCCGAACCGGATTCACCGACTATTCCGAGGACTTTGCCTCTTTCAAGGTTAAACGATATACCGTTGACTGCCTTAACTTCACCGGCGTCGGTAAAGAAGGACGTGCGCAGGTCTTTTACTTCAAGTAATGCCATTTTGGAGTTTGCCTTCCTTTCTTCACCTTTTAACCGTTAAGCTTGGGGTCAAACGCATCGCGAAGTCCGTCTCCGAAAAGGTTTAAGGAAAGCACGATAAGCGAAATAACCACAGCAGGTATTATAAGAAGATGCGGGTATGATGAAATACCGTTAAGCGCATCGGAAGCGAGAGAGCCGAGAGAGGGCATAGGAGCGTTAACTCCAAGTCCAAGGAATGAAAGGTAGCTCTCCGTGAAGATTGCACTGGGTATTTGGAGTGCGGTAGAAATAATGATGACGCTGATGCAGTTGGGAATGAGGTGCTTACTGATTATCCAACCGCTTTTTGCACCTGAAGCCCTTGCTGAAAGAACGTATTCCTGCTCGCGAAGGGAGAGTATCTGACCTCTGATAAGACGCGACATGGATACCCAATAAAGGAGTCCGAATACCAAGAAAAGGCTTATAATATTACTTCCGATCTTTTCAAGGACAGTTCCTTCAATTACTCCGCCAAGTATCTGCTTTAAAACGGTAGCCAGAAGGATTACCATGAGCATATCCGGAAGAGAATAGATAATGTCAACTATACGCATGATGATGAGGTCAACGTAACCGCCGCAATATCCGGCAATAGAACCTACTATCATACCGATAATAAGGACTATAATACTAGCGAAAAGTCCAACTGCAAGAGAAACTCTCATTCCGTAAACTACGCGGATAAGGTAGTCACGACCGTGAGAGTCTGTTCCGAAGAAGTGAGGGAACACGGTTTGACCGCCGCCCTCGAAACCTTCAAAGCGGATAATGTGATAGCCGATAGGCGATTCGATCACCGCGGTGTCTCCCACTGTCCTCTTTGCATTTCCGAACATTCCTGCTTCCCAGATCCAATCGCTTACGGTTGTGGCAAGCTCATATGCTTTGTGGTTAACACCTTCCTGATAGCCGAGGGCTGCACCTTCCGGCAAGGAATTTTCCAGAGCGGTGAAAGCCTCTGCTGTGGTTTCACCTGCGAGATAGTCTGCAAGGATAGCGTCTGCCGCCACTTTCGCTGCTTCCCGCTTTGCAATGAACTCGGCTTCCTCCTCGGGAGTGTCATACTGTGTTTTTACATTTGCAGGGATAAATATTTCATAAACCTTTGCGTCACCAAGCATGTTGCCAAGCTCAGTGGAGCCGTACTCAAAGGGGTCTAAATTGTTGTAAGAGTTATCCATTCTTCCGAATTTGCCCATGCCAAGCATTTGGTCGTAGCCGTAGGGCCAGAACACGGGAAGAAAGATACAAGTAACCACCAGGACAACAATAATTATGAAGCTGACGGTAGCTACTTTATTTTTAAGCAGACGCTTGATGCCGTCCTTAAAGAAGGTAGAAGCCGGGCGCATCTGCACCATATATTCCTTTTCCGCATCCGTTGCGGGGATAAACGCCTCTATATCGGGATGTATGCTGAAGGGTTTTTTGTTCATTACTTCTTCTCCTTGGATCATTCGAGTGTGATACGAGGATCGACTACCTTATATAAGATGTCGCCTACAAGATTCATTACAACGATGAGTGTAGCAAGAATGATCGTGGTACCCATGATGAGTGGATAGTCACGGCTTGTGATGCTGTTCACAAAGCTTCTGCCCACACCCGGTACCGCGAATATCTTTTCAACTACCAGCGAACCTGTAACGATATAAGCCAGCATTGGACCGAAGTAAGTAATAACGGGAATAAGAGAGTTCTTAAGAGCGTGGCCAAAGATAATCTTTATTCCCGAAACGCCTTTCGCCTTTGCGGTGCGGATGTAATCCTGACCGAGAACGTCCAGCATTGATGAACGTGTAAGTCGTGTAATGTAGGCTGTGGGGTAGAGTGCGAGGGTAATAATCGGAAGTATAAGACCCTTGGCGGTTTCGCCATTTGCTGGCATCCATTGCAGGCTGACCGCGAAAACAAGCAAAAGTATTGAACCCATAATAAACGAGGGCATGGATACGAATGCGGTAGTGATTACCATAATAATGCGGTCAATAAGCTTGTTTCTGTGGAGCGCGGCAACAGATCCAAGCACAATGCCTACAATCAGCGCGGAGAACGCCGCAATTAGACCGAGTTTCGCTGAGGTCTTAAGACCATCCATGATTATGTCGATAACCTCACGTCCACGTTGTTTTACCGAAGGACCAAAATCAAATTCTGTAACTATATCTTTCAGGTATGTAACATACTGTTCGAACAGCGGCTTGTCGAGACCGTATTTTGCTTCAAGTGCCGCCTGTGCCTGAGGTGAAATAGCTTTTTCAGCAAGGAAAGGTCCGCCGGGAACAGCGTGCATTACAAAGAATGTAACGGTTATTACAACCCATACCGTCAGAATAGCAAGCAGAATACGCTTGACGATATAGAGCATTGTTTTTGAATTCATTTTTGATCCGAATCCTTTCTTTATGGATTGATTTGTATACAATAGGCAAAAATATTTGCCTATTGTATGTTACAGATTGACATAACTATGTCATTATATTTTACCATAAACTCGGGTGATTGTCAACCTAAAACTATTACAAAAAATCTACAAATTATACAAAAAAACATAATCCAAACAAAAAAATTGCGTTAAGTAGGCAATCAAAACCGTAATATTGCGTTAAATGGTAGTAAAATACCGGGCATTAAGGGTATAGCTGCCTATTTATGTACATATATTTAAAAATTTGCGATTATTCTTGAATATCGGAGAAAAATGTGGTACAATAGTTACAACTATACAAATATAAGGGGTAGCAAACCATGTCACAGGAAAAATATCTGGAATGCGGTAAGATAATAAATACCCACGGCGTGCGCGGTGCACTTAAAATTGAAGCGTGGTGCGATTCGCCCCAGGTGGTATGCTCTCTCAAAACGCTATATTACAAAAGGAAAGAAGAATTTACGCCCCTGGAGGTCGTCAAGGCGTCTGTGCATAAGGGATGCGCACTTGTGTATTTTTCGGGTATTGACTCTATGGAGGCGGCTCAGCTTTTAAAAAATCGCGTGGTATATGCTGACAGAGACGATATACCCATAGATGATGACCGTGTTTTTGTAGCTGATATTATAGGGCTCGATGTATTTGATGAGCGCGACGGCAAGCGGCTCGGCGTGCTCTCTGATTATTTTGAGAGTCCGGCTTCCGATATATTTGTCATAAAGACGGATGACGGACGGGAGATCATGGTTCCTGCGGTGGACGAGTTTATCGGACATATAGATGAGGATGAGGGCGTCTACCTGCTCCCTATCCCTGGAATGTTTGATGACGGAGCGGAGGAGATAAAAGGTGAGATTTGACATAATGACACTGTTCCCTGATGTAGTTGATGCTGTGCTTGGCTCCAGTATAATCGGGCGTGCTCAAGACGGTGGAATTGTGGAGGTGTACACACACAATATACGGGATTTTTCCGAAAACAAGCACCGCCGTGTTGATGATACTCCTTATGGCGGCGGAATGGGAATGCTGATGAGTGCGGTGCCCATTTACGGATGCTATCAAAGCATTGTAGGTGATGATTGTAATTCAGCACAAAAGAAACGTGTTATATATATGTCACCCAGAGGGAAGGTGCTTACCCAAAAGAAAGCACATGAGCTTATTAAGTATGACAGACTGATTATTCTGTGCGGACATTACGAGGGTGTAGACGAGCGCATTATCGAGGAGATAGTCGACGAGGAAATTTCTATCGGCGATTATGTACTCACCGGGGGGGAGCTTCCCGCATGCGTGCTTGTTGACTGTGTTTCCAGAATGCTTGATGGTGTTCTTACAAACGAGGAGTGCTGGAAAGGGGAGAGTATTGCATCGGGAATGCTTGAATATCCTCAATATACGAGACCGTATGATTTTCGCGGCAGGCTTGTACCTGAGGTGCTTCTGTCGGGACACCATGCTAACATAGAAAAATGGAGGCATGAGCAGGCACTGAAAAAAACTATAGAATGTCGCCCCGAGCTTTTAAATTCCCGTTCTGAGGTAGTATGTGATGAGGAATAATAAACAAAAAGCAGAGCATTTAGGGGATAATAAAAGCACAAGAGCTGTCAAAACCGTGGCTGTTATGATGGGGGCAACCGTGATAGCAAAGCTTCTCGGTATGCTCCGAGGTGTGCTGCAGGCAAATGCCTATGGAACTACTGAAGCCGCCAACGCTTTTACCGCGGCATCAAAACTTCCGTTGACTTTCTTCGATCTGTTCCTTGCCGCGGCTGTGATGGGCTGCTTTATTCCTGTATATAACAGCTTCAAGGAGCATGATTCTGATGCGGTTAAGAGTGGGGAAGCTGATGAGTTTGCTTGTGTTTTTCTGAATCTGATTATACTTTTATGCGGTATTTTGGCACTAATAGGTATAATATTTGCAGATTCGTTTATTGGACTCATAACGAACGGGCTGTCGGAAGAGACTGTGAAACTTGCGGTTACGCTGACTCGCATAATGTTTCCGCTTGTTATTTTCACGGGCTCGGCTTACACCCTGGTGGGTGTGCTTCAGTCAAAGGGGTCATTTATAGCTCCTGCGCTTATAAGTGCGGTTTCAAATGCGGGTGTGGTGTTTTATCTTGCATTCTTAAATGAACCTCTCGGAAGATATGGCATATACGGACTTGCTGCGTCGTATCTGATGTCATGGCTTATTCAGTTTTTGACTCTTGTTATTCCCCTTTACAGAATGGGGTTTCGTTACAGATTCCGATTTAATCTTAAGAATCCTGCACTCATTCGTGCACTTAAGATGGCACCACCCATAATGATAGGCTCGTGGCTTACTCCTGCGGGTACACTTCTCGGTCAGTATTTCGCTGCTGATGTGGCGTCCTCGGGAGCTATATCGGGAGCGACTACAGTGTTTGATTATGCAAACAATGTTTACATTATTATAGCGGGTACGTTGACTTACAGCATATGCAATTACACATTTCCGAAGATCTCACGGCTCAGCGCATCAGGGAATGACGAAGAGTTTGCCGCCACGGTGCGCTCGGGACTTATTTCTGCTTTATATATCGTGGTGCCTTTCATGGCGGCGGCACTGGTGCTTGCAGGAGAAGGAACTGCTGTCATATATATGCGAGGCGAGTTTACCTCGGCGGATACTATCAATACCGCGAGAGCGTTACGGTTCATACTGCCCGCAATGCCGTTTTTCTGCGCAATGGAGTTGTTTTCAAGAGCTTTTTACTCGAAAAAGAAAACGATTATTCCTATGATTGCTGCTGTGGGCGGCATTATCGCAAATATTGCGGTTGGGTGGGTGCTGACTTCTTTTGAGCTTTTCGATATAGGTGCTGTGGGAGCAGCCAACGGTGCAGGGCAGATGGTATCGACTATGATACTGCTTATAGCGTCGGTTAAATATATCCGTGGCGTGTTCTCTAGGGAATTAATAATAGGCATTGCAAAAATATGTATAGGCGGCGCTCTTGTATTTGCTTCATCGTTTGTGCTCTCACGCCTTGTTGCAAGCAATCCATACGATGCGTTGTTTGCCGTAAATGTTGTGAAGTCACTTATCATATTTATACCGTCGGCGGTTATTTATCTTTTTTATTCAAAGCTTGCCAAATTATCGGTAGGCCTTGCGTAGACTATAATTTGAAAGATATGGAGGTGTTATGGGATTGAGTGCTGCAAAAACTAAAAATAAAGATAAAAACTCTCGCGGCAACCCTTTTAAATCGTCCCTGATAATTACGCTTCTCGGACGTGCTTCCGCCTTTATATACAAAAAGGCGAGAACGAGTCTCATCGGCGGTGTCTTAACCGGATATGAGGCTGAAAATAATGCTGCAGCCGACAGCCTTT
>JAZNFI010000157.1:0-12536 GCA_045589075.1 Candidatus Flemingiibacterium sp.
TGGCGACCGAGATGGGGTTCGAACCCACGACCTCTAGCGTGACAGGCTAGCGTTCTAACCAGCTGAACTACCCGGCCATTTCATCATCACAAACAACATTATATCATAGCAAGATTGTTTTGTCAAGAGATTTAATAAAAAAACATGACTTTTTTCTATACGAGCTGTACTACTAGGAAGAGTGAGAAAACAAATCACGCCCCGTGTATTTAACGGGGCGTGAAACAGATTTAAAAATACTTTGAGTTGATATTCTTGAATTCAGCTACGAATTCATCGGTTGAAAGATGTTTGCGGGACGATGCGCCGCTGTCACCATATTTGGCTTCAGAAGTCACGTTTTTTTTTATAAATTGCTTCTCACCGCAGCTTGGACAGTATGCAGCCTCGGTGTTTATGGGCTTGCCGCAGCCGGGGCAGGATGCTCTGCCTTTAGCGGCGACAATAGCGGATCTAAGGTCGGCAACGGAAATCTTCTGCTCGTCAATTTCCATTATCTGTGCGGCTATCTGAACACGCACATCGGTACCCTTGACCTGCTCATAGAACAGCTTTCCCAGGGTAGAAAACATACCTTCAAGCTTGCGTTTTTCTGAAATAAACGCCACCTGGAGCTTGGCAATCTCAGCAGCTTCCCCCGTCTTTCTGACAGCGACCTTGGTAAAGCGGCCAACCTTTCCTGCAGCTGTGTTGACAACATATTTGAAATCCATAGGTGTTACCTCCTCTGCTTTATTGTTCAAATAATATTTTACGGCATTAATGTGAACTCGCGAATAAAACTTTGAAACAATTTGTGACTTCACATTAAATTTTGTGTTAAGCCTGCGACTTGGCGCTTACCTTTTCCATGAATTTATTGCTTGCTACAATGAAGCGTTCGTGAGTACCGCGTCCCACAATGCCTGCCTTGTCATATATTTCCACCTTGAAAACAAGACGGCGGCGGTCTATAAGAGTAAGCTCGGACTCGCAGGTAACCTCCATGCCTATGGGGGTTGCGGAAACGTGCTCAATGTCGAGCTTGGTGCCAACGGTGGTCATACCTTCCTCAAGCTCAGGGGCAACGGACTGTGCGCAGGTTGACTCAAGAAGTAGTATCATTGCTGGGGTTGCATATACAGGGAGCATTCCGCTTCCCATGGCTGCTGCTGTGTTTTCCGTTTCAACTGTTTCGGATTTTTTGAATTTAATTCCTGTTTCAAGCATTTTTGTCTGTGGCTTTAACTTAACAAAAGCATCCTTTCATAGTGTTTCGCAAATAATTGAAAGCTCGCTTATAAGCAGTTCCGCGCAGCCGATAGGGCTCACGTTTGTTTTCCTAAATCCTATTTTAAGGGTGTTCTGTGGGGTATAAGCGACTATCTGTACATTTGATTATACCACAATTTTCTCATAAAGTCAATTTGTTTTGGGAATCTGTGAATCTTTTTTTCGGCATACAATTTCACCGTTTTCGCCTTTTTCAAAAATTACAGTGCATCCTATGGGAGTGTCACCGTTTTCAAGTAAAAATGAAGCGAGTTTGTCTTCAATCTTTGTTTTGATAACGCGCCTTATTGGGCGTGCCCCGTATGTGGGGTCAAAGCCCTCTGCCGCTATATCGGATACCGTCTCAGGCGAGAAGCTTACCTCTATTCCAAGGTCATGAGCAGTGTTTTTGACTCGTCCGAGCATTTGCTCGGTTATTTTTTTGATACTGTCCTCGCTAAGACTGTTAAAAAGGATAATTTCATCCACTCTGTTTAAAAATTCGGGCCTGAAGGTTTCACGCAGACTTGTCATTACCTCTGTGCCGGGGTCGTTTTGAGTGCTTGGCGAAAATCCGAGGGGGCGAGCTTTCATAGTAAGCTTCTGGGCGCCCACATTTGAGGTCATGATGATTACCGTGTTTCTGAAATCGACGCGGCGACCCTCGGAGTCGGTAAGTCTGCCGTCCTCCAATATCTGAAGTAAGAGATTGAAAACATCCGGGTGTGCCTTTTCTATTTCATCAAAAAGCACTACGGAATACGGTTTCCTGCGTACTTTTTCTGTGAGCTGACCGCCCTCGCCGTAGCCAACATATCCCGGCGGCGATCCGATAAGCTTGCTTGTTGAGTGTCTGTCCATAAATTCGGACATATCAAACCTTATCATGGAATTTTTGTCACCGAACAGTATCTGAGCAAGCACACGGCAAAGCTCGGTCTTTCCTACCCCGGTGGGGCCGAGGAAAATAAAAGAACAAATGGGTCGTTCGGGGTCACGAAGACCTACTCTGCCGCGGCGGATAGCCCGTGACACGGATTCAACAGCAGCGTCCTGACCGATAATACGCTCCTTCATAAGCGATTCAAGCTGTGAAAGGCGACTGCTCTCATCGTTTTCCAGCCGTTCAACGGGGATACCCGTCCAGGCTGTAACAATCCCGGCTATGTGCTCTTGGGTTAGGGTGGGCATATTGTGATTTGCGGAAGCTTGTTTTTTGGCTTTTTCGCTTTCAAGCTGTGCAGAAAGGATTTTCTCACGGTCGCGTATGTCTGACGCCTTTGATAAATCGCCTTTTATTATAGCGGCTTCCTTTTCTTTTCGCAGAGATGTCAGTGTTGCCTTGGTATCTTCCCCCGATGCCCGTGAGGTCGAACCCAGAAGCCGCAGTGCCGACGCTGCTTCGTCCATTAGGTCTATTGCCTTGTCGGGCAGAAAACGGTCGCCTATATACCTTGAAGACATCTTCACGGCGGCGTCTATAGCCTCGTCGGTAATTTTAATTTTGTGGTGCTCTTCATATCTCGGACGCAGACCCTTCAGTATCATCACCGTTTCTTCTTCGGTAGGCTCACCAACGGTAACGGCGGCAAAACGCCGTTCCAAGGCAGCATCCTTTTCTATGTGCTTTTTATATTCTGTCGTAGTGGTTGCTCCGATAAGACGTATTTCTCCCCTGGCAAGAGCGGGCTTTAAAATGTTGGCAGCATCCACTGCGCCCTCTGCGGCACCCGCGCCGATAAGAGTATGAATTTCATCTATGAACAAAACAACTGATGGATTTTTCTTTATCTCCTCGAGCAGATTGCGCATACGTTCTTCAAACTCTCCTCGGTACTTTGCCCCCGCTATCATAGCGGTGAGGTCAAGGGAGATTATGGTTTTTCCCAAAAGCGTTTCGGGAACGCTTCCATCAGCAATTCTCGCTGCCAATCCTTCCACAACAGCTGTTTTTCCAACGCCGGGCTCACCTACAAGACAGGGGTTGTTTTTGGTCCTTCTGGAAAGTATTTGTATTACCCGTTCGGTTTCGCCGTCTCTGCCGATTACCATATCAAGCTTTCCCGAGCTTGCCAATGCTGTAAGGTCCCTGCCGTATGCCATAAGGTTTGTGGCGTTATTTAAGTTCTGTCGCTTTGACGCTCTGGAATGCTCCGCCATGCTTTCAAGTTCTTCAAGGAATCTGACCGTATCACTCTTGACATCTGTTGCCGATGTGCCCAGTGAGCCGAGTATTCTCAAAGCTGCGCTGTCGGCTTCACTGCACAGTGCCAGAAGAATATGCTCCGTTCCGATGAAGCTTTGCCCGTACTTTGCCGCCGATTCGGCACTTGCTTCGATTATGCGTTTTGTTCGCGGGGTCATATCTTTTGAGGTGAGAGCTGTTGGTTCTCCCACACCGATTCTCTCCATAAGACAGTTTTTTACGGCGTCAAAGTTCACCGACCTTCCGTCGAGAATTTTGTTGGCGACGCTGTCAGCCTCGCTTGTGAGAGCAAGCAGCATATGCTCGCTTCCGATGTAGGTGTGCCCAAGCTCTTTAGCGAGTACAAGTGATTTGTTTAATACATTTTCGGCTTTGCTTGTGAATTTAGACATATATACAGCCCTTTTTCGTATTTTTAGTACAGCCGTCCCCAGAGAAGCTGTCATAATCAGTATTTTACACCCATGCACGCGTATATTCGGTCAAATATTGTCGTTTATATAAAAAATTCACCGCTCTGATTGACTAACCGGTATTTATATGATACAATATAGAATGAATTTGAAAACTTGGGAGATATGCGAAATGAAAATTTTGCTGACACATATGTGGATGGTAATAGGCGGCGCGGAAACTCATGTTGTGGAGCTTTCCCGTGAGCTTGCCGCAAGAGGCCACGACGTGACTGTTGCGTCAAACGGCGGTATATACGTTGACGAGCTGACGGCGTCAGGAATAAAGCACGTGACCGTTCCGCTTCATTCTAAGTCGCCTTTCATGATGATAAAAAGCGCAAGACTTCTCAAACGGCTCATAAAAAGCGAAAAATACGATATAGTCCACGCCCATTCCAGAATCCCTGCCTTCATATGCGGAGTGCTTTCGAAGCACATGGGCTTCAGATTCGTAACCTCTACCCACGCGGTGTTCAAGGTAAATCCACTGCTGGCGAGACTTTCCGATTGGGGCGACCATACCTTTGCGGTAAGCTGTGATATAAAGCAGTATCTTATTGATAACTATAAAGCACCAGCGGACAACATCACTCTGACAATAAACGGTATTGACACAAAGCGATTCTCAAAGGGCATAGACACCACACGTATAAGGAAAGAGCTTGGGCTTTCTGACAACGCGTTTCGTGTTGTATACGTCAGCCGCATAGATAACGAAACAGCAATGCCCGGCTTTCTTCTCTGCGACTGTGCTGAAAGGCTGGCAGCAGAAATTCCGAACTTCGAAGTGGTGGTGGTTGGCGGAGGTATGGCTTTTGATGAGCTCAAACGGCGAGCTGATGCCGTCAATTCGGCTCTGGGCTTTATGGCTGTGCGGCTTACCGGACCGCGAACCGATGTGGCGGACATAGTTGCCTCTGCGGACGTGTTTGTTGGCGTGTCCAGAGCGGCACTTGAGGCTATGAGTCTGGAGGTGCCGGTGGTGCTTGCGGGACAGCAGGGATACATGGGCGTGCTGAACGAGGAGATTATGCCACTTGCAAAGCTGACAAACTTTACCTGCCGCGGGGAACGTATGCCCGATGCAGAGGCTATATTTTCCGATATTCTTAAGGTGTACCGCATGAGTGTGAATGAAAGGGAAGCTCTCGGAAGTCTGGGACGGCGTCAGGTGGTGGAAAACTACTCTGTAAATGTTATGGCAGATGACCATATAAACGTATATCGCCGTCTGACCCCCTATAGGAGATACAAACACTCAAACATAATTATAAGCGGATATTACGGATTTGGAAATATGGGAGACGACTCCCTGCTTTCATCAATGATAGCTGGTATAAAATCGGAGCTGCAGGATGCCCGTATCACCGTACTTGCAAAGTACCCGAAAAAACTTGCGAATCTGACGGGAGTGCGTGCTGTAAACCGCTTCAATATTCCGGCAGTTGCATGGGAAATGCGCCGGGCAAGGCTGCTTATTTCCGGAGGAGGAAGCCTTCTCCAGGACGGGACAAGCAAGAAGAGTCTTTATTACTACGTTTTTATCATGAAAATGGCGAAGCGGTTTGGACTTAAGCTTATGCTGTATGCAAACGGTCTCGGACCACTCGGGGCTGAAACCACAAGACGTGCTGCGGCAGATGCCATTTCGGGCGCCGATTATGTCAGCCTCCGCGAGGAGGATTCCTTTGAGCTTGCCCGCCGGCTTAATGTGGGCGGCAGAATAAAGGTCACCGCCGACCCCGCTTTTCTGCTTGAGCCAACACACGAATTGTGGCAAAAGCATATAAAGAATCGTGAGGGTGTGGACGGCAGATATTTCATTGTTTCAATAAAGGACGGCAACAACTTTGACGGCACTTCCACGGGAAGCGATACGGTATCGGTTCTTGCCGATGACATACGCGACATTGCAAATAAATACGAGCTTGAACCACTGTTTGTTCCCATGTACCCCGACCGCGACACGGATATAACACTTGAGCTGATGAAAAGGGTAGGTGTGGGTAAGGTTATTGGCACTCTTACGGCATCTGAGCTTTGCGGATTGCTTAAGAGTGCGGAGTTTGCGGTAGGCACAAGACTTCATATGCTCATTTTTGCCGCATCAATGGGAATTCCAATGATTGGTATTTCCTACGACCCGAAAATAGATGCGTTCCTTAAGTATGTGGGAGAGGGAAGTGCCCTTGACATCAGAAATCTTCAAAGAGGACAGCTTTGTTTTGCTGCTGACGAGGTCATGGTAAACTCGGAGAATATCCGAAGAAGGCTTAAGGAAAGCTCGGAAAAATTCAAGAAGCTTGCTCTTTGTGACTGTGCCGCTGTTGGCGTTCTTGTGGGAGCTGACGCTTCCGAAGGGCAGAGAGGTCGCAGATAGACTTATGAGATTTTTCGGTTTTTCCCGTGCACGGATTTCAGAGTCGCAGGAGGATGTCATAAAGCATAGCTCACCCACGCCGGCGGTTATAGGCTTTGCAAAGAAAAATACAGTGTTCCTAATTGCGTTGGCGGCGGCTGTTGCAACCATGTTTGTAGTTCCGCCCGACAGACAGTATCTGGGGTACTTTGATTTCAAGACGCTGACTTGCCTTTTCTGCGTCCTCGCGGTGGTGTGCGCGCTTAAGAACATCAACTTTTTTTACATTCTGGCAAGGAAAATAGTCAGAAGCTTTGGGAACCTGAGATTATGTGTGATAGCCATAGTTTACATAACATTTATAGGTTCAATGTTCATCGCAAACGATATGGCACTTCTCACATTTCTTCCCCTTGGTTATTTCGTGCTTGATGTTACGAACAACAGAAAATATACGGCATTTGTCTTTATAATGCAGAATATAGCGGCTAATCTCGGAGGTATGCTGACTCCGTTCGGAAATCCCCAGAACCTTTACCTTTACACAAAGTTTGAGATACCAACCCTTGAATTTGTATCAATAATGGTACTCCCGTTCGCGCTTTCCGTGGTGATAATTACCGGCTGCTGTCTTTTCGTAAAGCCGGTGAAGATAACCATTCCCCCGGATGATACGCCACCACTCCCACGGTTAAAAACTATAATTTTGTCCGTACTTTTTCTTCTTGCGGTTGCCATAGTATTCCGCGGTATACCATATCAGCTGGGACTTGTTGTAATACCACTGGTGCTTCTGTTTACAGACAGAAAAGCACTCACCCTTGTGGATTATCCCCTGCTTCTTACATTTGCCGCATTTTTTGTATTTTCGTCAAACATGGCGAGAATAGATGCCATCAGGGATTTCGTTTCGGCATTGCTTGTGAAAAACACCCTCATTACGTCAATACTTTCCTGCCAATTCATTTCAAACGTTCCAACAGCTATTTTGCTTTCGGAATTTACCGATAATTATAAGGAGCTTTTGATTGGCGTCAATATCGGCGGAGTGGGTACCCTTGTGGCATCACTTGCAAGTCTTATCACCTTTCGCGAGTTCACAAAGAATTACCCCACCCGTACAAAGCAGTATATTCTGCTGTTTATTGCATTAAATTTTATGTTCTTGCTGATTTTGACTATCGTAATGTCGATAGCATTAACCGGATAAGAATGTGGATGAATACAAACCAAGGACGGCTGTTAACGATTAAAACAGCTGTCCTTGGTTAATTTTAACGAAACTGTTTTATAAAGCGTTTTTTCCAAAAAACTGTTGACACAACTTAAATTTTGTGTTATAATGTATAGACCTATAGTAATATAATGCTATATATGCGCATTTTCCCTTTGTTGAAACCGTGATATTGTTAAAACACGGGAAAGGGGAAGTTATACCCAAATTACAAAAAATCTATGATAACCTTGGATGTTACGGCGGTATTACGAAGGTGATAAAAGCCTTGCGGATAGCAGAAAAACCGTTTTGCGCCCATTATAGATAAATATTACCCTGGAATAAAGCAGTAATAAAACTGAAGTCAGTCAGAAGCGAGGAAAGCGAACCATGCAAGAAACGATGAACGAAAATACGGGTAGATTGGAAATTGACCTTATAGGTCTGCTGCGGACTTATCTCCACAAGTGGTGGGTAATACTTGTCTGTTTGATTCTGGGAGCAGCGATTGCATTTGGAGTTACATATCATTTTGTCACACCGATGTATCGGACTCAAATTTCTATTTATGTAAATAACAACAAGAGTGTTGAAAATAAAGAGTATCTGTCAAGTGCCGATTTATCTGCGGCTCAGCGTCTCGTAAATACTTATGTCAGCATTGCCAAGAGTGAACGTGTGCTTACAAAAATATCAGAGAAGCTTAACGGTGAGTACACCGTTGCATGGCTGAACGGGGCACTTAGTGCAAAGCAGCTTAGCAATACGGAAATATTTTGCATATACGTGATTCATGAGGATCCTCATGAAGCGGCGCGCATTGCCAACATCGCTGCGGAGATTGCTCCCGTCGAAATTGCCAAAATAATAGACGGAACTTCTGCACAGGTTGTTGATAATGCATCGATTCCCACCTCGCGTTATTCCCCCAGCTACAGCCAAATGACACTTTTTGGCGGTGTAATCGGTGCTGCTGTTTCACTGGTTTTGCTGACGGTTAGTTTCCTGTGGGATACTCGCATCAAAGATGAGAATGACCTTACTGATCTGTTTGTTCTGCCTGTCCTTGGCAGTATTCCGAACTTTGAAATAACATCTTCCGAGGTTAGGTATGGCTATGCTTATGGGGAAAACAGAGAGGAAGTGAAGAACAAATGAGTAAATTGTTTTCAGCAAAATCAAAAAAGAAGAGAAAAGAAAAGAAGCGTCAACTGAATATAGCAGAGGACAGAAAACACATCATTACCGCCAAGAGCGACTTTTACATGAGGGAAGCATACAAGACACTGCGTACCAACGTGAATTTTGCACTTGCCGATACCGATGGTTGCAAGGTGATTCTTGTTACGTCTGCGATGCAGAGTGAGGGAAAGAGTTTAACTGCCTTGAATCTGGCTGTCGCTCTTGCTCAAACGGACTCAAAGGTTCTGATTATAGACTGTGACCTTCGCCGCCCGAAGCTCAACCGACTTTTAAATGTTAGCTCCAACGACGGTCTCAGCAATATTTTGATAGACCCTGACAAATTGTCCAAGATTATGCTGAAGAACGATGAGTTGGGTGTTAATGTCATTTTGTCAGGCGATATTCCGCCGAACCCCTCCGAGCTTTTGGCATCTGCAAAAATGCAGGCACTCCTCACAACGCTCCGCAGCGAGTACGACTACATAGTAATAGATTCTCCGCCCGTGAATCTGGTCATTGACCCCGTTGTTTTAGCACCGATGTGTGACGGCGTACTGTTCATTGTCAAAGCAGAACAATCCGAACGTGGAGCGGTTATTCACGCCATAGAGCAGCTGGAATATGCCAAAGCCAAGGTTCTCGGTTTTGTTTTTAACGGTATTAGCTCCGACTCCGTCAGCGGCTACGGAAGGTACCGCTACAAGAAGTACGGCAAATACAGCTATGGCAAGTATGGCTACAACCGTTACGGCTACGGATACGGCTACGGCTACGGCTACGGATATGGCTACGGGCACCGTCCAAAACCCGACTATGAACCGCCTGCACCTCCGCAGTCGTAATAACCATGACTGACCTGCATACACACATCCTTCCGGGGATGGATGACGGCGCGCCGGATATAGAGACCGCCTTGCAAATGCTCGCAATGGAAGCAGAGCAAGGTACCGGGGCGGTTGCGCTGACTCCGCATTTTTACCGTGACAGGGAACACATATCCGATTTTTTGAATCGCCGTGCAAACGCCATGACACAGCTGCAGAATGTCCTTGATAGAGTAAAACATCCGAGGCTGATTCTTTCGGCTGAGGTTTGTTATGTCCCCGGAATGGCTGATTGGCAGGAGCTGGAACAGCTCTGCTATGCGGGAACGAAAATCTTGCTTGTTGAGCCGCCAGTGACTCCTTGGAACGATGAAATGTTCCGTCAGCTTTATGCCATCTCAGGGCGGCGCGGAATTACGCCGATGATAGCTCACATAGATCGGTATTTTGAGACGCAGACCAAAGCACATATAGAACAGCTGCTGGAGATGGGGTTTCCCATTCAGGTCAGTACGGCGGCATTGATGCCATTTTGGCATAGACGCAGAGCAGTGGAGCTTCTGACCGGTTATAGCGCTGTCCTTGTCACCGACTGCCATAACACAACTACCCGTCCTCCGAATTTAGATGCCGCTGTGCGGATTTTAAATAAAAAGCTTGGTAGGGATGTCGATGAAATTTTGAGGTTCGCTGATGAGTTTTACCTCTGGTAAAAAATCAGCCTGCCGGACAAAGGAGTTAGCCTGAAAAATAAATTTTCGCGAGGGCTATGGTGATTAGTATGACGGAAAAACCAAAGAAAAAACGAATTTTACTTCGGCTTCTTCTGATCTTGTTTATTCTGATTTTTGTCGTCATCGCTGTGCCGATTGCCGTGCTGTATGTACAGTACAATAATATAAGCTACACCCCTATGACACCGGTAGAGCGACCTTTAGAGTATGTGCTTCCCGAATATCCTGAGATTATTCCCGGCAGCGAGGGCATTACAGACATTCCGGATGAACCCCCGGCGACTTCCGAGTTCATAGAGGAGACCTCATCGGATAACGATACAACCGAAGCGAGTGCTCCGGAAACACTCCCCTTTATAACCTATACTCCCCCTGAAGGCGATTCGAGCCTTGCAGGAGCATCGGCTTCACCGAAGCAAAATAACAGCACTGCCTCCAAAGCCCCAAAACCAAACACCAAGAACTCGTTTTCGAACTCGTCCAAGGTGGTGAACGTATATGGGAAAATACCTATATATAAAGTTGAAGAAAAGAATGCGGACATCATAAACATTCTGGTGCTTGGTACGGATTCGAGAGATGTGACAATGGAGCGCGGAAGAAGCGATGCTATGATCGTCCTTTCGTATAACCAAAAGACAGGTTCGGTTAAGATGGTGTCCTTGCTTCGCGACCTGCTTGTTCCCATTGAGGGACATGATTGGAACCGCATCAATACAGCATATGCCTTTGGCGGTGTTGGATTAGCCGTTAATACGGTCAATCAGCTTTTTGGGCTGGATATACAGCATTTTGTGGTCATTGATTTTAACGGCGCAAAGGATTTCATCAACTACATAGGCGGAGTTGAACTGATACTTAGCAAATCGGAAGCAAAGCAGGCTGGCGTTGAGTATTCAACCGAGCCGATACAGCTTGACGGCACTGCTGCACTTCGCCATATGCGAAATCGAAGCAGCGACAACGATTTCGGCCGTACCGAACGGCAGCGTGAGGTTATCACCGCCGTTTTCCGCAAGATTATTTCCGAAAAATCTCTTGCCGAGATTCTTGACATAACGAAGTATGCCATGGGAATGGTAAAGACCAATATATCGGCAAGCACACTCACCTCCCTTGCCGCATCCGTCATTGGAAATGTAGGAGACCTGGCAATAGAATCCCAGAGTATACCCTACAAAGACGCATACCAATTTGCATGGTACAAAAAAATGGCTATCCTCTCCTTTAATATTGAGGATACCGCATCCCGTCTGCAAGATTTCCTATATTAATAAGGTAAACATTTTTCTTGTTTTGTATATTACTCGCATAGTCGAGATAATATAAAGGCTTCCACTAAAAAATATATAATAATAAGAAAGGAGAGTGCTGCCATGAGAATGACGATTCTACTTGCAAGCAGACGACCTCCGTAAAGCCCCATTTCCCTCAAAACAAGACAAAAAATTATTTTGTGAAAGGAGTATAAAATACTCATGAAACTTAGTTTTAAGCGTATCATGGCAATGCTTCTCAGCATTATGATGGTCGTGGGTATGATGCCCACCCTGGTGTTTGCTGCAGATGCAGGTGTAACTAAGGCTCCGCCGCTTTCAATAAGCGAAGATGAACTTCCTGCTGACAACCTGCTCCCATACGGCGGCTTCAATACAGCCCCTAATGGTGCTTTCAATACTAAATCTAATAATAATTGTGGTGTTTGGCAAACAAACTTTGGACTTGATAGAGTTGATCAATGGACACAGCAGCTTGATTACGTAGTAGACGCTAACGGCGGCTACCTTGTTGCAAGCCATATCCAGCAGGGTACTCGCCTATATAGGCTTCATATTGATGATGATGGCACAACCATTGGCGAGGGAACATATAAGTTCACCGGTTACTTCCGTACCTTGAATCCCGGCGAGGTATCCTGTATCCGTTTCCTCGCAATGTGGACAGATGGTAATACCGGTTATATGAATGTGTACCTCACAAGTGATGCGTGGACAAAGGTTGAAGTATATTTCACCGTTCCTGCCGGAAACAATGTTACACAGCTTATAGTGGCGCGCGGTGGGGATGCAGATAATTCTTACTATCAGCATTACTGCATGGATAACTTCTCCATAGAGGCAGTTGATAGCATACCATCCGATGCTCCAACAACCTTTGGTACTCCGGTAACTGCGTCTGAGGCAATTAAATCGAGTACCGTATCTAAATTAGTCGAAGGTACTCACGGTAATTCAGTATCATTTGTTGCACAGATTGGCGACAATGCAAATCACAAGTACACAAGCCTTCAGTTAGCAGTAAATGCT
>JAZNFI010000158.1:0-2560 GCA_045589075.1 Candidatus Flemingiibacterium sp.
CATCAGGGGTCTGAACGTGGAAGGTTCCGAAAACGGCGTTGGCTTCTTCGGTGAGGTCAGAACGGGTACGGTTAAGAACTTTACCATCTACGGTGAGGTGGTCGTGAACGCTGAGGTCGATTACGTTGGCGGTGTCATCGGCTCGATTTGCGGCCTGAACGGAGAAAACGACCTTGAGCGCAACGGTGCGGTCATTCAGAATATCACCTCTTATGTGAATGTTACCGCGAAGGCCCACGGCATCGGTATGATCGGCGGCTTTGTGGGATACGCAGACCACCAGAGCCTCATTGAAAAATGCTCTTGGTACGGCACCTTTAATGCAGGCGAGTACCGTGTGGTCTCCGGTGCCGCTGGCTTTATTGGCAAGATTCAGGAGAATACCGGTGAAGTGACCATCCGCAACTGCGGCGCTTACGGCACCATCAAGACGGATTACGTAAAGAACAGTTATAATAACTACGCAACCATTTATATGGGCGGTTTCCTCAGCTTCTCCAACACGGGTGCAAAGACTACCCTTGAAAACTGCCTGTTTGCAGGTAAGTTTGAGCGCGGTGCAAACCTGACCGACGAGGCAGAGCTTGCGGCATTTGGCACGCTTCGGAGCGTTAATGCAATCAAGAATTGCTATTACCTCGGTGACGACGGTCTTGCGGCTGTACACAGCGATTCACTTCTGAATCCCGAGAGTGACAACGTAGAGATCACAAGTGTAACGGGGGATGATCTCAGGGACGGCACAATTACCACTCAGCTGGGTGAGTACTGGGCGCAGGGCGAAGATTATCCCGTCATCAAGAGATAATGAAAGGTACACCTTTGATGCGGAAATCTATCTTGAAAATAAGATATAAATCCCCTATTGGTAAAGGAGAAACAACATAAAAAACGTACAACCATTATTCTTTTCTGCTTGTTAGGCTCTGTTATCACAAAAGTAAATGTAAATCTGTTTGCAGGTGAAGCCCTTTCTTCTAATATTACCCTCACGCTGCATCCCGATCAGGCAAATGCCGAGGGCGATCTGAAAGCAACGGTAGGTACAAACGTTACGTGGGCAGGCTTCACTTTGAAAGAGGTGAAATTCTCTGCGACGGAGTAAAACAACCGAAACTAAACAAAAGAGCCTGCGCAGCCCTTTGTACGCACAGACTTAACCAAACCCAAAGGCGGTGACGGAAACCCTATTCCGCCACCGCCTTTTGACTTTGTATTATTTTATATGCCGGAAATAAAGAGATTATCTTCCGTTTTTGTTTGCTATGTATTGTTCGTTACGTCTGATCCAACGGATCAGCCCGTGCTTGTCCACGATGATCCGGTCTCTTTCCATAACAGCAGGGAACCCGGGCAGATGTGCTATGGTATATGCCAAACCGTGAGATATCCGGAATGCTTCTACCAAGCAATTTGGGGGAAACACGTCGGGCAGTGAATCGAGTGCTCTGAGCTTGGCAGTGTCGGTGTACCTCTTTTGGTCGGATAGCCCCTGGAGTAAATGCTCCTTGAAAACAATAATTCGCTTTTGAATTCTGATATAGGGAATTTGTTTTTCGTCAAGGAGTTGGTATGTACGCGCCTGCGATAGACCAATTGCTGTTGACAGCTCCGGAATTCTTACCACGTCCGGAAGGGCATGAATCGTTTCAAAGTCTAAATAACTGTACAAATGTTACACCTCTTTCTTTTTGCGGGCATTTAGCCCATGTGTTGATATGACCTGCTCCATACAGGCGTGATGCCCGTATGGAGTGTCGCAGGTCCATAAATTCTAATGGAATTGGAGATAATGGACAAATAGCACCCAATGGACGGTTTATAGCGGCTGGCCTGTTAATCATGATGTCGCCTGTTCGAGCCAGGCACGGGGAGCCGGAAAAAGCCTTGAAAACACTGAGTTTTCGAGGCTTTTTAATATTTTACACAAATGTCCTTGACGCATATTTTTTGATTTTTGCGTCAGAAAAAACGCCGAAAAACCCTGTGCTTATGCGGGTTTTCGAGCTTTTCAAAATACTCAAAATGCGTCAAAATCATAAGGATAAATGACACCACAAATCGCTGTATTTTTAATAGCTTGTTTTTACTAACAGTTCTCCTATCTGTAAAGTGGTACTTAACATTATATAAGATAGGTGTTTCGGCAGTGTAACCGATAGAGAAAGAGGTGGTTGTCTTTGAGGTGGATACCTCCCAAGTTACCCATCAAGATGTGTTTGTTAAATCGTGCCAATACAAGAGATGGGAAAAGATACAAGATAAAGTACAAGATAGAGAACAAGATGAGACACAAGACAGGGTGCAAGAAGTAAGAAATGTGATATCATCACAGAACGATGTCAAAAGCTGTGATATAATAAAGCCACAAAGAAAAAAGGAGGACGTAAATATGTCTGCTATCAATATCAATAATAAGAATTTTCAAAATGAAGTATTAAATTCCGATAAGAAAGTCCTTCTGGACTTTTGGGCACCATGGTGCGGCCCCTGCCGAATGGTAGTACCGATTGTTGAGGAAATCGCTGATGAGCGCCCCGACATCAAGGTCGGAAAGATC
>JAZNFI010000159.1:0-7818 GCA_045589075.1 Candidatus Flemingiibacterium sp.
TATTAAAAAGGATACTGACGTGATGATTCATCCACCGACTTTTATGCCGCTTAACAAAACAACACCAGCGTAACCCTACAATAATAAATCCCGCTCCCCGAAGGGAGCGGTTTTTATTATTGTAGGGTTACGCTGGTGTTGTTTTGTTAAGCGGCATAAAAGTCGTTGGATGAATCATCACGTCAGTATCCTTTTTAATAATGAGCACAGCTTTGTAACGGGGATACAGAGGAGAAACCATAAAACCGAATATAAAAGGCAGATCTGGCCAAATAAATTGAACCACAGTTTAGAGTAATCCCAAACCTGCCATTCGAGAAGAATGTTTACTGTAAAGCCTACCATAAGTTCTGAAAGTGTAATAACAAGACTTCCGGCGGTACATCGTTTCCACAGGGGAGAATCTCCGTATTTCGATTCAATTAAATATATAAGTGACAGGCAAGCCCCTCCTGTAAGGGTCATTGTCCAATGTGAGTATCCTCGCCAGGCAAGCTCGACCAATGTATATCCTGCAGCACCTGTAAGATATACTATTCCGTATTCATATCCCCGTTTCATACAAATCCTCCTCACAAATGACTATAAATAAATCTTTAACCGAATTTGTCAGAAATATACGCCGTTACCCAAAAGATTCTTTGCGTGCAAGGCTTATATTTATATCAATATATGTAACAGAAAAATATAACAGCAAAGAAGTCATCTCAAAATTAATTTGAGATGACTTCTTAATATGTGTTATCAGAGGGAAGTTTATTATTTGTTGAGTCTGGCCTTTTTCAGTCGGACGTCCTTCCCAACAAAGTTAAGTCCCAAAAATTCGCCGTTCAGCCTGCTGTTTATGCGCTCGCCGTAACGATCAATTATCTCTTTTGTGGAAAGATTGGTGCTGATAATCATAGATTTTGAGCTGTTTATTCGTGTATTGATAATATTGTAAATGCAGGCAACAGTAAACTGGTTTGCCACCTCTGTTCCAAGATCGTCAATAATAAGAAGGTCACACTCAAAATATTTGTCTGTTCTAACCGGTGATGAATCGCTGTAGCTTCTGCCAAATCGCTCATATTCAAAATCAGCGAGAATATTCTGTGAGGTTTCATAAACAACATCAAAACCGCGTTCGATAACTACCTTTGCAATGGCGGTTGACAGATGTGTTTTGCCAAGTCCCGATTTACCCATAAAAAGAAGGGAATCCCCGTTGCCCGCATCAAATTTTTTCGCATAACGCTTACACATTTTGAGATTTGCGGACATGATTTCAGCGGCGTTTTGTGTGTCTTTGTAGAAGTCTGTCGAAAAGCTTTCAAAGCTCTGTGTTTTCACAAGCTTCGAGAGTCCGGAGCTTTCATACCCTGCCATAATTAGCTCCCTGCGCATACATTCACACATCTTTGTACCAACGAAACCGGTATCGCTGCACTTATCACACTCATATTTAACTGACGTATAATCTGCAGGGTAACCGACCGATTCAAGATACGCCGCTCTGGCAGAAAGAAGCTCACGGTTTTCTTCTTTAAGTTTTGCTATGCGCTCTTCAAGACCATCAGAGCCTTTCACAGATTCACGAAGGATCTTCATGCCCGTTGATGACAGCAAGCGGTCGATTTTTTCAAGCTCGGGGTGTTTTTTATACAGTTCCAGACACCTTGCCTCTGCCGCTTCCTTTGCACGAAGGTTTCTGCCTTGGAAATCCTGACGGATTCGTGCATAGTTATCTCTGTTATATCCCATGTCAACCTCCGTCGTCCTCTTTCTTCATTTCTTCCATGTAGCGACGGCTCCTTTCGAGTGCCGCTTCAAAATACTCGTTCACTTCAAAATCTTCACTAGCGGAAGGTTCGGATTTTTTCTTCTGATAGCTCTCAAGGGAAGCGTCCACATCCTCAATGGTGACAAGCCCGGCGTTGTGCCAATTTTCAAGCACCCGGTTCATGTAAGGCATTTTATATTCACCAATTTTGTCAACGGTAACTTCATAGGCTCTGCTTATCACGTCGAATGAAAAGCCCCATTCGTCACACCAGCACTCGATACACTTTGTCTCCTTGGGCGTGAGTTTTCGTGATACAGCACCAATGAGTGAACGCACCTTTGAGGTCATGTCATCAAGATCCTCTTTCTTCTTTATGTAATCATTTAGAAGAGATGTACTGACAATACCTTGATCAAAGAGAGATATTGCCGTCTTTTCAATGTACCTTGGTGAAGTTTTGCCGTTTTTCTTGCAAAACTGGTATAGAGTTACGATATATCCGTCATCGCAAAGCCCAAGGTAGTCGTATATGGCTACCACGGATTGAACCTCATTTGGGGTAAAAATCCGCCCAACTATCTGTTGGCAAGCGTCCATTATACCCGCAAGCTCGGTATGATTTTCTATCACGTCTGCGGCGCGGCTTTCAGAATATACGGGAAAGTCACTTGACTGCAGAGTTTTTTTGGCTGGCCCAGGCGAACTTAAAGAGGAACTGTGAGGAATATCATCACTCTCACAGGGTGTGAGCACACCGAAGCCATTCCAAAATCCTACTGATTTCATAAAAGCACTGGGGGTGCAGTCAAGTCGGCGGCAGAGATCCTCGGTTGCCTTTTCTGCGTTAAGGCGAAGCTCGTCATCCGAAGCCAGGTGAATAAGCACCTTGAGATCAAATCCGCTTGCCTTTCCGAGTGCCTCCATCAATTGTTTTCTCGGGAGCGAGAAAACACTGTCGCCGTATTCGATTTTCAGTTTTTTCACGCTCATAATTGTAACTATGGCATTAGCAAGCGATGAGGAGCATGGCTTGCTAAACGCTTCCTTTCTGCGCGGTGTAAGCATCGCAAAAATTTTGAGGCTGTACAGCAAACATTGCCAAAATGGCAACACAAGCCGCTAAACCCGATTTGAAAATTTATTATCAGTGTTATTCTAAGGGATTGTTTTTTGTAAGCTCATAGCATAGAGTCATAAGCGAATCACCCATGTGTACGTTCTGAACAACCGTACCCTTGTGGGAGAGATCTATTTCAGTACTGGCAAAGTTCCAAAGTCCCTTGATTCCCATATCAGCCAGGATCTCCGCGGTTTCGCGGACTGCGGTTTTGGGAAGTGTAAGCACGGCTATGTTTACCGTGTTGTTTTTGCAGTAGCTCTCAAGCTCATCCATGGAGCGAACGGTGTAACCGGATATGTTTTTTCCGATGACAGTGGGAGCGTTGTCAAATAGGGCAGTGAGCTTTACACCACGTCGCTCGAATATGGGGCTTGCGGCAAGCGCGCTTCCGAGATTGCCTGCACCTATTATTATAGCACAGAAATTTTGGGAAACGCCGAGAATTTCACCGATCTTACCGTAAAGATATTTTACGTTATATCCGTAACCCTGCTGACCGAAACCCCCGAAACAGTTAAGATCCTGACGTATCTGGGAGGCGGTCACATGCATAATTCTTGAAAGCTCACCAGAAGATATGCGGAGAATATCGTTTGCAAGCAGTTCTCTGAGATAACGGTGGTATCTCGGCAAACGCTTGATAACCGCAGGAGAAACACGGTTTTTCGCCTCAAATTTCTCCTCGGTGAAAGGGTATGGTTCGAGGTTATCCGATTTCATTGTTCAGTGTCCTTTCTGTTTTGTTTTCGGACTTTGCACACCTATTAAAGGTTTTTTATGGTATCCATCACGTATGCTGCGAACTCGTCGCAGGTAGCACCTGTGTCGCGACCAGTAATGACGTATTTTTTGTTTTCGAACATACAGTAATCAAGGGCCTTTTCAAGCTTGTCGGCTTCATCCTGTCTTCCGATGTGTGAGAGCAGAAGTACAGCGGCGCGAAGCATGGAGCAGGGGTCGGCATACTTGCCTCTGCCTTCCCTGATCATCCTTGGCGCTGAACCGTGGATGGCTTCAAACATTGCATACTTTTTGCCTATGTTGGCAGATCCTGCGGTACCAACACCACCCTGGAACTCTGCAGCTTCATCGGTGATGATGTCGCCATACAGGTTGGGAAGAATAAACACCTTAAAATCTGTGCGGCGTTTTTCATCAACAAGCTTTGCAGTCATTATGTCGATGAACCATTCATCAGTTGTGATTTCGGGATACTCCTTTGCGATTTCTTCACAAATACGCAGGAATTTTCCGTCAGTGGTCTTGATAATGTTTGCTTTGGTGACGATGGAAACTCTGTTCTTTTTATTCTTGCGCGCGTATTCAAAGGCAAGGCGCGCTATACGATTAGTTCCCTCTGTGGTGGTAACGCAGAAGTCCACGGCAAGGTCATCGGTGACATTCACACCCTGGGATCCTACAGCATAGCTCCCCTCAGTGTTCTCGCGGAAAAATATCCAATCTATGCCCTTATCAGGGACCTTAACGGGGCGTACATTTGCAAAAAGGTCAAGATTCTTTCTCATTGCCACGTTTGCAGATTCGATGTTGGGCCAAGGATCACCTGCGCGTGGTGTGGTTGTGGGGCCCTTTAAAATAACATCGCAACCATAAAGTTCTTCCATGACATCGTCTGGAATAGCCTTGTTGCAGGCGGCACGGTTTTCAATGGTAAGACCGTCGATGACTTTGAATACTACCTTGCCTTGATTTACTTCATCTGCAAGCAGGTACGCCAGAACGTCCTTGGCAGCTTTGGTGATTATGGGTCCTATTCCGTCGCCTCCGCAAATACCGATAGTAAGTACGGGAAGGGATGTATAATCAACAAAATCCTTAGCGGCATTAATCTTCTCGACTCTTTCAAGCTGGCTTCTTAAAACTGCCTCAAATTTATCGAGTGCAGACTTAATATTTGCATCATAATTTGTCATTTTTTATAACTCCTTTAAATATAATTACAGTTTTATTAATGTGTGGTTTCCCACATTGTCAACGTAGTTTTCCACAGCAAAACATGCTGCCGAACACCCATTTTGTGTAAAATCGTGTCGTTTTTTCAGATTTAACGGGACGGAACGGGCGTTTTCCACTTACTTATCAACAACTTGTGGAAAACCCATTCAGAGCTTTTCAACACTATTTCCCGGTTGCTTTTGGGTTCAGAGAGGTGTCTGCGCGTACGCCGGCAAGGTATTCGTAGTACCCCTGAGCAGCTATCATAGCGGCATTGTCGCCGCAGAGGGAACGTGGCGGCATATATAACCGAAGGTGCTTTTTCCTGCACAAATCTTCAAGCGCTGTTCGCAGATGAGAATTCGCCGCGACTCCGCCTGCCAGCACTATGTCTCCAAGCCCCGTTGACTCACAAGCCATTGAAAGCTTCTTTGTGACAGAGGCTGTGACAGTTCTTGTAAATGAAGCGGCGATGCCCTCGCGGTCGTATTCGTCGCCTTTTTGGGTTATATTGTGAAGGTGGTTAATAACCGCCGTCTTAAGACCGCTGAAAGAGAAGTCAAGGTTATCGCCTATAACTGCCGCGGAGGGGAATTTTACAGCACGGCTGTCTCCCAAAGAGGCGAGCCTATCCATTTCTGCACCTCCGGGATACGGTAGCCCCATAACACGGCCGACTTTATCGAACGCTTCGCCTATAGCGTCATCTCTTGTTCTGCCTATGGTTTCGTATGAGGTGTAGTCAGTAACCTTAATGAGCGATGTGTGCCCTCCGGAAGCCACAAGTGCAAGAAATGGAGGCTTCAGCTCAGGATAAACAAAGTAATTTGCCGCAACATGACCTCTTATATGGTTGACGGGAATGAGCGGCTTGTTGTTGGCATATGCAAGTGCCTTGGCGAAGTTTACACCAACAAGAAGCGCACCGATGAGCCCCGGCTGTGCAGTGACAGCCACAGCATCAATCTTGCAAAGGGTGACGCCTGCTGTTTCCAGAGCCTCGTAGGTTATTCCGGAAATGGCATCGCAGTGTGCACGGCTTGCTATTTCGGGTACTACACCGCCGTACAGCTTATGTGTTTCTATCTGGGATGCGATTATATTTGATAAGATCTCACGACTGTGGTCATCAAATCGGCATACTGATGCTGATGTTTCGTCGCAGGAGCTTTCAATGGCAAGTATAAGCATTTTTATAGTCGTTGCTTTCGTAAAAGCGAAAGATTCCTTCCTTTGGGAATTTGGGCTGCTTTGAGTGTCAAAGCTGCAGAGTCATTTCTTATGTGTTGTTTACATATCGACTCATCAGCACGGCGTCCTCTCTGGGGTTTTGGTAAAAGCTTCTTCGGACACCGTCTTCCAAAAAACCTAGTTTTTTGTAAAGTGATATTGCTGGCGTATTTGATAATCGGACATCCAGCATTATGCGTAAAAGGCCGTCTGTTTTTAACATTGCATCCATGAGCATTGAACCAACACCATGGCGTCTGAAGCTACCCGTTACGGCGAGATTGGTGATTTCCCCCTCACCGCGTATCAGATTCATTCCCACATATCCCACTATTATGTCGTCATTTTCCGCCACAATACAATGAGAGCATCCGTTGGCAAAAAAGTCTTCAAAGCTCTTTGCGCTCCAGGGGCGGGAAAAGCATTCTTCTTCCAGCTTGCAGAGCGATGGAATATCGTTTATATCCGCTTTTCGAACAGTTATACTCAAAATTTAAAATCCTTCCGAATTATCGATATAAAATTTGCGGCACAGGACTTATAAGATTCAAGGGTACTCGGTGAGAGTGATGACACATTTTTTGACAGCGATTTAATTTTTAACGCATACATGGGAAACGCTCTATAAGCTCTGCTGCAAGTACGTTAACACAGACGACCGTTTCTCATTCCGATATGATGCCTTCGGTGAGCGTGGTAGGAATGGATAGAAGTAATTATAGCATGGAGTGACTGTGTTGGATGACGCGGTAAGGTCAATATCCGAATACGCCGGAAAGGCTATCATCATCGGTTATCCAGCTCGCGGTATCAATAACTTTATACTCTGTCGGCGAGGTGCGGATTATAACCTTTTCAATTCCCGCGTTGATAACCATGCGCTTACACATCATGCAGGAGCAGGTGTCGCCAACAAGTTCGCCGGTTTTTCCGTCGACGCAAGCCATATAAAGTGTGGCACCGAGCATTTGCTCTCTTGAAGCGGCGATTATGGCATTTGCCTCCGAATGAACAGAACGGCACATTTCATATCTCTCACCTCTGGGGATATTCAGCTTGTCTCTCATGCACATACCGAGGTCGGTGCAGTTTTTTCTGCCTCTCGGAGCACCGTTGTATCCCGTTGACACAATGGTGTCATTCTTTACGATGATCGCACCGTACTTTTTGCGAAGACACGTGGCTCTCTCGGCGACAGTCTGGGCAATATCAAGGTAGTAGTTTTCCTTTGAAACTCGGTTCATAATAATTACCATAGCTTTCGATTCAATAAGGGGTGTAGTTTTCGAAAAGCTTCCTTTCTGCATGATGCGGAGTATCGTACTTGGAATAGTTATTGATTTGGGTCGAAAAATCGCCACAGAAGGTGAATAACGGTATAAATCACGACAGATGAAGCGGTTTTCACGCCTATTAAAGGCGAGATTACTATTTATCAAGCGTGCTTACAAAATCTATGAGGAAACGCTTAAAATCATCCCCCACTTCGGGATGGTTAATGCCTGATTTTACGTTAGCCGTCAAAAAACCTAGTTTTGATCCAAAATCAAAACGCTCACCCTCGAAGTCAACAGCGGTCATTCCGCCGTTTTGTGCCATAACCTTCATGGCATCGGTCAGCTGTATTTCGCCGCCCGCACCGGGGGGTGTGGCCTCAAGGATATCAAAAATTTCGGGAGTAAGAAGCACACGTCCCAAAATTGAGAGATTGGAATAAGCCTCGCTGGGGCTCGGCTTTTCAATCATG
>JAZNFI010000160.1:0-5148 GCA_045589075.1 Candidatus Flemingiibacterium sp.
AATAAACAAATTTCTAGAATAGTTATATTGCTGGTGGCTGGCTTTGCAACAGCGTTAAACCATACTATAAATTTATATTTATCGGGAACGTTGGATAGCATTTTATTTTTTCCTGTAATGTGTGGTTGCGAACTCATGGACGTCACGCTTATTTCATTGTTATTATTCAAAGAAAAGTTGACAAAACGTCAATGGCTTGGGGTATTATGCGGAGCAATTGCTATATTGCTGTTGTGTATATGAAATAAATGAAGTGAATCTCAAAGGTTGAAAAAAATTAAATTTGTAAATGAGTTCTGTGCTGTTGATATGCACCCCAAAAGTGTGTCTAACTTTTGGGGTGCATATCATTTGCCGAGGGTGTTTTTGTGAGTTGTATTTAAGTCAAGAAGGTAACACAGCCTATTTGTAAAATTTGTGATAAAAAGTCATTATTTTGCCGTTTCCGACAAGTTTTCTTCCTTATTATATAGGGACAGTCTTGCATATGCAAAGAGGGCAAAAGCGATTTCTACGGCACAGCGAATTGTGCTGTATGACTCGCCGATGGCGAGCCTATTTGCAAACAGCAGGTTGGGCACTGCGTGGGTCAGAAGAAGCACGGGTGCTACTGATGCCGATGCTGTGAAAAGCCTATGCGAAAAGTTTGAAACTCTGATTCTTGCTTCGGAGAGGAAAAATATCATCGCGGAAAGCAGGGCGATTTGACCGAGTATTCTGTCGGGGCTTGTCATAAGCACGGTGGTGTCAAAATACATTCTGATAAGACATACGGCGCACCATGCTATTGGAAAAAGGGAAGCGAGAGCAAGCACTGACGAGCGACTTTTGGGTTTAACGGCAATGGCGATGAAATATATAATCGCAGGTACAGAGAAGCAAATTTCAATAATATCAAATCTGGTGGGGGATAGACCGTTTGCTGCAACGGTTATAAAAGTTATCAGAAAATCGGCAGCAAGCAGGAATCCGCAAGCGAACGAAGCGAACACCGTGAAGCTGTTTGAAGCGGGGAAAAAAGCTTTATTCGTTGATTTGGCTGAAATTAGAGCATATCCTGCCATGAGCAGGCAAATTACGAGCAATAGTATATGGTAGATTGTCGGGATTGCGTTACCATGTTCATATACACCGTATCTTGCATCAAGTGTGGTGACTGTCAGTACAGAACGTGTCACTACGGAGAGTATTACTGCGGCAATTGATATTATCAAAAGCACACGGGTATTTTTTTTGCCGATTGTAGGGTTCATATCTACACTTCCTTATATAATATAGGGCATTTACTGTAATTATAGCTTATACATATTAAGACAGTGTTAACAAATGAATAAAAATGAAAAAAATTACCCGAGGTGGTAATAATAGCAACAAGACCACTGCTTGTACAATGTGCACAAAAAATGTTCAAAAAATCTGCAAAAATTTCTTTTTGACAATCTTTCTTATTTTTGTGAAAAGTATTGACATTCCATTGATTTTATAGTATAATAGGAGCGTTGACGTGCGTTTTAAGGTGAGAGGTTGCAGCAGGACGGTCGAAGCCCGTCTGCGCTGGGTAATTTTCACCTGAGTATGTCCGATATTTAACCGGGCGTTGTCAATCAGACATTTTGTTCTGTGAATCATGCTTCGTATATCCGCGTTTTCCCTCTCGGTAAGTGCGGTTTTTATACGGGAGTTCATGAAACACCCGACACAGTGTTTGAATCAAACCGCCCTCCATCAAGAAAAAGGAGGCAAAGCAAATGGCAGTCAAGGATAAGATCAGAATCCGTCTGAAAAGCTACGATCACACTCTCGTCGATCAAGCCGCTCAGAAGATCGTAGAGACCGCAAAGAGAAACGGCGCGGCTGTTTCCGGTCCGATTCCGCTCCCTACCGAGAAGGAGATCGTTACGATTCTTCGTGCTGTTCACAAGTATAAGGACAGCCGCGAGCAGTTTGAAATGAGAACTCACAAGAGACTCATAGACGTAGTTAAGCCGTCGCAGAAGACAGTTGAAGCTCTTATGGGACTTGAACTTCCCGCTGGCGTTGAAGTCGAGATCAAGCTTTAATCGAGATTTTGCGCACCGTTCTCGCGAGAGGACAAACCGAAAGGTCATGTTGGCGTAATCGGTAAACCGAAAATTTAAAGCGTCAACCAATAATCTTAGGAGGAAACCAAAATGAAGAAAGCCATTATCGGCAAGAAGATCGGTATGACTCAGATCTTCGACGAAATCGGAAACGTAATTCCGGTAACCGTAATTGAAGCCGGCCCCTGCACCGTAGTTCAGAAGAAGACCAACGAAAACGATGGTTACGACGCGGTTCAGCTCGGATTCGGCGGAGTCAAGGAAAAGCATATGACCAAAGCAGAAATCGGTCATTTCAAAAAGGCTGGCGTTGACAACAAGAGACACCTTAAGGAATTCCGTCTTGACGGGGCTGCTTCCATGAATATCGGTGACGTGATTACCGCCGAAACCTTCGCCGCAGGCGAAAAGGTCGACATTACAGGTACATCAAAGGGTCACGGTTATTCGGGTGTTATCAAGAGATGGGGTCAGCACCGTATGCGTATGACTCACGGTAACGGTCCTGTTCACCGCCATATTGGTTCTGTAGGTATGAACTCCACACCTTCGAGAATCCAAAAGAACAAGCATATGCCCGGTCAGTACGGTAACGTTAAGTCTACCGTTCTCAACCTGGAAGTAGTTAAAATCGATGCGGAAAAGAATCTTATCGCTGTTAAGGGCGCCGTTCCCGGTTCCCGCGGCAACATTGTATTCATCCGCGATTCTGTAAAAGCATAAGCGGAAGGAGGAAACATCACTATGCCTAATATGAAAGTTGTAAATATGGCAGGCAAGGAAGTAGGCGAAATCAGCCTTTCCGATGCTGTATTCGGCGCAGAGGTAAACAGTGCGGTTCTCCACATCGCTGTTAAATCCTACCTCGCAAATCAGAGACAGGGTACACAGTCTACCAAGACCCGCTCCGAAGTTTCCGGCGGCGGCAAGAAGCCCTGGAAGCAGAAGGGTACCGGTCATGCAAGACAGGGTTCAACCCGTTCTCCTCAGTGGACTCACGGCGGTATCGCTCTCGGCCCCAAGCCCAGAAGCTACCGTTTTGAGATCAATAAGAAGGTTAAGAGAATCGCTCTTCAGAGCGCATTTTCCTCTAAGGTTGCAGGCGGCGACATGATCGTTGTTGACAACATTGCAACCGCAGAGTACAAGACCAAGACTATGGTTAACATGCGCAAGGCTCTCGGTAGCGAGAGAAAGGCACTCGTGGTTCTCGCAGACAACGATGCTGTTACCATCAAGAGCATGGCAAACATTCCCGGCGTTAAGACCGCTCTCGTAAACACCCTTAACGTTTACGACGTCCTCAACTGCGATAAGTTCATCGTAGCTAAGGCAGCGGCAGAAAAAATGGAGGAGGTATACGCATAATGAAGACGGCTCACGATATTATAATCAGACCTATCATTACCGAAGCCAGCATGGACAACGTGCAGAATAAGAAGTATACCTTCGAGGTAATGTCTGATGCAACAAAAGCTGATATCGCTGCTGCGGTTGAAGAGCTTTTCAAGGTTGACGTTGAAAGCGTTAACACCATCAACATGAAGAGAAAGCCGAAGAGACTCGGTTATCATCAGGGTTACACCTCTGAGTGGAAAAAGGCTATTGTTACACTTAAGCCCGACTCCAAGACCATCGAGTTCTTCGACAGCATGATGTAATAGGAGGTAGTGAACAATGTCTACTAAATTCAAGCCCACTACTCCGTCAAGACGTCACATGAGCGATCCTTCCTTTGCTGAGATCACAAAGTTCAGCCCTGAGAAGAAACTTACTGTTACTCTTAAGAAGAATGCCGGAAGAAACAGCTACGGCAAGATCACCGTTCGTCACAGAGGCGGCGGAAACAAGCAGAAGTACAGAATTATCGACTTCAAGAGGAACACTCTTGATGCGGCTGCAAAGGTCATCGGTATTGAGTACGACCCCAACAGAACCGCTTATATCGCTCTTGTTGAGTACGAAGACGGCACAAGAAGCTATGTCCTCGCTCCTGCAGGACTCACGGACGGCGACGTTATTTACTCCGGCGCTTCCGCTGATATTAAGGTTGGTAACACCCTTCCTATCGCAAACATCCCCGTTGGTACCGTAATCCACTCCATTGAGCTTTATCCCGGCAAGGGTGCTCAGCTTGTTCGCTCTGCGGGCGCAGCTGCACAGCTTATGGCTAAGGAAAACGGCATGGCACAGGTTAGACTCCCCTCCGGCGAAGTAAGACTTGTTCGCCTTGACTGTAAGGCTACCATCGGTCAGGTCGGCAACCTCGATCACGAGAACGTTAAGCTCGGTAAGGCAGGTAAGACCCGCCACAGAGGTATCCGCCCTCACGTTCGCGGTTCGGTCATGAACCCCTGCGATCACCCGCACGGTGGTGGTGAGGGACGCGCTCCTATCGGTCGTCCCACTCCTGTAACTCCTTGGGGCAAGCCCACCAACGGTTACAAGACCAGAAACAAGAAGGCACGCACCAACAAGTTCATCGTAAAGTCCAGAAACGGTAAGTAATAGAAGGAGGCACACTAATGAGCAGAAGTCTTAAAAAAGGCCCTTTCGTTGAAAAGAAGCTTTTTGACAGAATCGAAGCCATGAACGAAAAGAACGAAAAGAAGGTTCTTAAAACATGGTCCCGCGCTTCTACGATCTTCCCGGAATTCGTTGGTCACACCATCGCAGTTCATGACGGACGTAAGCATGTACCGGTATACGTTACCGAGGACATGGTAGGTCACAAGCTCGGCGAGTTCGCGCCTACCAGAACCTTTAAGGGTCATGCGGGCTCCAAGACCTCGAACAACGGCAACTGATTATAGAACTTAAATCCGACATCGGATAATGTCAAACTTTTTATCGCTTTTTGCGAAGGGAGGCAAAGTAAATGGAACAGATGGAAGCAAAAGCTTACCTGAAATATGTAAGAATTTCTCCTCGTAAGGTTAAGATAGTTCTCGACCTTATCAGAGGTAAGGATGCTGCAACTGCTATGGCTATTCTTAAGAATACCCCCAAGGCTGCATCCGAACATCTTATCAAGCTCCTTAAGAGCGCGGTAGCAAACGCTGAGCAC
>JAZNFI010000161.1:0-2411 GCA_045589075.1 Candidatus Flemingiibacterium sp.
GCGTTATCAATTCTATGGACGAAATCAAGGCTGTTGGCCACAGAGTTCTCCACGGCGGCGAAAAGTTCAGCGGCTCCGTTATCGTAAATCCCGACGTTATCGCGGCTATCGAAGAATGCTGCGAGCTCGGTCCCTTGCATAACCCCCACAACCTCACAGGTATCCGCGCTTGTGAAGCTATTATGCCCGGCGTTCCTCAGGTAGCTGTTTTTGATACAGGCTTCCACCAGACAATGCCCGACTACGCATATTTGTACGCTCTTCCCTATGAATACTATGAAAAATACAGAATCCGCAGATACGGCTTCCACGGAACATCCCACAGATACGTTAGCGGCAGAGCAGCTGCAATGCTCGGCAAAGACCCCAAAGACACAAAAATCGTTACTTGTCACCTCGGCAACGGTTCTTCAATCGCGGCAGTTGACGGCGGTAAATGCTTCGACACAACAATGGGTCTCACACCTCTTGAAGGTATCATGATGGGTACACGTTGCGGTTCCATCGACCCTGCAATCGTTCCCCTTCTTATGGAAAAAGAAAACCTCACACCCAAGGAAATCGACAACATCATGAACAAAAAGTCCGGTATTCTCGGTGTTTCCCAGAAAACAAGCGACAACCGTGACATTGAGCAGGCTGCAAAAGACGGCGACGAAAGAGCTATTCTTATTGAAAATATGATCTGCCACCAGCTCGTTAAGTACATAGGCGGATTCGCTGCAGCTATGGGCGGTATCGACGCAATCGCTTTCGCAGGCGGTATCGGCGAAAACAACCCTCACTACAGAGCAAGAGTTGCTGAAAAACTCGCGTTCCTCGGCGTTAAGATTGACGCAGAAAAGAACGCTGTCAGAGGCAAAGAAATTGATATCTCCACACCCGATTCAAAGATTCGTATGTTCGTAATTCCCACAGACGAAGAACTCACAATCGCAAGAGATACTCTTGAACTTACAAAAGACATTGTAAAATAATTGAATACATAGTTATGGGGGCGGGGTACCTTTTCGCGTGAAAAGATACCCTGTCTTTGTATTTCCACCCCGATTAAAGCTTCGGGAGATAAACTGCAGAAAAGGAGGGCAGATCATGTTTAAGCTGTTTAAGAAAAAGAATAAAAAACAAAAACTATGGTTCATGTTCGATTACTGCGCAGGTTGGTGCCTTTGGACGGATCGCGGGTTCACGATGTCCGGAGAGTGTGGTGTTTCCGAAGAGTTGATTTCGGAAATTAAAGCCATGTGCAGGGAATACGATACCCGTTTAAATTGGGAATCTCCCTCCGACCCCTTACTGTGGAGCGCCGAACAGCAGGCAGATTTTAATAAAAGAGCCGAAAATCTTTATAAAAGAGTAGTTGAGGAATTAGGTCCTGAGTATGAAGTGGAACTCCATTTATGTTAATAAATATATAAATTAAAAATCTACCATAATTTTTCAAAAAGTGTAGACAAATGTCGAAAAATGTGGTATAATGACAGGCAAGGAAGAATCTTTTTTTAATCTCTGTACCAACGGTACTTTGAAAGGTAGGTGACACTTGCCTCTTTATTTTGGCAAGTTGACGGTATGAATTCCTTGAGAGAATTCTTTGGTTTTGGCGGATATCAACGTCCCGCTGAGGGATACATGTCTTGGCAGCACCTTACGTTTGTTTCTTCATTGATGGTCATCATGATAGTGTGCGCCGTTGTTTTCGGGCTTCGGAACAGGAATAAGGACAGCATAAAGAAAAACCGAGTGCTTGTGGTTGCGGCAATACTCATTGACAGCATTGAGATATTTAAGATCATTATGGGTTGCGTTGTGAATGCGGACCCCATGCATTGGAAGTACCAGCTTCCTCTGTTTTTGTGCAGTATTCAGTTGATTGCAATTCCCATGGCGGCCTTTTGCAAGGGCAGGCTGAAGGAAGCGTCTATGGATTTCGTTACTATTTTCGGCGTGCTCGGCGCAGTTCTCGGAACATATTTCGCAGGTCAGGACTACGGCTCCTATCCCGTCCTTTCCTTTGATAACATAGTATCGGGCGTTACCCACTGTATTTCGGGCTTTACCGCTTTGTACATAATGATTTCGGGCATGACAAGCATGAAAAAGAAAAATATTCCCGTGACGGTCTGTATTCTCGGCGGATTTTGCGCCGTAGCGTTTATAGCCAATATAATAATTGATTACAATTATATGTTTTTGGTTCGCGGCGACGGCACGCCCTATGACATTATTTATAATCTTGTGGGCGGAAGTCCCGTTCTTTACCCCATTTGCGTGGTTCTTTTGTTCGTGCTGTATATTACCGCATTCTACGGTGTGTATTATTTGTGCGCACGAAAGAAAAAAGCTTAAATTGAAGAAAAGAAAAAAGCACTTATGAATTTCATAAGTGCTTTTTGATATTTAAATATTCA
>JAZNFI010000162.1:0-14809 GCA_045589075.1 Candidatus Flemingiibacterium sp.
CAGGGATACTCGCTTTACACCGGAAAGATCGGCTTCGTGCTATCAAATCATTCAAAGGAAGATATGTCTGTTATTTGGTTTGGTCTGCTTGGTAATTTTATTGCTACCGTAATTTTTGGCGTTACCCTCAGCTATGCAATCCCCTCTATTTCGGTGGTTGCAGCAGAAATATGTAAAGCAAAGCTTACACAAGGATTGTTTTCCGCCTTTATCCGTGCTATTTTCTGCGGAATGCTGATGTATCAGGCGGTTAGCATTTTCAAAAAATATGACCAAAATCTTGCGGGTATATTCCTTTGTATTCCCGTGTTCATCCTCAGCGGTTTTGAGCACTCTATCGCAAATATGTTTTATTTTGCAGCTGCAAGAAGCCTTTCCGTCGAGGTAATAATTTACATCATCACAGTTATCCTTGGAAATTCGGTAGGCGGTATGTTTTTTGAACTTCTCGCCCTTCCGTTTAAGAAAAACAAAAAATCGGAGGCTGCTGAATAATGACCAAAAAAATAAAGAAAATAGGCGTTCTCGTCTCCGGCGGAGGAACAAATCTTCAGGCACTGATTGATGCCGAGGCAGAAGATAAGCTGGGATGTGGAAAAATCTCTTTGGTTATTTCCTCAAAGCCCGGTGCTTTCGCCCTTGAAAGAGCGGCAGGGGCAAATATTGAAGCGATTGTGCTTGCAAGGCGAGACTTCGACAACATTGCCGAGTATTCAAGAGCTCTTGCAGACACACTTTGCGAAAGAGAGATAGACCTGGTTGTACTAGCAGGATTTCTTACTATTATTGATGAAACAATGTACGAAAGATTTCCCAACAGGATACTCAATGTTCATCCTGCCCTTATTCCTTCCTTCTGCGGTAGGGGTTACTATGGACTTCGCGTTCACGAGGCGGCTCTAGAAAAGGGCGTTAAGGTTTCGGGCGCTACCGTGCATATCGTAACGCCTGAATGCGACGCCGGTCCAATCGTTCTGCAAAGGGCGGTTGAGGTAAAAGAGGGCGATACTCCCGAAATCCTTCAGAGACGTATAATGGAAGAGGCTGAGTGGAAGATACTTCCCGAGGCAGTAAGACTTTTCTGCGAGGACAGAATAATTATTGAAGACAGTAAGGTGCATATAAAAGGAGAATAAAATGAAGGTTTTAACTATTAAGGAAGAGTTGAATTCTCTTTCATATCATGGCAGAGGAATAATTATAGGAAAGAGTGCCGATGGCAAGAAGGCGATCACCGCATATTTTATTATGGGAAGAAGCGTCAACAGCCGCAACCGTGTATTCGTGGCAGAGGGTGACGCCATGCGCACCAAGGCATTCGACGAATCTAAGATGGTAGATCCCCACCTTATAATCTACTATCCCGTTCGTGTTCTCGGTAACAAGACCATCGTTACCAACGGCGACCAGACAGATACAATTTATCAGCTTATGGACAGGCAGATGACCTTTGAGCAGGCACTGAGAACCCGTGAGTTTGAGGACGATAAGCCTAACTTTACCCCCAGAATATCGGGTATTATTCACCGCGATGGCGGTGAAATGCACTATGCTATGTCAATACTCAAGAGCGCAGAGGGTGACGATAGCTCCTGTGAAAGATTTACATACGCATACTCTACTCCCCTTGCCGGAAGAGCAAAGTTTATTCATACATATAGCGGTGACGGCAATCCCCTTCCTTCCTTCGAGGGTGAGCCCAAGACCCTCTTGCTTCCCGATATGGACATAGATTCGCTTACAGATCTAATCTGGACCAATCTTAACGAAGATAACAAGGTTTCTCTCTTTGTTCGTTATATTGATATTGAGTCCGGCGAGACCGAAACCAGAATAGTAAATAAAAATATGTGAGGAAAGAAAATGAAAGAATTTGAACTTAAATACGGCTGTAACCCCAATCAGAAGCCTGCAAAAATATATATGCAGGACGGAAGCGACCTTCCTATTGAAATTCTCTCGGGCAGACCCGGATACATCAACTTTCTTGACGCCTTCAATTCCTGGCAGCTTGTTAAGGAGGTTAAGGAGGCTACTGGTATGGTAGCTGCAGCCAGCTTCAAGCACGTATCTCCCACCTCTGCGGCAATTGGAAAGCCCCTTTCCGACGAGCTTAAAAAGGCATGCTTCGTTGACGATATCGACGGACTTAACGATTCTCCCCTTGCCTGCGCTTATGCAAGAGCCAGGGGTACCGATAGAATGTCCTCCTTCGGTGATTGGATTGCCCTTTCGGACGAGTGTGACCTCACTACCGCAAAAATAATTGCACGAGAGGTGTCTGACGGAATTATTGCACCCTCATACTCTCCCGAAGCTCTTGAGCTTCTTAAGAGTAAAAGAAAGGGTGCATACAACATAGTAAGAATTGACCCCGGTTATGCACCTGCTGAAATTGAGACCAAGCAGGTTTACGGAATAACCTTTGAGCAGGGCAGAAATAATATCAGAATTGACCGAGAGCTTCTCTCAAACATCGTTACAGAGAAAAAAGAGCTTCCCGAGAGCGCAAAAATCGATATGATTATTGCTCTTATCACCCTAAAATACACCCAGTCTAACTCGGTGTGCTTTGCCAAGGACGGACAGGCTATCGGCGTTGGCGCAGGCCAGCAGTCAAGAATTCACTGTACCCGTCTTGCGGGTGACAAGGCAGACCTCTGGCATCTTCGCCAGAGCGAGAGAGTTCTCTCTCTTAAATTTGCCGACGGTGTAGGCAGACCCGACAAGAATAACATTATTGACCTGTATCTTTCGGACAGGGATTCGGATACCGTTCTCGGCGACGGAGTATGGCAGAAATATTTCTCCGAGCGTCCCGAGCCATTTACCAGAGAGGAAAAGGATGAATATCTCTCTAAAATAAAAGGCGTTACCGTTGCATCCGACGCCTTTTTCCCCTTCTCAGACAATATAGACAGAGCAGCAAAGAGCGGCGTCAGCTATATTGCCGAGCCTGGTGGTTCTATCCGTGACGACCTTGTAATTGAGGCGGCGGATAAGTACGGAATGGTAATGTCCTTTACCGGAATGCGCCTTTTCCATCATTAATTTAAGGAGCTTGCAATGAAGATTTTGGTTGTTGGCGGCGGCGGCCGTGAGCACGCAATAATTAAATCTTTAAAACAGAACAAGACTGTTGAGACGATATATGCCCTCCCCGGTAACGGTGGTATATCCGAAGACGCAATTTGCGTTAATATTGGCGCAAAGGATATTGACAGAATCCTAGGCTTTGCTAAAGAAAATAGCATAGATTACGCCGTGGTAGCACCCGATGATCCCTTGGTTCTCGGTGCGGTGGATGCTCTTGAGGCAGAGGGAATTCCCTGCTTTGGTCCAAATAAGGCGGCTGCAATTATTGAAGGCAGCAAGGCTTTTTCAAAGGAGCTGATGAAGAAATACGGTATTCCCACCGCAGCCTATGAAATCTTCTCTGACGAGAGTGCGGCTGTTGAATATCTTAAAGACGTCAGCTATCCTGCGGTAATTAAGGCAGACGGACTTGCTCTTGGCAAGGGCGTTATCATTGCAAAGAATTACGGCGAGGCTGCCGCTGCTGTAAGATCTATGATGACCGATGGGGTTTTTGGAGAAAGTGGAAAAAGGGTTGTTATTGAGGAATTCCTTGAGGGTCCCGAAGTCTCAGTCCTTGCCTTTACCGACGGCAAGACTATTGTTCCTATGATTTCCTCTATGGACCACAAGCGAGCCGGGGATAATGACGAGGGATTAAATACCGGAGGTATGGGTACTATCGCCCCCAATCCTTACTACACCGAGGAAATAAAGAACAGCTGTATGCAAAAAATCTTTATTCCAACTATAAATGCTATGAACTCCGAGGGAAGACGCTTCAAGGGCTGTCTGTACTTCGGACTGATGATTACCAAAAACGGCCCGAAGGTTATTGAATACAACTGTCGCTTTGGAGACCCTGAGACTCAGGTTGTCCTTCCTCTTCTTAAAACCGATCTGCTTGATATAATGATGGCGGTCACCGAGGAGAGACTCTCCGAAATCAATGTTGAATTTTATAACAAAGCTGCCGCCTGTGTTATTATGGCATCCAAGGGTTATCCCGAGAGTTATAAAAAGGGCTTTGAAATCACTATCTCCAAGGACGTGAAGAAAGATGTTTTCATTGCGGGCGCAAGTCTTGAAAATGACAGACTTGTCACATCGGGCGGACGTGTTCTCGGTGTGACGGCTACGGCTGACACATTGGAGAATGCCATCAAGGAGGCATATCGCCTGACAGAAAAAATACACTTCGAAAACGCGTACTTCAGACGTGACATCGGTAGACGTGCGCTGGCTTGTGTTAAGGAAAGGTAAACTATGGTTTACAGAATATATGTAGAAAAGAAAAAAGGATTTGATCACGAGGCAACCTCTCTTACCAAAGAAACTCGTGAGCTGCTTGAAATTTCGGGTATTGAGGCTATTCGTGTGATCAACAGATATGACGTCGAGGGGATCGAAAGAGAGCTTTTTGACCGTGCTGTTAACACCGTATTTTCAGAGCCTCAGATGGATGATGCCAGTGAAAGCATACGTCTTGAGGGTGCCAAGGTTTTTGCTGTAGAATACCTGCCGGGTCAGTTTGACCAGAGAGCCGATTCTGCAGCTCAATGCATTCAGCTTATCGCTCAGTGCGAAAGGCCTGTTGTACGTACGGCAAAGATTTACGCAATATACGGAAATATTAACGACGGTGAGCTTGAATCGATTAAAAAATACGTTATCAACCCCGTTGAATGCCGTGAGGCAAGTCAGGAAAAGCCCGAGACTCTGAATATTGAACATTCGTGCCCCGAAATCGTAGAAACTATTGAGGGCTTTATTGCCCTTGACAATAAGGGACTCGTCGAGTTTCTTGAACGCCTGGGACTTGCTATGGATCTCGATGATCTTAAGTTCTTGCAGAATTACTTTAAAAACGAGGAGCACCGTGACCCTACCATAACCGAGATAAAAGTAGTTGACACCTATTGGTCTGACCATTGCCGTCATACTACCTTTTCAACTCATATTGACAACGTAAGGATAAGCGACAAGGCGGTTGCCGAGGCTTATCAGCGTTATCTTGACTCTCGCACAGAGGTTTACGGCGAGGAAAAGGCAAAAGGTCGTCCAGAAACTCTTATGGATATTGCCACCATCGCCGGCAAACTACTTAAAAAGCGAGGTCTTGTCCCCGAACTTGACGAGAGCGAGGAGATAAACGCTTGCTCAATTCACGTTAACGCTACCGTTAACGGTGAAGAGCAGGACTGGCTGCTTATGTTTAAAAACGAAACGCACAATCATCCCACCGAGATAGAGCCCTTTGGAGGCGCTGCTACTTGTATAGGAGGTTGTATCCGAGACCCTCTTTCTGGCAGAGCATACGTTCATCAGGCGATGAGAGTGACCGGCGCTGCCGACCCTAGAAGGTCGCTCTCCGAAACGCTCCAGGGCAAGCTTCCTCAAAGAAAGATTTGTCAGACTGCCGCAGCCGGATATTCCTCCTACGGCAACCAGATAGGTCTTGCTACCGGTCACGTGGCAGAGGTATACCACGACGGCTACGTTGCAAAGCGACTTGAATGTGGTGCGGTAGTTGCTGCCGCTCCCGCTTGTAATGTGCGACGTGAGCGTCCCGAGGCGGGTGACGTTATCATTCTTCTCGGCGGCAGAACGGGCAGAGACGGTATCGGCGGTGCCACCGGATCATCAAAGAGTCACAATATGAAATCGCTTACCACTATGGCGTCTGAGGTTCAGAAAGGAAACGCTCCCGAGGAAAGAAAAATTCAGCGTTTGTTCCGTGATCCCAACGTTACCCGTCTTATCAAGCGCTGTAATGATTTTGGCGCAGGCGGTGTTTCTGTTGCTATCGGTGAGCTCGCCGACGGACTTAAAATAGACCTTGACGCAGTTCGCAAGAAATATGACGGACTTGACGGAACCGAGCTTGCCATTTCCGAATCTCAGGAAAGAATGGCGGTTGTGGTTGAAGCCAAGGATGCAGACAAATTCATTGAATATGCCGAAAAGGAAAACCTTGAGGCATACCGAGTTGCCGTTGTCACCCGGGAGGCAAGAATGGTTATGTCCTGGAATGGGCAGATTATTGCCGACCTTTCAAGAGAATTTCTCAATACCAACGGTGCAGACAAGCATACCGAGCTTGAGGTAAGCGAAAAGGATCTTACGGTATTTTCAAAGGCACTTTATTCGGGTCTTCGTGATATGGCATCTGATCTAAAAACCGCAAGCAGACGAGGCCTTGTGGAGCGATTTGACAGCTCCATCGGAGCAGGATCGGTGCTTATGCCTTTCGGTGGAAAAACGCAAACAACACCTGCGCAGGCTATGGCGGCGCTTCTTCCTACACTTCCCGGACAATCTACCGACCAGGCGAGCGTTATGGCTTGGGGCTTTGATCCCGACGTAATGTCGGTTGACCCATACACCGGTGCTCGCGCCGCAGTTTACAGCTCTGTGGCGAAAATAGTTGCTGCAGGCGCTGACTATAAAAACGCATATTTAACTCTTCAGGAGTTCTTTGAGAAGCTGAGAAACGAGCCGCTTCGTTGGGGCAAGCCCTTTGCGGCACTCCTCGGAGCTATGGACGCTCAGCTTGAATTAAACGCCGCAGCTATCGGCGGCAAGGACTCTATGTCGGGAAGCTTCCTTGAAAGAGACGTTCCTCCAACTCTCATTTCCTTTGCAATAGCTCCTGTTAAGGCACACGAGGTTATCTCTCCTGAATTTAAGGAGGCAGATCACCCTGTTTATCTATTTGCTCCGTCCGATAAGAGTGCTGAGTCGACAAAGGCCGCATGGGAATCCTTCCATCGCCATTGTCAGGAAGGCAAGGTCAAGGCAGCCTGGGCTGTTGAAAATGGTCTTGCTGAGGCGGTAATGAAGATGTCCTTCGGTAATAATATCGGCTTTAAGTCATGCGGCACAGTAGGTGAGAATTGGTACAATACTATGATGTACGACTTCATCGTCGCAGAGCTGGACTGTGAAATTGATGATCCTTATGCACTTAAAATAGGCGTCACCACCTCAGAGCCTAAGATTGTTCTTGATAAGGAGAGCGCATCTGTTGATGAGCTGCTTCATTTAAACGAGGCAACTCTTGAGAGTATATTCCCGACAAGGGTGTCGGATAAAAAAGAGGATGTTCAGAGCTTTTCCTATAACGTAGGCTCTTGTGCCGCTCCTGCGGTAAAGGTTGCACGTCCCAAGGTTCTGATTCCGGTATTCCCCGGCACAAACTGTGAGTATGACACCGCAAAGGTCTTTACCGACGCAGGTGCTGACGCCGAGATCTTCGTTGTCAGAAATCTCACCGCCGACGATACGGCGAGAAGCGTTGAGCAGTTTGCGATAAAAGTAAGAGATAGTCAGATCGTATTTATTCCCGGAGGCTTCTCCGGCGGTGACGAGCCTGACGGATCGGGTAAATTCATAACCGCATTTATGCGTAATCAGGCGGTAAAAGATGAAATCACCTCCCTGCTTGATAAGCGTGACGGTTTAATGGGCGGAATCTGTAACGGTTTCCAAGCTCTTATCAAGCTTGGACTTGTTCCTTACGGAAAAATAATAGACACCGACGCTAGTTGTCCCACTCTTACCTACAACGATATCTCAAGACATCAATCTAGAATCGTTCGTGTAAGAGTAGCATCCAACAATTCTCCCTGGCTCCGTGGAGTTAACGTAGGAGACACGTTTAACGTACCCATTTCCCACGGAGAGGGTAAATTTATAGCAAGCGAAGCACTTATCAAGGAGCTCAGCGCAGGCGGTCAGATTATGACCCAGTACGTTGATCTTGAGGGTAATCCTACCTACGATATCCGCTTTAACCCTAACGGATCTGCCTCCGCCATTGAGGGTATACTTTCTCCCGACGGACGTGTGTTCGGTAAAATGGGACACAGCGAGAGAATTGGCAAGGGACTATATAAAAACGTGACGGGCGAATACGATATGAAGCTGTTCGAATCCGCAGTAAAATACTTTAAATAAGAGGGGAAAAACATATGGCATATTTATCCGATATAGAAATCGCACAGCAGTGCGAAATGAAGCATATAAGCGAGATAGCAAAAAAGCTTGACATCTCTGACGACTACCTTGAGCAGTACGGAAAGTATAAGGCAAAAATCGACTACAGTCTTTTGAAGGATTCGGATAGAGAGGCTGGAAAGCTTATTCTTGTTACCGCTATAACCCCCACGGCTGCGGGTGAGGGAAAAACCACTACTACAATAGGGCTTGCTGATGGATTGTCCAGAATAGGTAAGCGTGTTGCGGTTGCTTTGCGTGAGCCATCCCTTGGCCCTGTTTTCGGTGTAAAGGGCGGTGCGGCAGGTGGTGGATACGCCCAGGTCGTGCCTATGGAGGACATTAATCTCCACTTTACAGGCGATTTTCATGCTATTGGGGCGGCAAACAATCTGCTGGCAGCGATGCTGGATAACCATATTCAGCAGGGAAACAGCCTTGGCATTGACGTAAAGAAGATAACCTGGAAAAGATGCGTCGATATGAACGACCGTCAGCTTCGATTCGTCGTAGACGGACTTGGTGGCAGAGTGAACGGCACTCCCCGTGAGGACGGCTTTGATATTACCGTCGCATCCGAGATTATGGCTGTTTTCTGTCTTGCAAACTCTATTTCCGACCTTAAAGAGAGGCTTTCACACATAGTTGTTGGCTACACCTACGACGATAAGCCTGTTACTGCAGGCGATCTCAAGGCTGTTGGTGCAATGACCGCTCTTCTCAAAGACGCATTGAAGCCCAACCTTGTTCAGACGCTAGAGGGAACTCCTGCATTCGTTCACGGCGGACCATTTGCTAATATCGCTCACGGCTGCAACTCGGTTATCGCTACCAGAATGGCGATGAAGCTTGCCGATTATGCCGTTACCGAGGCAGGCTTTGGCGCAGACCTTGGAGCAGAGAAATTCCTTGATATCAAGTGCCGTATGGCAGGTCTCAAGCCTGATGCTGTTGTTATGGTTGCCACAGTCCGTGCGCTCAAGCTCCACGGCGGCGCAAACAAGACGGAGCTTGGCAGCGAGAACCTCTCAGCTCTTGAAAAGGGTCTTCCCAACCTACTCCGTCACGTTTCCAACATCAAAAACGTATATAAACTCCCCTGTGTCGTTGCAATAAACCGTTTCCCCACCGACACGGATGCCGAGATTAATCTCGTTATCGAAAAGTGCCGTGAGCTTGGTGTAAACGTAAGGCTTTCCACCGTCTGGGCAGACGGCGGTAAGGGTGGAATAGAGCTGGCACATGAGGTTGTAAAACTTTGCGAGGAGGAAAACAACTTTACCTTCAGCTATGAGAGCGACTCTACTATTGAAGAAAAAATTGATAATATCGTTAAAAAGGTATACGGAGGCGAGGGAGTAAGCTTCAGCACACAGGCAAAGAAGGAGATTGAAAGACTTACCGCTCTGGGCTACGGCAATCTACCTGTGTGTATGGCAAAGACTCAGTACAGCTTCTCAGACGACCCAACAAAGCTTGGTGCTCCCAAGGGCTTTATCGTTACCGTAAGAAATATAAAGGTAAGCGCAGGTGCAGGCTTTATCGTGGCTCTGACGGGCGATATTATGACTATGCCCGGACTTCCTAAGGTTCCCGCAGCAGAGAAAATTGACGTTGACGAAAACGGAAAAATATCTGGTTTATTCTAACTTTTATTTACATTTTAACCAATTTAAGAGGTGAAAAGCATGGATTTGATTAAAAGGCCTGAAGAAATGGCTCGTATCAATACAAGAGAACTAGCTGATAAATTCATTGCCGAGCAGGTGGAGCTTATTCGCCGTCAGGTAGGCGACAAGAAGGTTTTGCTCGCTTTGTCGGGTGGAGTTGACAGCTCGGTTGTTGCGGCTCTGCTTATTAAGGCAATAGGCAAACAGCTTGTCTGTGTTCATGTCAACCACGGTCTTATGCGTAAAGGTGAGAGTGAGCAGGTAATCAACGTGTTTGGAAGACAGCTTGACGCTAATCTTATTTACGTTGACGCTTCCGATCGTTTTCTCTCTCTGCTTGATGGTGTTACCGACCCCGAAACAAAAAGAAAGATTATCGGTGCTGAATTTATTAAGGTCTTTGATGAAGAATCGGCAAAGCTTTCGGGTATCTCCTTCCTCGCACAGGGTACTATTTATCCCGATATAATCGAGTCCAAGGGTGTTAAGGCTCATCATAACGTAGGCGGTCTGCCCGAGGATATGCAGATGGAGCTTGTCGAGCCTGTAAAGCTTCTTTATAAAGACGAGGTCAGAGTTGTTGGTGAGGCGCTTGGTCTGCCTCATGAGATGGTTTACCGTCAGCCATTCCCCGGTCCCGGTCTTGGTGTAAGATGCCTTGGCGCTATTACAAGAGACAGACTTCACGCACTCCGTGAGGCAGATGCCATTCTTCGTGAGGAGTTTGACAAGGCAGGTCTTGCAGGCAAAGTGTGGCAGTATTTTATTGCAGTGCCCGATTTCAAGAGTGTCGGTGTCAGAGATGGCAAGCGCTATGAGGGCTGGCCTGCAATTATTCGTGCCGTAAATACCACCGATGCTATGAGTGCAACCATTGAGGAAATACCATATAGCATCCTTCATAAAATCACAGATAGAATTACCTCCGAGGTGGAGGGTATAAACCGTGTTCTATACGACCTCACCCCCAAGCCCATCGGCACAATCGAGTGGGAATAATTTCAATTCCATAAACTATAAATTACATTTCATACAAAAAGGAGACAAAAAATGGCTGTTTATTTCACCGAACCCTCCCGTACATTCAGTGAGTATCTTCTTATTCCCGGTTACACCGATGAGAGATGTATACCTCAGAACGTTTCGCTCAAGACCCCTCTTGTGAAATACCGTCCCGACAGTGAGGAGTGTCCTATTGTAATGAATATTCCTCTTACCTCGGCAATAATGCAGTCGGTCTCTGACGATACTATGGCTATTGCCCTTGCTAAAGAGGGTGGCATTTCCTTTATTTACGGTAACCAGTCTATTGAGGACGAGGCGGCCATGGTTTCCCGTGTCAAGAGCTATAAGGCAGGATTTGTAATCAGTGATTCTAATCTTAAGCCTGATGACACTCTAATAGACGTGCTTAATCTCTTTGAGGAAAAGGGACACAGCACTATGGCTGTAACCGAGGACGGCAGTGCCACAGGCAGATTGCTCGGCATAGTTACCAGCCGTGACTACCGTGTGAGCCGTATGACAGGTACGGAGCGGGTTTCCTCCTTTATGACCTCTCTTGAGAAACTTGTAGTTGCGCCAGAGGGCACCACCCTAAAAATGGCAAACGATATTATCTGGGATCACAAGCTTAACTCGCTTCCTATCGTAGATAAGGACGGTAATCTTAAGTACTTTGTATTCCGCAAGGACTACTCCCAGCATAAAGAAAACCCCAATGAGCTTCTCGATAAGAACAAGAGCTATGTTGTTGGCGCGGGTATAAACACCCGTGACTATGAAAAGAGAGTTCCCGCATTGGTTGAGGCTGGCGCTGATGTTCTTTGCATCGACTCCTCCGAGGGTTATACTATATGGCAGAAGCGCACCATTGATTTCGTAAGAGAAAAATATGGAAACACCGTCAAAATCGGTGCAGGAAACGTGGTTGATCGCGAGGGCTTCCGCTTCCTGGCAGAAGCAGGCGCAGATTTTATTAAGGTGGGTATCGGCGGCGGCTCTATCTGTATAACCAGAGAAACCAAGGGTATCGGACGAGGTCAGGCAAGCGCGGTTATTGAAGTAGCGGCTGCGCGCGATGAATATTATAAGGAAACAGGTGTTTACATTCCCATTTGTTCCGACGGCGGTATCGTTCATGATTATCACATGACACTTGCTTTAGCTATGGGAGCAGATTTCCTTATGCTTGGCAGATATTTTGCCAGATTTGACGAATCCCCCACACCCAAGTCTATGATTAACGGCCAGTACGTTAAGGAATATTGGGGCGAGGGCTCCAACCGTGCGAGAAATTGGCAAAGATACGATCTCGGCGGCAAGGCAAATCTTAATTTTGAGGAAGGTGTTGATTCCTACGTAACCTACGCAGGCCCTCTTCACGATAACGTGGAGCGTTCGCTTTACAAGGTAAAATCCACCATGTGCAACTGCGGTGCTATCACAATTCCCGAGCTTCAGCAGAAGGCCAAACTGACCCTCGTAAGCTCCACCAGTATAGTTGAAGGCGGATACCACGACGTTATGCTGCGTAGCACTGCTTCAGTGAAGTAATAAGTTTTTCAATCAAATATAAATTTTTATTAGGTTTAAATAACCAACTGTCGCAGAATTAAGTTTAACAAAAAACCTCACCATATTGGGTGAGGTTTTTTGACTATTCGCTTGTATTTAAAAATGCTCCACCAAGCGAACATCTGTCGCTTCATTTATTCATCTCTCTTTTCTTGACACCAAATTAATTGTGTGATATAATGTAATAAAAAACAAAGGAGCTTATTATGTCTTTTGTTCCCGCTATATGTACTCAATGTGGCGCCAGCCTCCAGGTAAACGATACTCAAGATGCGGCGATCTGCCCCTTCTGCAATACTCCATTTGTTGTTCAGAAGGCCATAAACAAATATTACAATACTTACAATATAAATGCAGGCGTGGTTAATATTACCTCATCGGTTCCCTCTCTCGACGAGCTTTTCAGCAGCGCAAGAGCCCTTCTTCTGCAAGGCGCATTTATGCACGACAAATATACCCTTGGAAACGAAACCGAGGAGGACGAGGCGCTTCGAGGAATGTTCCTTAAGATGCTCGGCATCGAGCCCGACGGAATTAAGGCACGTATAGTCAAGGTAGCCTCCGAAATAAACAGACGCTGTCGCACGACGCATTTTGATTATCAGACGGTTTTTGACAATCTTCACATGCTTAGAACTGAAGATCCTGAGCTGTATAACCATATGCTGAAAAAATGCAATGCCCGCTTCAAAAGAAGTATAACAGGAATTCCATACTCGGGAGGTCTGCTTGGTCTAAAGCTGCTCGATGTTCAGTATAAAGAGTCTATCGACAGCTATCTTATTAAAGAGGAGGGGCGAGACGACCTGTTCCTTCTGGACTTCCTCTATTCTCTTGCAAGCTCAGCTCATAGATATCAAAGCAAAGATACTCCATATGTTTGCCAGAAAATTTTTGACGAGCTTCCTCCGTTCTACAAGCAGCTTATAGCTACAGAATTCCAGCGCAGAGAAAGCATATCTAATAGCGTACTGAACGCACTCAGTGCTGGTGATAACCGTCGGGCATATGAGATTTTATCCTCTGCAGTTCCGTTTTATCCTCAATGTGAACAGTTGCTTTCTTGCTTTGAAAAGACGATATTCTCTATGAAATGCAAGCTTTCATTCTCACCGCAAATGATGCAATCGAAATACTATGCACCCACTGTCATTCCGGAAGCTATGAGCTCTTGTCCATCCTTTGTAGAAACACTCAAGAGTTTACAAAAAAGATAATAAATACACAAGAGGTTGCATTTGTGACCTCTTTTGTATTTGTGCAGCACACCGAGATATCGGCGCACCTTGTAAATAGTATAAGCTCCACCACTTCACATAGCATATCTTGTTTATCCCACAACACTATTTGACATACATATATATTTATGCTATACTGTACTTACTTTAATTTGTGGAGAATAATATGGCTGAAAATAATGCAAAACACGGCGGACTTTGGGAAAAGATCCGCAACCTGCGAGAAAAATACCTGCCCTATACCGAAAAAACTGTCAAGGGACTTGTAATAGCGGCTATGGTTATGTTCGGATGGATCATAATCTGGGCGTTGGTGCTTAAGCTCGGTGACGAGGATCTGCTCATTACTACCTATAACAACCTCAAGGTGCTAACCCCAGAGGAAAGAATTATGTGGGATATTATTCCCTTTAATTACCGTGGCACAGAGGAGATGATCGTCCGTCAGGTGATCGATACCATCCTTAACTGCTTTGTTTTTTCGCCATTTGGAATAATGCTTTGCTATCTGTTTAAGAAAAAGAACATAATAAGAGATGCGGCGATATGTCTTGGTATTTCGGTGATGGTAGAGCTTATTCAGCTAGCAACAATGCTTGGAAATCCCGCTCCAGAGGATCTTATCACCAATACCGTTGGCTGTTTTATTGGATACGGCGTATATTATCTGATATTCAAGCGCATGTCAACGAAGAGCACCGTAATTCTGGCGGCTGTAGTTAACATTGTTTTTGGTATAGTAACAATATATTCTTTTGTTACCGTAATAGGTGCTGCCGACGTAATATACGGAATAATTACAAGGAAATTATAATATGAAAAGAGAGCATAGAATACTAAGGGTGCTGGAAATCACAGGCCTCGTTATGTTTTCGTGGCTGCTGATCTGGGCTCTGTGGCTGAAAATGAACGATATCACCATGATTTGCGGCAATTACAGTTGGTTGTCACAACAGACATTGTATGAGAGATTTACATACGATCTTATCCCATTTCAACTTCATTTTGATTACAAGCAGGAAATACTTAACATTGTCGCAAACTGTTTTGTTTTTGCACCGTTCGGCGTATTGTTTAATATGATGTTTAAAAAACGAAACATCATGCGTGATCTTGGCATATGCTTTTTGATTTCCCTGTTTTTTGAATTGTTACAGCTGTTTACCATGATTGGCAATTTTGCAACCATGGATCTAATAACAAATGTAGCGGGATATTTTGTTGGGCTTGTTTTTTACGAGTTGATATTCA
>JAZNFI010000163.1:0-2093 GCA_045589075.1 Candidatus Flemingiibacterium sp.
ATCATCAGAGTGAAGGAATTTGAGCTCCGTCCCATGACTCCCGAAGAGGCAATACTTCAGATGAATCTTATTGGTCACAGCTTCTTCCTCTATTCCGATTCCGCAACCGGAGAAACCAACGTCATATACAAGAGATCAGACGGCGACTACGGTTTAATCGTTCCTAAGAAGTAAGTTTAAGAAAAAGAATCCGAAACTTTTGTGTCCTGCTGCACGAACGTGCAGCAGGACAATTTTGACATATCATAGGTTTACCTCTCTGCTTGTTCTTCCTCCATTCTATCATATTTCACGCAAAAAAACACCCTTTCGTAGGACAAACATTACCATACCACCGTTCTTCAAGTATACCTTTCATAAAAAACTCCTCCTCTGTGAATTTAACCGTAATTAGCCTTTTTGAAAGTATTTATATCACACTTTTAGATGAAAGTCAACATCTCAAAGCGCGATATGCTATTATTTTTACATAAGAAATATTAGGAGGAGTCGGCTATGCGTATCAGAGATCTGAGAGAAGATAACAATTTAACACAGGCAGAGGTTGCAAGATACCTGCATATAAAGCAAAACACATACTCACAGTATGAAAACGGGCAACGGCAATTACCCATATCCTGTTTGATAGCATTGGCTGAGTTTTACAAAACATCCACCGACTACATTTTAGGTCTGACCGACAGTAAAAATCAGCCTTCCTGATTTGCAGGAAGCCTGTAACCGTACAGCCATCCGCTGCATATACTTATACCGGGGCGACTTTTGTAGGTCGCCCACATTTCAAAAAAGGAAGCCTTCGCCAAGGCGAGGTCTGCGGTATAAATCATGCAGCGATACACCATGCGTCAAACCGCCGTCGCTTATGTAAGGGGCGGTTTCGACTACCCCGATCTTTACGGAAAGGTCACATTCATGCCAAGACGCGGCGGCGTGCTTGTAACAGCACACATCCTGAATCTGCCCACGCAGAATGACTCCGGCTTTTACGGCTTTCATATCCACGAGGGGGAAAGCTGTACGGGTGAGGATTTCTCCAAAACCGGTGCCCACTACAATCCGAACGACGTGGTGCATCCGCAGCACGCCGGTGACCTCCCACCGCTGATGCGGTGCGGTTCCGGTGCATATATGGCGGTCATGACCGACCGCTTTCACATAGCTGACATCGTCGGACGCACTGTTATCATCCACACAATGCCCGATGACTTCACATCCCAGCCTTCCGGTAATGCCGGCGACAAGATCGCCTGCGGAGTTATCGTGTGGGCATAACTCCATACTGTATTATTGGGTAACTGAGTCAAGCTTGGAAAAATTTTTAAGTTGACTGTCAGCCTATAAAAAAATCACTCGTTATCTTTCTATTGATAGCGAGTGATTTTTTGTTGATGTGTAACAAGGGAGTAATCAAAAATTTTAATTTGACTCATCCCTATTGATTTAAGTTAAGGGTTCATGAGTATCTGACCGAGACGGGAATCTTTATCAATAATAACTACCTTACCCTCTCCGCTAAGAGATGCTTTGAGCGCATCAAGCGCACGGGTAAACTCGTAAAATTCCTTCTTATCCTCGGTGTTGTAAGCCTCTGCAAGCATTCTCATATATTCCTGCTCACCCTCAGCTTCAAGACGTGCAGCCTCTGCCTCGGCGTTGGAAACGATAATATTAACCTGCTTGTCAACATCGTTTCTTATAATGGAAGCCTCGTAATTACCGTCTGCGGTGTACTTCTCTGCCATCTGATTACGGTCAGAAATCATACGGTCGTATACGGCATTCTCGTTACTCTGCGCAAGGTCAAAACGCTTGATACGCACGTCGAGGACATTTATTCCGTATGTCTTGCAAAGCTCTTTTACATTTACGGTAATATTTGCGTAAACATCGTTTCTGCCGGATGCATCCTCAGTATTGATAATATCATCCTGTCCGAGAGTACCCATAAGAGTCTTTAATTCGTTGTAGGTAACCGCGTTAAGACGCGCCTCAGCCTCGGTGGTAGTACGGACTCCATTCCCGTAAAACACGCTCTTTCGGTAAGTGACCGCTGCGTAGCCGTGCTGACTCAGCATAAGGGGTATAAAAAGACA
>JAZNFI010000164.1:0-11450 GCA_045589075.1 Candidatus Flemingiibacterium sp.
AACAAGCACGCAGCCCTCACCGAAATGCTATCCGGGAAGATAAGCGTAAAAAATCCTGCAACAATGCTGTCACTTCACAGCGATGTTACAGTGGCGTATGACAAAGACGCTTACTACGTCTGATACCTTTTATTTAAACAAAATAAAAAAGCTGACACAGATGCATACAAATGAGCATCTGCGTCAGCTTTTTTGTTTGAGCTTCATATCATTATATATGGGTATTATTCTTACATCTTAAACGGTAAAATTCCCCCTATCGGACAAGCCCGCCAGTCATCATTTTCTGGATCCATGTCAAGTTAAAATCACCTTTTCGACCTTTTAGGTCGATTTACGGTGTTCGATTTACAGAGTTATAATTACATTTTTTGTTGATTTTTCCATAATTTTGTGTTATAATATAATTAATGTAAATACAGAAAGGAAATAGCGATGAAATACATATATGAAATTATTGAAAGCAAAAATATAGATGACTTAGGAGTTTCACACACCGTTTGCGGTATCAGCTGCAGAAAAGCCAATGAAAATACGGTACTGTGTGCAGTTAAGGATATATTCACCGACAGAAAATCAGCTGAACAGCTTGTGGAGCTGCTCAACTCATACGAGCTTTCACCAGTTCACCTTGACGACATTATCGAAGACTCCCTCGCAATGTGATTTTGCGGTGTTTGAAGAAGGCAGAAGCAACTCCTTATCCGTAAGCCACACGGAATATAGAGTGCTGCTTTTCGCCCGGAATATATTCTCACCACGCTTCCTTCATCCCTCATTTGTAAACAATTATCGTGGATCTGCCTGCCTATTGATTTATTTGTATGCATATGGTAAAATAATTGAGGTACAGAATGTTGTGAGGTGAAATGATGTATTACCGCCGCAGATTTCTTGACAAGCTGGAGAAAAAATTCGGCAAGCTTGCAATAAACAATCTTATGCTTATACTCGTGGGAGCTATGGCAATAGTATTCTTAATGGATTTATTCGTAACCGCCAAAGCCGGGTTCAGCCTCTCGGGAAGGCTGGTTTTTAACCGCGAAGCCATATTTTCAGGTGAGGTCTGGAGAATATTCACATTCTTATTTCTTCCACCCGAATCAAATCTCATATTTACTGCAATCGCTCTCTACTTTTACTATCTAATCGGTACTACACTTGAAAATCAGTGGGGTTCCTTCGGTTTTACCCTCTATTATCTTCTCGGAGCCATCGGAGCCATAGCTTCAGGCTTCATAACAGGTTACGCCACAAACTATTACCTGAATATGTCACTGTTTTTGGCTTTTGCCATCCTTAACCCAAATTTTGAAGTGCTTTTGTTCTTCTTCCTGCCTCTGAAGATGAAATGGTTAGCGATTGTCGACACCATCCTGCTTGTCTTATCGTTTGTATACTCGGGATGGAGAAGCAGAATCGCCCTTGTAGTTGCCCTTTTGAACCTGTTCATCTTTTTTACCCCACACCTCATCGACCACTTTAAAGCCGCCGCACGCAGGCGCAAATGGAAAAACAATTTCAAATAAACAAAAAACGACGAATGCCCGGTGCACTCGTCGTTTTCGTTATTGTATGCATTAAACTGTTGCTTTGTGGAAATATACTTTTTACCTCTTTACTTTTAAAAATAAGTATGGTATAATGTTTGTATGACAAGAGCAAACCGCAGAACATTTATTCTAGGGGGCATGGGATATGAATAGATTCAAGCTGTGCGCACCATATAAGCCAACGGGAGATCAACCCGAGGCGATATACAAGCTGTCTGCAGGCATAGAAGCCGGAATGAAGCATCAAACCCTCCTTGGAGTCACCGGCTCTGGCAAAACCTTTACAATGGCAAACATTATAGCGAATGTAAACCGCCCCACATTAGTCCTTGCCCATAACAAAACCCTTGCTGCCCAGCTCTGCTCAGAATTCCGTGAATTTTTCCCCGAAAATGCGGTAGAATTTTTCGTTTCCTATTACGACTACTACCAGCCCGAAGCATACATTCCAGGGAAGGATATGTATATAGAAAAGGACAGCTCCATTAATGATGAGATAGATATGCTGCGCCACAGTGCTACAAGCGCGCTGTTTGAAAGGCGAGACGTCATCATAGTCTCAAGTGTTTCCTGTATTTACTCTCTCGGTGACCCTGCGGAATATCAAAATATGCTGATCGCACTGCGCCCCGGAATGGTAATGGAACGCAATGAGCTTACACAGAGACTGATTTCCATGTCATATGACAGAAATGACATGAATTTTGTCAGAGATAAATTCAGGGTTCGGGGGGATGTTGTTGAGGTTCTTCCCGCTTCAAGCGGAGATAAAGCGATAAGAATTGAATTCTTCGGAGATGAGATTGAACGCATATCTGAAATTAATATAGTTACGGGTGAGCTCATACGCACACTCAACTACGCTGCAATCTATCCCGCCACCCACTACGCCGTATCCGATGACCGCCGTGAGCAAGCACTCCGCGAAATCGAAGATGAGCTTGTTGAGCGCATTGATTTTTACCGTTCGCAAAACAGATTTCTTGAAGCACAGCGTATAGAAGAACGAACGCGATATGATCTTGAAATGCTCCGTGAGATAGGCTTTTGCTCCGGGGTTGAAAACTATTCGCGGGTTATGTCGGGACGAACTCCCGGATCTACGCCATACACCCTGCTTGACTACTTCCCAAAGGATTTTTTACTGTTTGTGGACGAATCGCACGTCACCCTGCCACAGGTAAAGGGTATGAGCGGCGGTGATCGTGCAAGGAAAACCAACCTTGTGGAGTTTGGCTTCCGCCTGCCCTCGGCATTTGACAATCGGCCTTTATTCTTTAATGAATTCGAGTCAAAGATAAATCAGGCTATCTTTGTAAGCGCAACACCGTCGGAATATGAAAAAAAACACGCCCAGCAAACCGTGGAACAAATAATACGCCCTACGGGACTTTTGGACCCGGAAGTGGATGTGCGTCCGGTAGAGGGGCAGATAGACGACCTCATCGGAGAAATACACGCAAGAACCGAAAAGGGCGAGAGAGTGCTTGTTACCACACTCACAAAGAAGATGGCAGAAGATCTCACGGAGTACCTTGAAATGAATCTTATCAAGGTGAAATATATTCATCATAATGTGGAGACAATGGAGCGGAGCGAAATTATTCGCGATTTGCGTCTCGGTGTGTTTGATGTGCTTGTGGGAATAAATCTGCTTCGCGAGGGACTTGATATTCCCGAGGTATCCCTTGTTGCAATACTTGATGCCGACAAAGAGGGCTTCCTTCGTTCCGAAACATCACTGATCCAGACAATCGGCAGAGCCGCCCGCAATTCCGAGGGCAAGGTAATAATGTATGCCGACTCTGTGACACCGTCCATGAAGGCGGCAATTAATGAAACCAACCGCCGACGCGAAATTCAGCAAGCGTATAACAAAGAACACGGAATCACACCACAGACAATAAAAAAGGGTGTCCGCGATCTCATCGAAATCGGCAAAAAGGAAGCGCAAGCTGCTCCCGAAAAGAAACTGAAAGAGGCTATTCGCGACAAAGCAGTGCTTTCCATTTCCGACAGGCAGTCACTTATAGACGAGCTCACTTTAGAAATGAAGGAAGCCGCAAAGCGGCTTGAGTTTGAGCGTGCCGCATATCTGCGAGACAGTATCAAGAATCTTCAGGGTATTGTATGATCGGTGATTTCTTTGCTAACCACACCCACGCCCATAGCCCTTGGCACAATTTCCAAAAAGCAAAATATCTATTCCCCAGATGGCTGCCCATATGATATATTTCATATAACTAATTGCTCAAAACATCGCTATTAATCAAGACTTACCGTAATCGAAAGGATATAAAAATGGCTGAATTAAAGATGACGGGCGTGAGAGTCCACAATCTGAAAAATGTAGACCTCTCAATCCCTCGCGATAAGTTAGTGGTGTTCACCGGGCTTTCGGGTTCGGGAAAATCATCACTGGCGTTTGATACAATATACGCCGAGGGACACAGGCGCTTCGTCGAATCACTGTCAAGCTATGCCCGTATGTTTTTAGGACAGCTTGATAAGCCGGAGCTTGATTCAATTGAGGGTCTTTCCCCCGCAATTTCCATTGATCAGAAGACGACCTCGAAAAATCCCCGCTCCACGGTGGGAACGGTAACAGAAATATACGACTACCTGCGCCTGCTTTACGCTCGAGTTGGTGTACCGCATTGTCCCATCTGCGGCAAAGAAATCCGTCAGCAGACCGTTGACCAGATTATCGACCGCATACTGATGCTCCCGCTTGGAACACGCTTTATGGTTCTTGCGCCAATGGTACGTGAAAAAAAGGGTATGCACGAAAAGATATTCGAGGATGCAAAAAAGGGCGGATATGTGCGCGTTCGAGTGGACGGTAATTTGTACGATCTCTCCGAGGAAATTAAGCTTGATAAAAACATCAAGCATACCGTGGAAATTGTGGTTGACCGACTTGTTCGACGGGAAGATGTGCGTTCCCGCCTGGCGGACTCGGTGGAAACCGCGCTAACGCTTACCGAAGGCAGTCTTGTCATATCGGTGTTACTTCGGGACGGCGAATCCTTCGACGGAGAAACCGAGATGTCGTTTTCCCAAAGCTACGCCTGCGACGAGCACAATATTTCGGTAACTGAACTGTCACCGCGAATGTTTTCTTTCAATAATCCGTTTGGTGCTTGTCCGAAATGTGCCGGATTAGGTGAAATGCGGGTTGTATCACCCGAAAAGGTTATTCCCGATAAGTCACTGTCACTACGCGGTGGTGCTATTCAGGTGAACGGCTTTAAGTCTCTAGAGGAGCAAAGCTGGCACGGTCCGCTTTTTGAGGCAGTTGGCAAAAAATACGGTTTCACCCTTGATATGCCGCTTGAGGATTTTACCGACAAGCAGATGAGTATACTTTTATACGGAACCGGCAAGGAGTATTATGAGATCACTCGATATTGGGAGGGCACAGCTAGAACAAGCCGTGTAAAATTCGACGGAATTATCAATATAATTCAGACCCGTTTTGATCAGTCACAGCATGAACACTATGAGGAATTCATCGAAGATACTCCTTGCCCCGAATGTGGCGGTAAGCGGCTCAATCCAACTTCGCTTGCAGTTACCGTAGGCGGAATAGGCATAGACAAGTTCTGCCAAAAATCCATATGTAAGGCACTCGAGTTTGTGAATTCCCTTACATTTACCGAAATGGAAGCAGCTATCGCGAAGGAGATAATCAAGGAGATAAAATCCCGCCTCGGATTTCTTGAAAGTGTGGGACTTGAATATCTTACTCTTTCCCGTAAAGCAGGCTCGCTTTCAGGCGGCGAGGCACAGCGTATACGCCTTGCCACACAGATCGGTTCATCATTAATGGGCGTTCTTTACATCCTTGATGAGCCGTCAATAGGACTTCATCAGCGCGATAATTCCAAGCTCATTGCCACACTCAAGCGTTTGCGCGATGCTGGCAACAGTCTTATTGTCGTAGAGCACGACGAGGAGACAATGGAGGCATCCGACTATATTGTGGATATTGGTCCCGGTGCAGGTATACATGGCGGTGAGATCGTTGCGGCAGGCACGCCCGACGAGATAAAGAAAAACAACGCTTCAATAACCGGAGCATACCTTTCGGGACGCGAGAAAATTGCAGTTCCCACAATAAGACGGTCCGGTAACGGCAAATTTCTCCGTGTTTTGGGTGCGGAACAAAACAACCTTAAAAGTGTGAACGTGGATTTCCCTCTGGGGCTTTTCTGCTGTGTAACGGGAGTTTCAGGTTCGGGAAAATCCTCACTTGTAAACTCAATTCTGTATGAGGTGCTCGCCCATGAGCTAAACCGTGCACATACCCATCCCGGAAAATACAAGCGAATAGAGGGTGTCGAAAATCTTGACAAGGTAATTGCCATCGATCAAAGTCCAATAGGACGTACTCCCCGCTCTAATCCGGCAACATACACGGGTCTTTTCACAGACATTAGAGAGCTGTTTGCAAAGACTGCGGACGCGAAAATGAGAGGTTATGCATCCGGAAGATTTTCCTTTAATATCAAAGGCGGTCGGTGTGAAGCCTGCGAGGGAGACGGAGTAAAATGCATAGAGATGCATTTTCTTCCGGATGTATACGTCACCTGTGACGTATGTAAAGGTAAGCGTTACAACAAGGACACCCTTGAGGTAAAATACAAGGGCAAGAATATTTTTGATGTGCTTGATATGACGGTAGAGGAAGGCCTTCAATTTTTTGCAAATCTTCCCCGGATTGCAAGAAAGCTTCAAACTCTTTATGATGTAGGGCTCGGTTATATAAAAATAGGCCAGTCCTCAACTACACTTTCAGGCGGTGAAGCACAACGTGTAAAGCTCGCAACCGAGCTTGCCAAGCGTTCAACCGGAAAGACGGTATACATTCTCGACGAACCTACCACCGGTCTTCATATAGCAGATGTAAAAAAGCTTATTGAGGTGCTGCAGCGACTTGTAGATGCCGGTAACACTGTCATAGTCATAGAGCATAACCTTGATATGATAAAAACCGCCGATTATGTTATAGATCTGGGTCCCGAGGGCGGCGACGGCGGCGGCGAAGTAATTGCAGTTGGCACACCGGAGGATATTGCCGGATGTGAAAACTCTTATACCGGAATGTACCTTAAAAAAATTCTTAACAAATAAAGAATAACGGTGGGAGAAAACTCCCACCGTTATATTTTTCAAGATTTGAGCTTTTTATTTGCATACACTGCCGAACCAACAGCGGCAGCAAGAGGAACAGTTATGATAACAGCCATTGTACTGCAAGGTCCTTGAGAAAGCTCAAGGGCTAAATAGTTGGAATTCAGCAGCTGCCCCGGCTGGACACCATATGAATAAAATACAAGCACCGCCGAAGTGCCTCTGTACAACATCGGCAGAGTCACATTTAAAATAAATATAAGTGAAAACAATATGCCTAAAAAAGCATCCGCACCCTTGCGTTTTCCCACAAGTATCATAAGCCCAAGAAATGCCCCGATTATAAATACTACGGGAAAAATTCTGTTAATGCTGTAAACCGATAATACGGTTGTATGTCACCACCCGGTTCATCTACACATATTATCAGGTTAGTTCCCTTCTTCGCGATTACATTGTAAGTATCATTAATATAATTATTAACATGAATATCTCGCCCGTCCCATAGATGAACAATCAGTTCCTGATTACCAATCTCGCGCCCTTTTACATAGAAGCTGTCGATGAGTTCTTCACTTACCACCTCGGTTACGGTTCCGGGAATAAATCTTTGCGTCACAGTGCCAAACAGAACCCTTTCCCCATAGATACCGGGAACAACAGCAACAAAACCGTAACTGTAAGCACAACCAGTTCAATTATAAGTGCGCCGTGTTTATTTAATACATTTGTTATTTTCATATATACCTCCATGGACAGCTTTTTACATCCCTCTGCAAATAATATCTATGCTATCTCGCCTACCTAAACAAGCTGTAGATTTACTTGTCATTTCTGCCGGCACAGTCGTGGTTTTTGTAAAACCTATAAGAATATATAAACGGCATTATAACCATAACGCCAATAATCAGGACAGCTGCCACAGCTTTAGCGATACCCGGGAGTAATCCCGCAAATATCAGCGTAGCCCCTCCGATAACCCAGATTTTGCCTGCCAAACGGTGGGTAGCATTCCAATTTGCCTCATTTTCGAGAGTCCACGGCAGTCTTATACCAACATAAAAATTCTGCTTGCATTTGGGAAGATAATTCCCGATAGCGGCCAAAAGCAGTCCCACGCACATAAGAGATATCGTACCAACGTCAAAGGAAAATCCCAGCACCCACGAATACATCATGGTAAAAACGTATAAAGAAACAAAGGGAACTATAAAAAATATAAGACTAAAGACCTTTTTGTTCTGTGCGCGATTTCTTCTATCGAGACTTGTTATAAATATGGCGAAAAGCTGCATTGCAAGCAGTATCGCAGGCATTTCGAATACCACGAAGCCTTTGCCTGCGTATCCGTCAACCTCCCCATTTACGCCCCAATGGACGGGCATTTCAGTGGGCAGCTTATCCCACAGAATGAGCCCCGCCGCCATAGGCAGAAGTATAAGCACACAGGATATTATTATCTTCCACTTGTTATTTTTAATGAACTCAAGCATTGCCATTATCCCCCTTCAGCCCTGACACCCACAGCATAACTTCTTCAAGCACAGAGGTGTTTAGCTCGTAAAAAATATATTTCCCCTCTCGGGTATCTCGTATAAGGTCGGCGTCTTTAAGCACCGACAAATGCCTTGATATGGCGGCACCAGTCACGTCAAAGTGTTCGCATATATCTCCTGCCGACATACGCCCCGATTTAAGTATGGCAAGAATATCTCTGCGTATGGGATCGGCAAGTGCACGCATGGTATTTTGAATTCCCATTTTATCACCTCGTTTAACATTTAACTTAATCGTTAAATATAGTATAACACAACCCTCCCCGTTTGTCAAGGGGAGGGGTAAAATTTTATTCCGGTCATACAGCACCGCATCGTGCGGCGCAGGCTTTTATAGAGGAGTCTATTTTAAAATAAATGTCAAGCAGCTCACGATGCTTCCTGAGGGCTTCCTCCTCGGTGGAAGCATAAGTGGTATGCCCTCCCGAAGAAGCGCGCCACGCCTGCTCTTTTGGACGGCATTTGCTGTGGGATAGCTTTATATCAATGGCAGTATTCATAACATTCTCCAATCACATATAATATTTACACTTATATTATAACCAATAATTGGATTAATTTCAAGATATAAGGCAGACTTGATTTGTAAATTCGTGCGTCACGTTTCGACATACGTTACTTACTCAAGCTCGAATGCGCCTGTATAAAGCTGATAGTACACACCTTTCTCTGCAATGAGCTTTTCGTGGTCGCCACGCTCGATTATTCTGCCGTGGTCAAGCACCATAATAACGTCCGAATTCATGACGGTTGACAAACGGTGGGCAATTACGAACACCGTTCTTCCCTCCATAAGCTTATCCATACCGCACTGTACAATAGCCTCGGTACGGGTATCAATGGAGGAGGTCGCCTCGTCAAGTATCATTACGGGTGGGTCTGCAACCGCTGCCCTCGCAATGGCGATAAGCTGCCGCTGGCCCTGGGAGAGATTTGCACCGTTGTTGGTGAGCTTTGTGTTGTATCCCTCAGGCAGACGGGTAATGAAATCGTCGGCACTTACAAGCTTCGCCGCCGCAACACATTCCTCGTCCGTGGCATCAAGGCGACCGTAGCGTATATTGTCCATAACCGTTCCCGTAAATAGATTGGTTTCCTGAAGCACTATGCCAAGAGAACGTCTGAGGTCAGATTTCTTTATCTTATTTATATTGATACCGTCGTATCTTATCTTGCCGTCTGCAATGTCGTAGAAGCGATTGATTAAATTTGTTATAGTGGTCTTGCCTGCACCCGTTGCACCAACGAACGCCACTTTCTGCCCCGGCTCGGCATATACCGACACGTCACGAAGCACCGGCTTGCCTTCCTCGTATTCGAAGTCCACCTCGGTGAGACGCACGTCTCCGCGAAGCTCGGTATAGGTAAGCGTTCCGTCACCGTGGGGATGCTTCCACGCCCACTTGCCCGTACGCTCGTCAGTCTCGGTAATGTTTCCGTCAGAATCAATTTTCACATTTACAAGGGTAACGTATCCCTCGTCCACCTCAGGCTCGGCATCCATAAGCTCGAACACTCGCTTTGCGCCTGCTATTCCCATAACTATGCTGTTGAACTGCTGCGTTACGGTGTTAATATTTCCTGTAAACTGCTTTGCCATATTAAGAAACGGCACAAGAATACTTATTCCGAAAGCCATTCCCGAAATACTGAAATTCGGAAGCTCCAAGGCGATAAACAGTGCTCCTATGGTTGCAAGAAGCACGTACAGCACGTTGCCGATGTTCATTATAATGGGTCCGAGAGCATTTGCATACGCATGGGCACGGTAACTGTCCTCGAAAAGTGCTTCATTGACAGCATCGAAGTCCTTGTTGCTCTCGTCCTCGTGACAGAACACCTTTATTACCTTCTGACCGTTCATCATTTCCTGAATAAAGCCCTCGGTCTTGCCTATTGCCATCTGCTGACGAACAAAATACTTGGCAGAGCCGCCGCCAACCTTTTTCGACACAAGCATCATTGCCACAACTCCGAGAAGCAGAACAAAAGTCAAAGGTATACTGAACCAAAGCATTATACCAAAGACGGCAACCACAATAACTCCCGATTGGAGTATAGCAGGAAGCGACTGCGACACAAGCTGTCTTAAGGTGTCAATATCATTTGTATAATGGCTCATAATATCGCCGTGCTTGTTGGTATCAAAATATTTTATGGGGAGATTCTGCATTCCCTCAAACATTCTGACTCTCATTTTCGCAAGAAACCCGTGTGTCATATACGCCATAAGCTGCGAATGAACGGTAACGGCAATAAGTGACACTGCATATAGACCTATTAGCAGAAATATTATGGGGAATATTTCACGGCTTGCACCTACAAAATCCCTTGACGGATACCATTTTTCAATTGCGGCAAGCACCTTTTGTATAAACAGCGCCGGAGCGGCAGATACGCCTGCAGCAAAAAGTATGCAGAGTGCCGTAAGCGGCAAAAGTCTTGGATAATAGCCAAGAAGCAGTTTTATAAGTCTCACGAGAGTGCCAATGTCAAGCTTTCTCTTCGGCTGATTTCCGGCGGACTTTGGAGATACGTCTTTTTTATTCATTTTCGCCACCTCCGTTTGTCTGCTGACTGTATACCTCGCGGTAAATATCACTTTTTTTCATAAGCTCATCATGAGTTCCAAAAGACTCTATTCTGCCGTTATCCATAACGATTATCATATCAGCGTCCATAACCGACGCAACGCGCTGTGCTATGATTATCTTCGTGGTGTCGGGAATATACTCCTTAAATCCACGCCTTATGAGCATATCGGTTTTCGTATCAACCGCGCTCGTGGAGTCGTCAAGTATCAGTATCTTCGGCTTTTTGAGAAGTGCACGGGCAATACAAAGACGCTGTTTCTGCCCACCAGACACGTTTGTTCCGCCTTGTTCTATCATTGTGTCATAGCCGCCCGGGAATGAGCGGATAAACTCATCAGCCTGGGCAAGACGGCAAGCCTCGGCAATCTCCTCGTCCGTGGCATCCTTGTTTCCCCAGCGGAGATTTTCCGAAATGGTGCCCGAAAACAGAAGATTCTTCTGAAGCACCATTGCCACCGACCCACGCAGGCTGTCAAGGTCATATTCACGTACGTCAGTGCCGCCAACGCACACACTTCCCTCAGTTACATCGTAAAGCCTTGGAATAAGCTGTACAAGAGTTGATTTGCTGGAACCCGTTCCACCGAGAATTCCTACGGTCATTCCGGATT
>JAZNFI010000165.1:0-4896 GCA_045589075.1 Candidatus Flemingiibacterium sp.
TGATGAAGCTGGGAAAGACCCAGACGGTCGGCATGGTCGATTATAAGGGTGTTGGCGTTGGGTACGTCCACGCCCGACTCGATTATGGTAGTGGAAACGAGAATGTCTATCTCGCCCATTACCATACCGCGCCAGATGTCGGAAAGCTGTTCCTTATCCATCTGACCGTGCGCCACGGCGATTGTAGCGTCGGGCAGACTTCTCTGAAGTCGCACGGCAACGGCGTTAATATCGTCCACCGAGTTGTGGAGGAAGAACACCTGACCGCCTCGGCGAAGCTCTTTCTTTATCGCCTCTACGATTATAAGCTCGTCGTACTCCATAACGAAGGTCTGAACGGGGAAGCGGTCGCCGGGCGCTTCGTCGAGCACTGACATATCGCGGATACCGCTCATTGCCATATTGAGAGTGCGGGGGATAGGTGTTGCGGTGAGGGTAAGCACGTCCACATTGCCCGAAATCTGCTTTAGTTTCTCTTTATGTGCAACGCCGAAACGCTGCTCCTCATCTATAATCACAAGCCCCAAATCGCGGAACTGCACGTCCTTTGAAACAAGGCGGTGAGTGCCAACGATAATGTCAACATCACCCCGGCGGAGTCTTCTCAGAGTCTCCTGCTGCTGCTTTGGAGTACGGAAGCGTGAGAGCATATCAACGGTGACGGGGAAGCCTCTCATCCGTGAGGTTATGGTCTGATAATGCTGCATTGCAAGTATGGTGGTGGGCACGAGAATTGCCACCTGCTTGCCGCTCATTACAGCCTTGAACGCCGCACGCAGAGCAACCTCGGTTTTTCCGAATCCCACGTCACCGCAAAGCAGTCTGTCCATGGGCACGACGCTTTCCATATCCTCTTTAATCTCGTTTATTGAGGTAAGCTGACCGTCGGTTTCCTCGTATTCAAACGCCGCCTCAAATTCACGCTGAAATTCATCATCCGGAAGAAATGCAAAGCCCTCGCGTCGCTGACGCTCGGCGTAAAGCTTAATAAGCTCCTTCGCCATATCTCTCGCCGCCGCCTTTGCCTTTGTCTTGGCGCGAACCCACTCTGCACCGCCCATTTTTGACAGCTTCACTCCGCCGCCCTCGGTCTTTGCGCCGATGTATTTTGAAACCATGTCAAGCTGGTCGGTTGGCAGATACAAAAGGTCAGATCCTGCATACTGAATCTTGATATAGTCCTTGGTGACACCCACAACGGTAAGCTGTTCGATTCCCATGTACATACCGATGCCGTGGTTTGCGTGCACCACGAAATCCCCTGCAGTAAGGTCGTTATATGACAGAATCTTCTCCTGTGAGGAGATATTTTTCTTCGATTTTCTTCCGTGTGAAAGGATTGTACGGGAATAGGAATTGGGGTTCTGATAGGTTGAGAGCAGGGCAAAACGTGTTGCTGTAAGCTCGTATCCCGTAAGATTGAAGCCCGGCAGCACGAGGGTTACTCCCTCGGGTAGGGTGAGAATACCGTAGGTGCGCTCATCTGTAGCGGCGATTGCCTGAATGCCGCGCTCGGAAAGCTCCGATGCCGTATTCTTTGCGGCGGTTTCGTTTTCACACAGCACCACCGTTCTGAACTTGTTTCGGTGGTAGTCAGATAAATCCTCAATGAGAAGCGACATATTGTCGGCGTAGGAAACCGTTTGCTTTGTTCTGAAGGAGTACATTCCCGACAGCTTTCGGCCTGGTTGATTGTGCGTGAATGTATCACAAATGAGTGCACCGTTTTTGTCGCAGAAGGCTTCAAAATAGTCGCTGTGACGGGAATAATCAGCATATCTTGCGGATATTTCACCTTTTTCAAGCAGAGATTCAATCTCGCCGGTTATATGAAAGTCGTAAGCCTTCATTCTGTCAAGGCAGGCGCGCTCCTCCTCCACGAAAATGAGAGGGTATTTTAGTCCGCAGCCCTCTGCCGCCGCTTTTGCATAATCGGCGAGGGTGGCTTTCTCCTCATAGACGAGAGAAATATACTTGTCGATAAAATTAAGCTCCGTGCCGGCAGTGATTGCTTCAAGCTCTCCCGAAAGCTCCGTGCGTACACGCTCGTCTTCCGCCTTTTTAAGCTGTGCTGTGACGGCTTTTTTTAGTTTTTCGCGGTCACATACACAGTAGAGCACCTCTCTTGCCGGGGTGACGGTAACGCTCGTTAGATTTTCCACGTTTCTTTGTGTGAGAACGTCAAAATGCCCCATGCGGTCGATCTCATCGTCAAAAAGCTCGATTCTGACGGGATATTCGCTGTATGGGGGGAATATGTCAACAATGCCGCCGCGGATTGCGTACTGCCCAACGCCGTCAACCTGGTCACATCGGCTGTAACCGCTCGATTCAAGTGAGGCGGTCAGCTTGTCAAGCTTTAGCGGCTCATTTATGTCAATGGCTATTGTGTTATCTGACAGTACGGCTCTCGGCATGGTGTACTGCATAGCCGCGTCCGGAGCGGCGATTATGCAGTCATATTCGGTTGCATCTCCTTTTGCCGCCGATGTGAGGGCACAGAGGGCGCGAAGTCTTTCGTATTCATACTCGTGAGATGCCGTAATGTTGTGGAAAACGAAGTCGCGAAGGGGGTACATAAGAGGCTTTGCAGACAGCTCCGTGAGGGCGTTGTAAAGCTTCAGCCCGTCCTTCTCATCGGGTACGATAATTATAGCAGGTATGCCGTATTTTTCTCTCGTCTTTTTAATAAGTGCGGCGTAAAAAACAGCTCTTGCGCCGTCCGAAAGTCCGCCTATGATTATAGGGTGGGCGGATTCCGTACGGCGCGTGTCTATATTTTTTGCGATTTGCTCAAACTCCTTTTCAAGGAGTATGCTTTCGGCAACGATGCCGATTTTGCTTTCGCTTTGATTGCTGATCATTAGAAAACTCCGTTTAATTAAAGCTGCTCATTGCCTTTTCGGTCTCACCATTTACCATAAGCGAAAGAGCGTCGTAAGCCTTCTCCATTGCGCCGAAGAACGCCTCGGAATCTTCCTTTGGGAATTCTCCAAGTACCCAGTCGGCAAGGTCGTAATCGGGGTGTGGCTTCGCTCCGACTCCCATACGAATCCTTTGAAATTTATCGCTTCCCGTCAGAGTGATTATGGAGCGCAGTCCCTTCTGACCACCGTCGCTGCCCATCTTCCTTATACGGAGCTTGCCCGGGGCAAGGTTAATATCGTCGCATATGACGATTACGTTTTCGATGGGAATTTTATAAAAATTCATAGCCTCGACCACAGCCTCACCCGAGAGATTCATAAAGGTCTGGGGCTTCATTAAAAGTACTCGCTTGCCGCCAATAACGGCTTCGCCCACAAGCGCCTTGTATTTTGAACGGTCTATCTTGACGTTCAGTCTCTGCGTTGCATAGTCAAGGGTGAGAAAGCCTGCGTTGTGACGGGTTTTAAGATACTTGTCGCCCGGATTTCCAAGGCCCACGATTATGTGGGTTATTGGCTCGCTTCTATTCACCGCGGGCTTTTCGATTTTTTTAAAGAGGTCAAATATATCTGCCATTGTAGCTCTCCTGTGTTTTAATATGTCCCCCGTCTATTAAAGCACAAATCGACGGGTACGGACATATAGCATTTTCTATATTGTAGCATATTTTTCCTCCCGATGCAAGCGTTTTTTGAATTTTTTTGGTTCATGCTCTTATGTAAATTTTCTTATTGCTATTGCCAAAGTGCGAATAATGTTGTATAATTGATGTAGCCTACAATATTCAAGGAGAAAACACATGAAAACCAAACTTATTTCACTGATACTTGCGGTGTCTCTCGTGATTCCCTCGCTTGCAGGCTGCGGTGAGGAAGCAAACGCTGCTGTTACATTCCGCGATACCGTAATAACCGAAAACGAATACAGTTACTACATGAGCTATTTTAAAGGATATTTCCTCTACGGTACAACGGGTACTACCACCGATAACGCCAAGTATTGGACTTCGGAGATAGCTGACGGCGTTACAGCAGGCGATTACGCAAGTGCCATGATTTTAAGCAACGTGCTGTCAAACGCCATATATCTTCAGCTTTTTGATGAGTACGGTCTTTCTCTTGCAAAGGAAGAGAAGAGAGCAGCCGACGATGCCATTGACGAGCTTATAGCGGTTGAAGGCAGTAAATCTGCTCTTAATTCCGCACTCCTCGCCTACGGTATCAATGCAGATATGCTTCGTGATATAATGCTGGACCAGCTGAAGATTACAAAGGTGCAGGAGGCTCTGTATTCTGACCCTGCCATCGGAATCCCCACTGAAGCCGAGCTTGACACATACTATCATGACAATTACTACCGCACACAGTATATATTTATAAGTAATTCTAAGGAATTTATTCGTGACGATGCCGGAAACGTGGTTGTAAACGAGGCGGAGGGGTCATATGAGGTGCGTGAGCTCACCGATGAGGAAAAGGCAGACAAAGCCGCTCTTGCCGCTGACCTCGAGCTTCGCATTGCAAGCGGCGAGGATTTTGAAACGTTGATGGGGAAATACACAATGGATATGGGTATGCTCCATTTTCCCGACGGTTATTACTTTAACGCCAACGCCTCATATATGGAAGCTGATGTTATAGTCGAAGTTATGGGTATGCAGGTGGACGAGATAAAATCCTTTGAAACTTCCTCCGGTTGGTACATCGCGAAACGGTGCGAGCTTAAAGACGGGGCATACACGGATGAAACCTATGCACCTTATATGTTTAGTGGAATGGAAGCTTTGGTAAGCAATCAGAAGATACAGGAGTACATAGCTTCTTTCGGCGAAGAAATAGTAATAAACGAGGAAGCAGTAAGTGCATATCCTATCGTTTCCTGCACTCCGTACAAGTACTTCGAATATTTAAGTGAACAGTAAAAAAGAATCCCGACCGTGTGTCGGGATTCTTTTTGTAGCTATATACA
>JAZNFI010000166.1:0-5667 GCA_045589075.1 Candidatus Flemingiibacterium sp.
TATATTGATGCTGTGATAGGGTGTGATACGTGCGGGGTTGTCCATGAAATTAAGGACAGGCGCGTCGATATACATGCATGCAATGACTTCGGGGTGGAAGCCTGCAAAGTTTACGGCATGGCAACCGCCGCATGACATACCCACGGGTACGCATTTTTCATAGAGTCCATAGTTTTCGTGAAGATACTTAACAAACCTAGCCTTTGCGTGGCAATCGGCAGGAGTACCCCAACGGTTATCATTCTTCAGATATGCAACGTGCCATCCGCGTTTGAGAAGTTCAATCTCAGTTTCTGGGAATTCGTTGCGGTATTCGGTTTTGATTGTCCAGTATTTCTCCTCGTTGGCTTTTTCGGGGAAGACAAGTGCTGCCAATCTGCCTTCAAAGTCAAATTCCACTAATTTAAAGCCATTCCATAACATTTCTGACATGCTAATCTCTCCTTGAAATATTCTATTCGGACATTTGTCCAAGTAGAGTATAGCATAATCTTTTCTGAATGTCAAGTAAATCGGTTTAGTATTTTTTATATCTGAAATCTTTTGTTATTCTAGTTTGTTGTTTAAAAACAAAAACTCCGCTGCCTTCAAAAGCGCGGAGCTTTACTATTACCATGAACACAATAAGTTCGGATAATATTGTTGTGGTGAGCCACCGGAGATTCGAACTCCGGACCCTTTGATTAAAAGTCAAATGCTCTGCCATCTGAGCTAGTGGCTCATCTGTGCTCGGGCTATACCCGAATACCCGTATATTATATCACAACGGTTCTGCCTTGTCAAGGGTTTTTAAAAATATTTTTTGCACAGCCAAATTCTCAAAGTAAATACAGCTGTCATAATAGTCCCTGTGCTTACTTTGAGAATTTTCGTGCCTTTGACGTTTAATTTAGAATGTATTTTTCCTGTGACTTGTAATATTTTAGTACACCGTCAGAGATTGCACGTGCGATTGTGTCACACGCATCGGGCTTCATCATGCGCTCGTATTCCTCAACGTTTGTTATGAAGCAGGTTTCTATAAGCGTTGAGGGGAATTTGGGATTGCGTGTCATGGCGAGCCGCTGTTTTGTGGGAGATCGGTCGATTTTGTCAAGACTGTCTGCTATCACGCCGCCAATTACATCGGTCAGCATATACCCCGAATCCGACCAATAAAGCCCTACCACACCGTGTATCGTCCTTATGTCTGCGGTGTACGGCATTGAGTTTTGGTGAATGGAAATTACAAGGTCCGGGTTCAGGTCGATAAGCGTCTGCGTGCGTTCAGTCAGTGGAATGTCGCGGGTTTCGTCTTTGTCACGGATGAGTATGACCTCTGCTCCAAGCTCCGACAGATATTTTTCAGCCGCAAGCACAATTTCAAGGTTAAATTCACCCTCATTCATCGCTTCCGGTGTATCACCGAGAGGGCCGAGGGCGTTGGGATTTTCAATTCCGTGACCTGCATCAAGCACAATGATCTTGTCTGTAAGTGGCTTGTCCGTGTCGGGAAGTGCCTCGGGATTTTTCCATTCGAATATCAGGTGTCCGTCTTCATAATAGTGCTTGAAGCCGTAGAAATTTTCGATATTTACAAGCTTGAAAAAATATTTATAGGAATATTGTTTGGTACTCTTTTGACCTCGTACTGATGTGAACAGAGGGTTCTCTGAAAAGCTTGCTTCGGGAGCACTGCTTGTGTCCATGTTGTAAAGCATAACGCAAAACTCACCGTTATCTTCCATGTTGCAGTTTATGGGAATGTTCTCATCTACCTTGATTTTAAAATATGTTGCTTTTTCATCAACCACCATTACAGCACTTTCTGCATGGGCAATTTTGATTTCGGACACGTCAAGCTCACGTACCTCGCTCTGTGAAATCAGACCTCCGCAGCGAAGCTTATACATGCCATCGGAAAGGAAGATAGCGTTGTCACGCATTCCGCAGGACTGTGCGGTGTAATCGTCGTAATACCAGCTGTCACGGGAGATCTTAAGGTTGGTGTCGTCGCCTGTTACCTCAATGGGAATGACCGCATCTTTTCCCAGCGCACGTATTTCTCCCGATTCAGCTGTATATGTATTCCCGCCAAGTACGCTTGTGAACTTAACCTTGCCGAGAGCGCGTATTTCATTATCAAACGCAGAAAGAGTAAAGCTTCCTATGAATACCTCTTTCATGTAAGTTCCTTTCTGATATGGGGCATACAGAGTTGGGGAAAGAGTAATTTTTTTCCCCGAAAGCTCGGCTGTTACCGATGAACCTCTGGGAGCGATAACACTTACCTCAAGAGAACCTTTACCTGCATATGCTGTGCTGGGGCTAACCGAGTGAATACCTGGGGAGGAAAGTGTCGGATATACAACAGTGTCAGATGCCTTTATTCCCTTATTTATGACGTGTTGAGTCTCGCCCCCCTTATGTGTGAATATAAAAGTGTTTTTTTCATCTTCAAGGGGGAGATAAAGGCTGAAATATCCGCTTTTGGTACGTCCTACCTTTACTCCGTTAACATACAGTGGCTCGGCGGGGTCGGAGGTGCCGATAACGAAGGTGTTGTCTCCGTCAATATAGCTGTTGTTATATGGAATGCTGATAATGAGATCGTTTCCTGTGGACACAGCGTCACTGTAGGTGATTTTTTCGGAGAAAACCTCGCGAACCTCATCAAGAAGCCCGTGGGAGTTTGCCTTAAGGGCGGCATAACCGTACAGAATAGAGCCTTTGTATGTAAGTTCACTTCTTGCAAAGCCCACTTGATTTCGGAGTTCATTCTCCGGAGATTCCCAGGTATCATAGTTATAAACTCCATGACTTATGAGAAGCTTTATACCGGTACCGTCAAGAAGCGTGTTCCACCAGCGCACGAGAATATCGTATCGGGCGGCGGAGGTGGTAAAGCGCCAATACAGCTGAGGCGCGAGATAATCTATGTAGCCGCCTTCGATCCATGCAGTTGGGTCACAGTATATGGCGGAGTATGCTTCAAATCCGGAGGTTTCGCTCCCACCGTTTGTGCCGTTGTTATTCTGCCATATTCCGAATGGTGCTACGCCGAATTCACACTCCGGGTTGGCGGCTTTTATGGCAGAATAACATTCGAAAATCATCTTGTTTACGTTTTCTCGGCGAAAATCATCCAGAGAGGCTTCGCCGCCGTAAATTTCATAGCTCGTTTTATCATCAAATTCAGCTATGCTTCCGTCATCGCATGTCACGGGGTATGGATAAAAATAATCATCGAAAATTATACTTGCAATGTCGTAGTTTGAAGCAAGCTCTGCTACGCCATCAGCAATAAGCTTGCGGACTTCCGGGAGTGCACAGTTATAGTAAAGCCTGCCGTCAGCGTAGGGAACGGTATATTCGGGATGGAGTCTTGCCGGGTGATTCGCGGCTAGTAACTGAGTATCGTGCTCGGGCTTTGATTTGGAACCCGTGGTGACACGGAGCGGATTGACCCATGCATGAACTCTGATGCCGTTTGCCTCTGCTTTTTCGATAAGGTATGAAAGCGGATCAAGACCGTCCGGCAGGGCGTCACCCTGTGTTCCGGTTATAAATTTTGAGGTGGGAAACAGTGCCGAGTCGTAAAGCGCGTCAGATGAGGGTCGCACTTGGAAGTAGATGGCATTGAGATTCGCATCTTTGCAGGATGAAACGATGTCGTCAAGCTCAAGTCGCAGTTCTTCTGCCGCGAGCCCCGTAGTTGAAGGAAAGTTAATATTTTGCACAGTGGCGATGTATATACCGCGTACCTCATCGTCCGGAGAGGGAAGTGTCACTGACCCATTGGCATCCGATTCGGTGTTCCTATCCACCTCATTACCAATGTCCGACTGTGCATCTCCCATGGAATTATTGCGGTAAAGCATGGGCAACGCAATGAGTACAGCGGTTACGGCGAATATGAGAATCGTAGCAACTACGGTAACAATGACTGCCACTTTTATTGGCTTTTTTCTTTTTGCTTTGACGGATATATCTGTGTTATTCATAGGTATTCTCCAATCATGCGGCATTTTATACTAAAATTATAACAAAAATCAACATATATTTCAAGAGGAAAATTGTTACTGTATGGAAATCCCCGGTGTGGGGAGAACATGTTATAAATCTACGCATTAAAGATGTGGGATATTAATATTTGGCAAACATATATTCAAAAAATGCATCATAAATATTTAGCAAAAAGAAGTCGGAGGAAGCGTAATGGGCGAGGTCATTGTGTATAAAGAGAGGCAGCTGGGAGGGCGATGGCAGGGACTCACATCTGTAGTGGGCCTGCTTTTGGCAGCTTCTGTACTATGCGCGGTTTGCGGAGGCCTTTGGTTTTTTGAAAGATACATATCCGGCGAAGCAAAAGCAGTAAACACCAGCGAAACGGAGTCGCACTCCACTGTTACTTTCATAATCGACCCCGGTCACGGGGGAATTGACAGCGGAGCGGTGTCGGCGGACGGCACTGTCGAAAAGGAGCTTAATCTGGCTGTTGCAAAAAAGCTTGCAGAGCTTATGCGCGTGTCGGGTATTGATTTTGTGATGACTCGCGAGGATGACCGTATGCTCGTTGATGACAGCATAAAGGATAAACGCAAGATGCATGACTTAAAGAATCGTCTTGCTGTGGCAAATGATATTGTGGCATCGGGCGGTGAGGCTGTGCTAATAAGCATACACATGAATAAATTTTCTTCTCCGAAATATTCGGGACTTCAGGTGTGGTACTCCGACAATGAGCAAAGCGCCTCAATCGCATCAGATGTGCAAAGCTATTCAAGGACGTGGCTTGCGCCTGACAACGACCGCCAGACAAAGCGCGCCACCTCCTCGATATATATTCTCGATAGAGCTTCCATGCCTGCCATACTTGTGGAGTGCGGATTTCTTTCAAACCCCGATGAATGTGCTAATCTTAAGACAAATGGGTATCAATGCAAGCTCGCCGCGGTGATTTTTGCGGCACTGTCAGGATATGTAACGAATAGCACGCAATAGTCAGATAGTGTCAATATTTAGAGGATGCTTATCTGTTGCCGAGAATACACCCAACTGGAATACTTAATTAAAAAACGGTAAGTTTCTTTTAAGAAACTTACCGTTTTTGGCGGAGAAGGAGAGATTTGAACTCTCGCGCCGGTTATATCCGACCTACACCCTTAGCAGGGGCGCCTCTTCGGCCAACTTGAGTACTTCTCCGTATGTGCCGAAATAAATATTCAGTTGTGCAAAAATTGGCGGAGAGAGTGGGATTCGAACCCACGGCTCCCTCGCGAGAGTCACCGGTTTTCAAGACCGGCTCCTTAAACCGCTCGGACATCTCTCCGTTTAGCGAGACGCATTTTTGCAACATAAACATATTATCACAAAACATTATATTTGTCAAGGGGTTTTATGAAAAAATTCTGAAACGGCAGAGAAATGCTTCCGACAATGAGTTACAGCATTTTTTTGCTTTAGACAAAGATATAAGTATCAGTACTTAAGCCTGGATGAGTGTTACTGTGTCATAACCTATATAATACCATTCATTTTTCAGGAAATAAGAAACATTTTGCACAAATTTTCAAAAAAGTATTGCAATTGTTTTCGATTTGTGATAGAATATCCGTATCTGGTTTGATAACTACAATTATGGAGGATAAAATTACAATGGAAACAATAATCGGTATTATTCTGCTT
>JAZNFI010000167.1:0-4821 GCA_045589075.1 Candidatus Flemingiibacterium sp.
AAGATTCGCTGACGCGGTAAAGGGTCTGCATCTCTACGGTGCAAAGCTTGTTCGTCCCGCCGAGTACATAGTGCTTGACGTTACTGTTTAAGCTATAATACAAAGGGACGGATGCTGCTATCCGTCCCTTTTATATTTCAAAATAATGAAAGGATGTTATTATGACCTGCAATTACATTTTTGAAACCGCACTGGCTCTTATCGGTGAACCGCAGGACGGTACCGGCACTGCCGATTACGCCCAAAGAGCTCCTTATCTTATTTCCTTGGTATTCTTTGAGTTTTCAAAGCTCTCCGAGAGATTTACAGACACAGGTCTTTCAAATGAATCTGATCTTAGAATAACCTCTCTCGACTCTGATTATCTTCTTGCTCCCGAGCTTTTGGGTGCTGTATGCTTATCCACCGCTTCCCTTCTTATACTTGATGAACTCCCTGAGCTCTCCGCGACGCTTGCTGAACGTGCAAGGAAGTCCGCCGAAATGGCTGCCAACTCTCTAAGCACCATTACTTACTCATCGGGAGGAAGCTTATGAGCAGTAAAATCACAGAAAAACACGTCGACGATTTTACCGATGCGCCGGAGCTTATAAACTTCAGAATCATGCAAGACGGTACCCTGGAGCGTCGGGAAGGTATCAACTGTGCTTCAAGCCTTACGTATGCCATCAGGTGCTCAATCGTTTACGATGAGGTAATCTATTTTATAAGCAACAATTCCCTCTATTGCTATAACGGCACCATCAGCGAGTATATCGATAGACTCGCAAGCTGTGTTTTTTATAGTAACAAAGAAAAAGTATTTGCGTTTGAGTACGGCGGAATTCTTCACTTCATTGGCGGCGGCTGTTACTATACCTATGATGCGGCAACCTACACGCTGACCGAAAACACCTGTCATACACCTTTGCTGTGCAGTGAGGATGCCGACTCGGTAATTACTTATCACGAGCCTCTAAATATGGTTTCGCGCAACGCGAAAAAGCATTTTTATGTCAAGGCAAACGAGCAAAAGTATTATCTTATGGGAGAGGCGGAATCAGTTACGGAGGTGCTGCTTGACGGGGTGCCCTTCAAACAATACACTTTTACCCAAAACGGTACAAACTCCTATATCACTGTTAGTCAAGCATCCCTTATAAGAAACAAGAAGGAAATTGTAATCAGCTACACCCTTACCGAGGAATCTCATCCTGGTTTACGAGAAAACGTTTTCCGCAACACCTCAGGATTTCTCTACAAAAAAGATAATCAGATGCGGCTTTTCCTCTATAATCCCAGTGACATTACCGGCACTGTATATTTTTCCGAGCCGTCATACGACATTGATGGCAACAGAACAAATACATTTGACTATTTTACCGCGCTTTCCTTCTTCAATGCAGGCAGCGGCTCCAAGGGTGTCCTCGGCTTTGCTAATCTTTCAGGAAACACACTTCTGTTTACGAAAGATGAGACCTATCAGCTCACAGAAAGCGAGGGTAAAATGTCAACGGGACTTGAGACAAGCACCTTCGGTACAAAGCTGATAACCAACGAGCGCGGCATCAGCAACAGCTCAAGTGTTCTGCTTTGTGACGATATGCTGTACATCATGTGCCATAACGGACTTTACCGCTACTCTTACAACAAGTTCACATACGATTTCATAGTAACAAAGATTGATATTCCCGGCAAGGTTATCCCAAGCCGTGAAAAATACAAGGAAACAAGACTGTTCCTATGCAGAATCTATGATGAATTGTGGCTCATATACGATGACAGAATTGCCGTTTACAACATGCTCCACAAAAAATGGTACCTTTTCACGGGTATTGACGGAGACAGTTTTCTCATTGCCGCCGGGAAATGCTATTTTGTCAAAGGCAGCTCTCTGAATGTGTTTTCGAACTCCCTAAACATTGACCTCGGTACGTTTTTTGAATCGGTTTGTGAGACTACGTGGTACACTTTTGACTCGCCATTTTCAAACAAGACCCTTTACACCTTCGGCGCTGTATTTGACAACATAACCGGTGCAGAGCTAAAGTGTACCGTAAGAAATGACAAGGGCGAAGAATTCGAGGCGACCTTTACCCCCGACCCCCATGTGAGCACATCACCCTATGTTGCAAAAACGCACGCAAGACTTTCACGAAGCGCTTACTTTATTTGCAGACTTGAATCTGCAAAAGGAAAACCGCCAGCAAACATACGGGCTATATTTTTCAGATACAGAAATCAAGGAGGAAGACAATGACGTTACTTGTTTATTTTATAGGTATTTTAACAGGTGTTTTTGCAACATACCTCGGCTATATTATCTTTAAGACTTGTAAGGATGATATGGACGGCGGTACTACTACCGACGCGGCGTTCCGTCAAGTCATAAAATACTGATTTTCCATGTCACGCTCATAAATGGAAAACTTGTAAAAGAAAGGATATATTTCTATGAAAAACAACATTACATGGCGGCAATTCGAGGCAGGCCGTGAATATAACCGCCGTATCGGATTTTACGAGAGTTACGCAAAGTGCGAGCGTTTTTACAGAGGCGACCAGTGGCAATCTGTGCCTTCCGGTCCTCTCCCCACGCCTGTTTTCAACTATATAAGACGCATCACCGACTTTCTCATTACCCAAGTGTCTTACACCAACGTGGATATAATCTATTCGGACGAAAATCTTCCCTTTGTAAAAGACAAAAACCACAGAGAGCGCATCGAAAAGGCGGTGGCGCTCCTTAACCGTCACGCCGCGTACCGTTGGGACAAATGCCGTCTCGACAGAGTGGTAAGAGGTGCACTTCTTGATGCCGCTTTGTGCGGTGACGGCGTATTCTTCACATACTGGGACCCCTCGGTCCGCACAGGGCAGGCTTACACAGGTGATTTCGTTACGGTGACGCTTGATTCCTCTAATCTGTTTGTGGCAAACGTAAATTCCACCGACCTGCAGAGTCAGGAATACATAATCATATCGGGGCGTCAATCTGCCGCATCTCTTAAGGCTGAAGCCATAGCTTCGGGTGCTTCCCGCGAGGATGCTGAAAAGATACGCTCTGATGAGGATATTCACTACGGTGCCGGAGATTGTGCAGCATACGAAAACCCCGACGTTTCTGCAGAAAAAGCAACCTACATCCTCAAATTCTACCGTGACGAAAACGGTTACGTAGTATTTGAAAAATCCTGCAAAGACTGTCTTATAAAGCGCGTAGTTACGGCTCAGAAGCTGTATCCGGTATGTATGTTCAACTGGGTTCCCACCAAGAATTCCTATCACGGTACATCTCCAATAAAACCCCTTATTCAGAATCAGAAGTACATCAACAAGGCGTACGCTCTTGCCATGAAGCACATGATTGACAGTGCTTTTTCAAAGGTTGTATACGACAAGACCCGTGTACCCGAATGGACAAACGAGGTTGGTCAGGCAATCGGCGTGGTTGGCGGCGACGTTAGCGGTGTTGCAAAGGCCATCGACCCCGGCGAAATGGACGAACGTTTCACAGAAATTGTCGAGAACGTCATTCAAAACACCAAGGACAGCATGGGCGCAACCGAGGCTTCTCTCGGAGAGGCAGATCCCAACAACACCTCTGCCATTGTTGCGCTGCAGGAGTCGAACGCTATCACTCTCGATTTCGTAAGAAACGCACTCTTTGCCTGCCTTGAGGAGCTTGCTGCTATTTGGGTTGACTTTATGTGTGCTTACTACGTTGACGGCAGAATGATACTTTGCGACAACGTTGAAGCGATGCCTCTTGACTGCCGCCTGCTTCGCGAGGAGCTTATAGCGGCGAGGGTGGACGTTGGCACTTCTACCCGTTACAGTAAAGCATCTGCCCTGTCAGAGCTTACCAAGCTTCTTGCAGGCGGTCACATTACCATAAAGCAGTATCTTGAGCGTGTTCCCGACGAGGTCGTCCCGAAGCGTCAGGCTCTTATAGACGAGCTTGACAGCAAGCCGACCAACGAAGTCGAAGCGAAATCTAAATCCACTGCTAAAACGAAAACCTAACCTGAAAGCGAGGCTATGATTTATGGAAAACGACAAGCTTACCACTCTTGAAGAAACCATCACCGAGTCCACCGAGGCGGCTCACGCAGCCGTACCTGAAAAAGAATCCGCCGCAGAATCGGCGGATTCTGAAAAGGCGGCGTCCGTATCTTCGTGGGCGGAGACCGTGTCCGAAGCCGAAGAAGCACTTCCCCACCCCTCTCCCGATGTAGTGAACGCCGCCAACGCGGCTCATTCCACGGGCAAGGTAACGGACGACGGTCAGGGAGCGGCATTTTTCACCGCCGCTGATGTGCGTGCCATGAGCCGCGAGCAGGTACGGCGCAATCTAGCGAAGATTCTTAAATCCATGGAAAGCCCTGATTTTTAGGAAATGCGCCCTTGCATTTGTTCAATTTATATTGTATAATAAAGGCAGATGCAAGGGCTTGCAATTAACTAAAAAGGATACGATTATGCGCTGTTTGATAATTTTGCTCATTCTTTTAATACCACGGCTCGCTTGTGGGTGTTCACATAATGCCACCGCATGCGAAATAAGCGGTATCGAAAGCAATCTTCCCTCTGACATCATTATTCCTATTTCCGAGAACTCCCTCGCCCTACGAGAATACGAATTCAACTTAACACACCCCGAGCCTGACGGAAGCACCGCTTCAATGACGGCTTACGCTAACGATTATCTTGAGTTTTGGGAGTCGGAAGCGGCTCTGCTTATTGAAGCCTCGCCCGAAATTGCAAAAGAGTACGAAGAATTCAAAGCATCTCTTGATTCCCGACTTTCACAGCTCGCCGAGGAGTATAAGGAGTCGCCCG
>JAZNFI010000168.1:0-6061 GCA_045589075.1 Candidatus Flemingiibacterium sp.
TTCTTTTGATATAATACATAGCGTTGTGAAACAACATGGGAGCGTTCCCGAGCGGCCAAAGGGGGCAGACTGTAAATCTGTTGTCAGTGACTTCGGTGGTCCGAATCCACCCGCTCCCACCAACAAAACCGTCCTATGGACGGTTTTTTGTTTTAGAAAAAGGGTGGATTCGGAAGCCCGACTCTGCCGTATGGCAGAGTAAGCAACATCCCGGTGGGGTGTTGCTTAGGGCGTGGACTTACGCTGTGTTCGCACTCGGAAACAAGCGCGGAGTTGTGTTTGCACTCGCCCACCCGCTCCCACCAGCAAAACCGTCCTATGGACGGTTTTTTTGTTTTACAAAAAGTCCATTTGTCAATAAACAAATGGACTTTTTGATTATGCTTGCCTGTCGCCTGATTTCTGAGGCGAACACCGCACCATTGCAAGTGAAACGAGCAATATCATTATGCAACCAAATACATCATAAAACGGTTAATTTGATTGGCTTTTAGTGCTTTCAACGGGATTTTGGGTTGCAAGGGCTATTTTATGTACCGTTTTATCTGATAAAAGCAGACGTGTTAATCTTGGTAGCTTTGAGTAGAGTATATCTGTGTCAATATTTTCTGCAAGACCGGCTATAAGCTCCTTCAATAATTCTATCTGTCCCTTTCTCGCGAAAACGATTGCTGCGATGATAATTACAGCTGATGTAAGGATAAGATCAATGTTTGCAAGAACAATATCCATTATTTATTGCCTCCTTTCCCCTTTTTGCTGGCTTCGGATGATTTTATAAATGCCGCCAGCAGGCTTTCAATTCCCGCAACACCGAACGAGGCACCAATTAAGGCGTTCGGCTCTTTTCCCGTGAATGCAAATACTGCCAGTGCGGTAGCAGCAAAAACAGCAAGGTAAATATAAACACCCATGAGTAATTTTTTTAAAAATCTCATACACACCTCACGCTATCATGCCAAGATACAGCTTGTAAAACAGCTCTACCGCCCATTTATATTCGGCAAGGTGCGTAGTCTCATTGTCCGATAGGGAACAGTGAAATCTGATGAGCGGTATAAGCTTTTCGTGGGACGGATTCTTTATGGGATTAAGAGATTTTACGGAAAGCTTGTCTGCAAGTTTTATAAGTATGTCGCCACCTGTTTTATAAGAAGAAATGTAGTCAAGCGTTTTATCTTCAATGGTGGTCCGCGCTTTTATTATGAGCTTTGCAAGCGGTGCGTAACCAAAATTAAGGTCATAATTGCCAACAACACCGGGAAGCTGTCCTTTGTCTGTGTATTGATGTATAGCCAGCTTGTCACCGACGTTTTTCGGCTTACTTACTGCACCCGAGCTTAAATAGTGTGCCTGCCAGACAGGGAAGTTTATAAGTGAGCAGTCGATATAATTTTTTATGTGGTCTGTATTTGTGTAATGACAGGGCTTGAAGCCGGCTGCCTCAACCCGCTTACAGAATGAATTAACGAGTAATGAAAGTTGTTTTTTGGATAAACCGCTTATGTACTTGTTTTGATAATTTTCCACATCGCACGCAAGATACAGCGATATTTTATCACGGTATCTTGAGGCTGTTTCGATGAAAAAATCCGCTTCTCTATACACATCATCAAAACTTGATGCGGTAAAGAAATGATACGCTCCAACCGGAATACCTACACCGTGAAAACCACGAATGTGCTCATCGAACTTTGAGTCCTCGAATAGATAGTAATCCTTGTACAGTGAATGGCCTTGAGTAGCCTTTACCATTGCGAAGCGAACACCTGCCTGCTTTGCTGCCACGTAATTAATAGACGAATTGTATGTTGATACGTCTATGCCGAAAAGTGCCATTGTTTTTCCTCCTTTTTAATTTGCATGAAGATACTGTGCCGATTTCTCTCGCATGAAATGCTCCAGCTTTTCAAATGCTGTCCTGAACGATTCCAGCTCTTCACTGCAGGCGTCCTCGGTTGTTATTGTCCGAATTGCCCACGTGTTTGCTTCGGTAAGCTTGGCTGTCATTTCAAGTGCTTCGCCGCTTATTACCGATTCCTTGATACGGTCCGCTTCCTTGCTCTCAAGCATTCGGTGAAGCTTGTCAATTTTCCGCAACACGATTCCGGAGATGACCCCTGACGTGCCGATAATACTGCAAACGAATGTTATAATCTCGTGTAGCTGCATGTTTTACCTCCTTTCTAGCTTTTTTCTTTAATTATAATTGGGTGTAAAATTCACCGCACGTCAAGGGCGTTCATAATGTTTCAGCGTTATGTACGATAATATTAAAAAAAATACGTCAACTGATATTAATAAGACCCATTATAAAATGGATAGAACATTACAAAATGACCGACACAACCGTTTTAGCGGCAGAGTCGGTCATTTTGAGGTTATAGTTTTATAGTTTATTCCTAAAGTTTATTAGACATATGGAGATGTCCACCACAACCTTATCGCGGCGGAGTGTTTCTTAAGAATCACGGTATGTTTTTCGCTTTATGTCGCTTGATTACCACATCTTCGCTCCATTTGTGTGACTCGGATATAAGTATCACTCCATCAAAGCTTGCTGTAAGTCTGTATGTGTCTGTGCTAATGACGGAGCAGTTAAATAGCGCCTGTTTTGGTATATATCTATACCTTTTTCGTCTGTCAGTGCATTCCGTAAAAGCTCGAAGCGCATAGTCGTATAAGCTTTTGTCTGCCTCCGATTCAAAGGCATCTAAAATACTCTTATAAAATTCGTTTATATATTTCGGTGCATCAGATGGGAGAATTGTGCTCACAGTAAGCACAACTGTGCCGTCAGGGGATCGGAGCTTTCTTGTTTTGTTGACTGTTTCCATGCATCCTCCGCTTATTTTATCTAATGTTAATATATATGAGAATTGTATATCTTTTTATTCCCGTTACAAAAAGAACTCTGTCATATGACAGAGTTCGATTGTGTATTTAATACTATGGTACTCATATGTCAAACCTTATCACTTAAAAATCTTTCAATTCCGCTTGATTTTGCATCATTGTATCCAAGCTCGTAAAGCTTCCAAAGCTTTGATTTGTCATATTCAATTCGGTCAACTCCAAGCATCTTTGAGGGTCGTATGCAAAATACCCGTCCGTTTTTGGATTCACGGTCAATTACAGCCAGCGACTCGTTATAGTTTATGTGACGTTGGGCGTTAGCTTTAACAAAGTTTGGATATTTTCTATATAGAGAGGCTATATATTTTTGGCTGGTGCTCGGTGTTTTCACATAACCGTGGGGCTGTGTCAGTACAACTACCGAATAGTCGCTGACATCAAGGGCGTGCCGCACAGGTATCGAATCTGTACAGCCACCGTCAAGAAACTTTCCGCGGGGTGTGTTTTGTATTTTTGAAATAAGCGGAAGTGAGCTTGATGCTACAACATACCGCATATCATCGAATGCATCCGTAATCGGTATGTATTCTGCCATTCCTGTTTCAAGGTTCGATACAACCGCATGGAGCTTTATATCGCTTGCTTTGAAGGCATCATAATCAAAAAAGTCGAGCCTCTTTGGAATTGTGTAGTATATAAACTTCTTTCCAAACAAATTGCCCGTAAGCAGCAGACTGCGCTTACTGCAGTAACGCCAATTGTCTATGTATTCTATTCCAACTCTTGCAGCACGGCCTCTTTGCCATGACACATAGCTCATGCTGTGACCTGCGCCTGCGGAAACCGCGTAAATGTTAGGAAATTTTATGCCTGCATCCATAAAATAATCGAGAACTCCGCAGGTGTAAATCCCCCTCATTCCGCCGCCTTCAAGTACTAATGAAATGCACATTGAATTACCTTTCAATCTTTAACATTATTCTGCCTGACCACTTCAAATCCCGCAATGCTTGCTGCAGAAGCTGCAGACAGCGCGGCAGGGAAATTTCTGCCGTACTCGAGATGCACAATAGCATCGGCACTTTTGAGAATATCTTTAGAAAGTCCGCGTTTTTCGCCACCCACCGCTAAAAATAGCGGTTTCTTCATATTCGCATGATAAATCGGAACTGAATTTTCCATATCACAACATATTATTCTTACGCTGTGAGACTTCATGAGAGCTACGCAATCCTGAATTGATTCGGCGATGTATGTGGTGCAGTATTCGGAAGCACCTGCAGATGCACGGCAAACAATGCCGGCTGCGCTCATCCAGTTTCTCGGCGACAGTATTACTGCAGATATGCCGGACGCGTACAGGGAACGAAGGGCGTAACCGAAATTATATGGGTCCTCAATGCCCTCAATCATTACAAAGTAGCGTTCGTTCTCCGGTACAGTACGAATGGAGTCTGCAGTCAAGGTGGGAATAGTGCGTGCAGTGGCTTCCAGCAACAATCCGCCGTGATTATTGCCGATGGACATCGAATCAACCTCATCGTCGGACAAAGTATCTATTGTAAAGCCATGCTTATATGACATCGCCCTTATGTATGAAAGCTCTTTAGACCTCGCTTTGGCACGTCCCTCTGCAACGATACAACGTATTATGCGTCTGTCTGATTTGCCTGATTCAATCGCAGATATGACGGCTCGTATTGACGTCATGCCCTCAAAAATAAGATTCTCGTTTAGAGCGAGCTTATCCGCTTCCTTCATCGCAGTTCACGGCGAATCTCAGCCGCCTTACCGCAGGTGTATATGCCTTCAGCGCAGGGGCCGTAGAGACAGGAAGGTCCGGAATGTCCGAAAAGCAAGGGACATACCTTGCGTACCTCGCGCAGCATCGCCACAGCTACCTCCCGTATCTCCCATTGTGCACGGTTGCAACAGCGAAGTCTGAAGAAGTTGTTGAGTGAGCGGACATTCATAGTCATGATTATACGGGTGTCGCAGGCATTCGGCAGTACGAAGCGAGCATCCTCGTTCGCCTTTTTTTCAGCTGCACGTTTAGCTTCAGATTCCGGCATACCGGCTTCAAGATTCGACTTCAGATGCGCCGCAATAAGCTTTTGGCGCAGACTTTCATAATGAAGCGCGTCCTCCTCCATTGCTGCGATGAATTCTTCCTTGGCTTCAGGAATCTTTTCAATTTCAGGGGGGAGAATGTATGAAAAATCAGCCTTTGAAACATATCTCTGACTTTGAACGGAGAATGAGGCGATGCGATGGCGAGTTATCTGCGCTAGCAAGGCTCTGGAAACGCCCTCGATTCCAAATGTAAAGCTTGCGTGTTCCACCGGTGACTCGTGACCGAGGTCCTCAAGCATTTTCAAAAAGCTCTCTACCTTTTCGGGGGTGAGATTGTCAAGCAGGGTATCAATATCGCTTTTTGCGTAACAGAGTTTTGCCGCCGCCGCTATAATTTTTTCGGCGTCGGGAGTGTAAGTCAGCAGTTTTACTTTCATCTTGTTACTCCTCTTATTTCATCGTTTTTGTGTTTTCCGCGAAGTCTAAACCAAATTACCCCTAATAGGAACTTTGGAAGCTTCATCATCCTGCCGATTCTGGATGGTTGACATATAAGGCGGTAGAACCATTCAAGTCCGAACTTGATGAAGAAGCTCGGTGCACGCTTTACGTTTCCGCTGTAGCCGTCAAGGCTTCCTCCAAGAGCAAGGCAAAGCTTGACAGTCGTAAATTTTTTACGGTTGGCAAGTATCCATTTTTCTTGTATGGGCACACCCAGACACACATAAAGTATCTCCGCCCCGGATTCATTAATAAGCTCAATCACACGGTCGCACTCTGCTCCTTCTTTCTCGAAATAGCCGTCATGATTTCCAACAAAAACAGCCTTCTCATAGGTTTCAATAAGCTTTCTGCTTGCTGCCTCTGCGACGCCCGGTTTTCCTCCGAGGAAAAATATCCTTGCTCCCGATTCATTCGAATACTTTACCATTTCGAGCCCCAGCTCATATCCGGCGCATTTAGCCTTTAGCGGACGGCCGAGTATTCTTGAAGCGTATATTACTCCGATACCGTCAGGAATTACAAGATCTGCACCGTTTATGACCTTGTAGAGAGACTCGTCCTCAACACAGGCTTGTATAATCTCGCTGTTTGGTGTAAACACGGCTTTTGGAAGGGTATAAGAGGAAGT
>JAZNFI010000169.1:0-3406 GCA_045589075.1 Candidatus Flemingiibacterium sp.
TGCCACAGCTTACCTCACATACGGAGATAAGACCGAATGTCTCTATCTTCCCGAAGACGGTTTGGCAATCGGCAAGGCACTGAGAAGACTCGGATGTGAGTCACTCGAAGATTGCAGTATCGACCTGGAAATGACCGATATAACAAGCTCGACTATAGACAACATATCCCGTGGTATTCTTGATAACGAGGGGCTTTACCGCCTCAACGATTTTATGAATGCCGTGAGTTTGTGCAATGAACTGAAGAAGTATGAAGCGGTCATCGACTATGCCAAAGCCGAGGACAGTCAATCTCTCGTTCAGCTCTTCCGTCGGCTTGACGATTTTATCTACGTTCCCGGTGTCTATGATGCCGACGGAATAGGCAGATATTGGATAGACGAGGTGGAAATGCTTGAGTACGATCCCGACCTTGAAGACTATATCAATTTTGCCGAATACGGCGAGACTGTGATGAGCGGTCACGTTGGAGAAGCTGTTCCGTATCGCGGATACGTTTGCTTAAAGCCCGGACTTGATCTTACCGATATCTTGGGAGACAGGCTGAACCATGATTCAAAGTCTATCGATGTTAAGTTTTACTGTCCCCTTCAAATCAGGCTCTGTGAACGTAACGAATACGGCGACCTTGATGAGGCACTTGCGGTTGAACTTGACGGCAAATATGCAGATGGCTATGAGAACGAGATTCGGGATAAGCTTGCCGAATACGGAGATTTCGATATGACCGAGTATTTCAACGGCAGTAAAAGTGCCACAGATAAGCTCATCCACGTAGAGTGGGATGTTGAGTCTGTAGGCGGTGAGCTGTACGGATGTATCAAAGCCAAGCTGAAAGAGCCTTTTACCAAATCCGAGGAAAAAGAATTCAAGGATTGGATAAGAGGACAAAACTCCGATGGATTCGGTGAAGGCTTTGAACAGCGGGATATCGAAGTCGATGGCGGAGTGATGAACGTCAGCTTCTGGCATAGCGGCGATGATTACTTTATCGACAACGAAGCCGAGTTCGATTTGCGGACTCCGCAAGGAATGACAATGGGAGGTATGTAGGCTATGGCTCTGTTGTTTTCCAAGGTTACCGTAAAAGCGGACGAAAACGAAAAGCAGTTTTTCACATGCGGAGTGCCGACCTCAGCAAGAGACTTGGATAACTATTCGGCGTATCAAGGCTTTTTGGACGAGCTTGACGGAAAGACAGATATAGACCTCAAGGTTGAGTCATATCTGTACGGCGAGGGCGAAGTCTTTGAAGCCAACATTTACGAGGTGGCGTATTTCACCATAAGGCAAGCACAAGATGAGGGGTTCCTCTCTCGCTGTAAGAAAAAAGACGAGAAGACAATCTCCTTCACCTATTGCCCCACGGAGCAGGACGCCGAGCAGTCCATGTAATCGGAGGTAGGCTATGACTTTTTACGAAAAAGAACTCAAAAAGATTTTCGGCGACTCAATGCTTCTCTCTGCCGATACCGTCTCGTTTGGAAAGACGATGATGAGTAAGATCGGTGAAGATCTTCGAGCAAAAATAGAGTTTGTCACATCGGGTCACGCTAATCATTACGATGCGCTGAAGGTATCCATCATTAAACGAAATGAAGGTGTAGTGGACGAACAGCGCCTCAAATTCTCGGATATTATTGGGATTAAGGACGGTGTATCTCCGCACGTATGGGAATATAACGCAAGCGATATAAAGTGGTACGGCTATCAACCCATAGGTTTTGATTACGACGCTATTCAAGACTCTGTTGAGGGATATATTTCAATGTTTGCTGATCAAACGTTGGATTTCGATATGGATTCCATGTAATAATCGAAATTCAGAATAACAAAGAAAGGAGAATATAATTATTGCCCATAAAATATGTGGATATTTTCGCCGGTGTTGGCGGGTTCCGTACAGGACTCACAAATGCCGGCGATTTTTTTATGCCTGTGGGCTGGTGTGAAATAGACAAATACGCACAGCGAGCCTACAGAGCTTTATATGAAACGGAAGGTGAATATTTTTGTAACGATGCGACACAAATCAATCCATACGATATACCCGACTTCGACCTCATCTGCGCCGGATTTCCTTGTCAGCCTTTTTCGGTCAGCGGACGAAGACTTGGATTCGCTGATACGCGCGGCACACTCTTTCATGAAATCGTCAGAGTGGCTGAAGCCCGGCACCCTCAGTATCTTCTCCTTGAAAACGTCCCGGGGTTACTCAATCACCAAGGCGGGAAAACTTTCGAGACAATTCTCACGGCGATACATGAATTGGGGTATACTCTTGAATGGCGTGTGCTTAACAGCCTCGACTTCGGCGTCCCTCAACGGAGATTGCGTTTATACATTGTCGGATATCTTGATCAGCGACTGTCCGGACAAGTATTTCCTTTCAGAACGTGCCGCGGCGAAACTCTTAAGCAAATTATACCCGGAGGACAAGGACAGAGAGTCTACTCAATTAAAGGAGCGAGCACATGTCTGACAAGTCAAGGAGGCGGCTGGGGTGCGAAAACGGGATTGTACTTTATAGACATGAACCAAGACCCCAGAGTTACACACGAAGCGCGATGTATCACCGCAAGGCAGGATTCGGGTATAAGCAATCACAAAGGCGAGCATTCAGGCGTAATCATCACAGACGCAAGAGCCGTGCTGACACCCGAAAGAGAAAAGGTAAGACAACAAGGCAGACGCTTCAAGCTTCCGGATGAGGAAATGTTTACTCTGACCGCGCAAGATAGGCACGGTGTTGAGTATTGCGGACTTGTTAGACGCTTGATGCCGCAAGAGTGTTTCAGACTGCAGGGCTTTAGTGATGAACAATTTTTCAAATTAGTTTGTTGTAAAATCCCCGAATCGCAGTTATATAAAATGGCGGGTAATTCGGTAACTACCAACGTGGTGACGGCAATAGCCTACAGAATTGCTATGCTGAACAAATTATATAACATAGTAAAGTGAGGTAATCAACATGGAAAAGGAAAACAGAATCTATTTGGAGATGTTTCACCGCAGCAACGGTTTTAACACGACATACGGAGCAGAACTCCGTATGCCTTGTACGGACGCGGATATTGACGATGTGAAACAAAAGCTTCGCTGTCTTATCGGTGAGGAACCCGTGGTAGACTATAAGGAATTCAGTCTCGTTCCCGAACTTGATGATGTGCAGATAGTCGGAAACTTGCTTGAATACAACGCCCTTGCCAAAAGGCTTGGTTCGCTTGAAGAAAGCGAAGTATTGACCTACAGAGCATTGGTGGCAAAAGCAATCTCCGAAGGAAGCTACAAGAGAGATCTAAAAGACCTTATTAACATGACATACGGTCTTGACGAGATAATTGTAGCAACCGATATTTCGGATGACAGACATCTCGGAGGTCTTGTAATTGAAAGCGGTATGAA
>JAZNFI010000170.1:0-4239 GCA_045589075.1 Candidatus Flemingiibacterium sp.
GGTTATCAGTTGGAAATGCAGTCCCACATGGAACGACCTTGGATTGAAAAACGAGAAGGTCTCAGCACCTATGAAGCCAGCAACCGCGTCATAAACCCGGAATCCATGAAGATATACTATCGTGGTCTCTGCGCTCAGGACGGCATTATCTGACGGTATGGCAAATAATAAACGCTCTCTGAAACTGACCCCGCCGACGCAGCAAACACAAGCTCCGCTGTCTATTACGCCGACCAAACGGAATATTGCTGTCGGTATATCCTTCTTCCGGCTAAACGAAGCCTACGGAATGAAAGCCTTCTGCGATATGCGTGGAAAGATCATCGGTGAACGCGATTTATTCCGAGAACTGGATGATTTTCGCCGGAAAGCATCACAGATGAATGATATGATCGCGTTTCTGACTCTCTACCAGCCACACAACGGACAGCCGAAAACAAACGCTTTCCGCTCAGCAGAAGCTGAACGTCTGCGGGAAAATTACGGGTTCAAGGATTTTGAAGAAGCACGGATTTTGCACATTCACGCGAAAATGCACGGGAAAGGCGAAACGGTACTTTGGGGATTTGTCTACGATAATGTCTTTGAACTTCTGGCAATCGACCCGAAACATGAAACAATCTGAATACCGAGAGGGAACGGGAAACCGTTCCTTTTTCTTTTGCTGTCAATAACCCTCGTTTGAATCTATGGTTGCACCCTCAGTTGAAATGAGGGTGGGGGAACATAAAACCACAGCATCCAGACGGCGGACAATTTTGTCCTTCGTGTGATCCACTTCGGAACTGACTGAAAAATGAACGATACAGAAATACCGGAACCGTCAGAAAACCTCTGGCTTTTTTCGAGCATTTCGATAACGAGCCGTTATTGAGTTTGCCAGCTGCGAAGACTGCGAGGGGATCGACTGCGAAATTATCTTCCGCATCCACACTCTTTCTGTTTTGTCCCCAGCGGTTACTATACTCAGGGAGATTCCTTTCGATTTGGAGTATTTACTCCATATTATATGCGGATAGTGGAACTGTCCCTATCGTGAAAATTACGTTTTTTCCATACTGTTTTGTAGCATTTTCAGCACTGTTTTTCCCCACCGTCTGTTAGAGTTCAGCTGCAAGGGAGGAACGAAACGTTCCATCCCTACCACAAGCGGTAAACAGGAGATGACGGTCACATTAATAGCATATCAATAGCACATTTTGTGAGGGATATATTGCAGGAACATCGGAGCAACATTGTATTCGGGTGTGGGAATGGTAGCCGGAAGGGAGAGGAAAATGGTTAGATTATGGTGAAGCAATGGTTATCGGAACAGGAGGGAATACAAGTTTTTTGCAAGTCCAATGGCAGGAATATAGCGCAAATTGAGTTGTTATCCATTAATCATCGGTAGAGAATTTGTTGTGATTGATACGCGAAAATGTACCAGCCGGCGTTAAACGCAGATCAAGGGGGTTTGGGGATTTCCTCAAATGTGGGGCACCATGTGCATTGCTTGCGGCAATGTGGGGGCCGCTATGCCCTGCTTGCCAAGTCGGATTTCATGTGGTGCGCCATACACCCTGCTTGCAAAAATATCAAGTTAGATGCATTAAAACTATTTTTGTAGTAATTGTCCACGGCTTGTCCACAGTAAAAAAAACAAGTGTGGACAATTACGCGTATTTTGTCCACGGCTTGTCCACAGTGTCTACAGTGTGCCTACAGGTGTTTTTGATTTTACTGTGGACAATAATCTTATAGATAAATAACATAATTTGGCGAAAATAAGCCACAAAATCAATTTTTTATATTAAATATAATCATTTCATTTATTTTGTCCACAGTGTCTACAGTAAAAATAATAAACATTACATGAAAAATAAAATAATGTCCAAAAACGGCGAATTACATAATTTACGGAATTTACAGAATTACTTTACTAAAATGCCGTGGACACCGTGGACACCGTGGACAAATGATAATATACCTCCCTCAAGGTACACCCATGGGGTAATAGCCGACGACGGCGGGAGGAGTGTTAACTACCCCAAATATCCGCGCAAAATAAAAAAGGCATTATTTCCGATCTCAAAAATTTCGCGGAAAAACAAAAAGGCATTATTTAATCAAAAAATAACGCACATGATCTATTATGCGGACGAATGATAATATCACTTGTTATTATTCCGGGTGGGTGGTATGTTGCCATGTACCTTTACCCTGTTTCAGGGGAGTGGTTCTTCTACGAATCACGCTACTGTTCATGGGATAACGGATCGTGACGGCATCTGGCGTGAGGTAGGCACTATTTTAGGGCGTACCGATAAGGCGTGAGGATTTCGCTCACCCCTTACATCGCAAAACGCGACTTTAGCTTCACCCTGCGTTAAATGCAGGGTATCGTGATCCGCGATTACTTTCAAAACTGTCGTTTTGACGGTTTTGCTTATTTTCGCTGTCCTTCGCTATGGTATACGGTGATTCGCCGTATGCCTGACAGAACGATTCGTGATGGGGGGTACGCAAACGGATATACCGTGACACGACAAAAAGGGGTATTCTGTAAACTGTTGTTTCGGCAGTTTTGCTGACTCCCTGTTCTGGGGACTCATCGGAATTGCAACCTGATAAAAAAGCGACACGACAAAAAAAGGTTACACGATAAAAAAGGCGCAACATTGCAACATGATAAAAAAAGGAAAATGATTATTTTCGGAATTGCAACCTGATAAAAAATGGCTCACTGATAAAAAGGGAGGTTACCCGATAAAAAAAGAATACACACTCTCGGATATTCGTTAGTCAAATTTGTGCAACGAATAAATGGGTGTTTGATTCTCAAAAAAATGAGAAGCGACTTGAACCCGGTCTTTTTTGAGCGGGTTGGGGATGATCCCGAACAAAAAAAAGTACGGGTTGGCTGTTAGTCATTTTGGGATAATAGCTCAATCGGCTGAGATTTTAGCTGTTTCCCAAAAATGGCACACAGGTATGGGGGGCGTTTCACCACCTTACCGACGGATCACAAATATGTGAAACGTGGTTTTCTTAACTTTTCTGCGAAAAAATAAATTAATTTCGCAAATAATTCAAACTGTAGTTTCAATTATTTCGGGAATTATTGCAAATAGAGCGTTGAGATTTGAGAAATCGAGGGGAAAGTGAAGACCTTATAAAAAGGACCTTATAAAAAAGGGATTTTCTCACGATAAAAAAAGATTGTCCCGTGATAAAAAGGCAATTTCGACACGATAAAAAAGCAATCACGAAATAATTAGCCGTGATACTTCAAGCCGCTTACAGAATTCCCGGTATGTGTCCGGTTGCATCTGTTTCAAGGTCTTCACGTCCAAATGGCTTCGGTGCGTTTCCTGTAGGCGTACACGGCGACCGTCAATCATGGTCTCGGTTAGACCTACGGCTTTCATGTGTTCCTTGATCTGTTCCTTCAGCCGTGTGGATTCCTGCTGTATCATCTCGATCATGTCGGCGTATTCTTCGACAGCGCGAACAGCGATCGTGAATTCTTCTTCGGTCATAGGTTGACGTCTCCTTTCGCTCTTTTTTGAGCTATAGTGTAGGGATGGGATGAAACGTCCCGTGGGTATGAATGGCGAAACAATGAGAGGGTGTATATTCCCGTGTGTTCGCATTAGCCCTATACAACCCCGTAGAGCGCATTTGTCGAAGGATGAATAAGAACCCTCCGAAATAAACAAAACGCCGTGTAGGGGCTGTGTGCTTGCGCTACGAATGAAAAACAGCCCTTTGGGACGTTCAATCCCGCCGGGCTGTCCGGATTATGTACTATTCTTTGATATTTTGTGGGTGATTGGCAAGTGCATCACGGGTCTTCTGGATTTCGGAAATACGCTTGTCAAGGCGTCGAACATATCGGTTAACTTCATGTTTGGAACCTCCAATAAAGTACCCTGTGCCGTTTGCGAGAATAGGAATTCCTGCGCGACGTTCTCGTTCAATCATTTCCGTAATACGGCGTGTACGTATACCGAGCAAATTGGCAAGTTCGCGTGCGCTGCGTGCGTGTTCGGGATCAGCTGACAAATAATCAGAGACGAGCAGACGGATGTCAATGCCGTCATAGTGTGGAGTGAAATTATTGTTCATTTGGCCACCCTTACAGAAGATTAATAATACGGATACCGGTGCGATCACTTTCAACAGCTTCCGGTTGCACGGCGATATCATTCATCCAGAGTGCTTCGGAGATTGTTTCGAGGTCGCCGCAGATGATCT
>JAZNFI010000171.1:0-3457 GCA_045589075.1 Candidatus Flemingiibacterium sp.
CGATGGGGAAGATGATCTTCGTTGTCTTTGATACGTTGTATGCCTTCTGATCCATGCGGATGAGACGTTCTTTCTTGGTCGTGCAAAGCTTTATGATGGGCGGCTGTACTACGGGAACGAGCGCCATGTAGGAATATGCAGCAACCATGATGGCGGGGAGGTAGTTTGACTTAAGCATCTGAGCTACGAAAATGGATGTAGGGCCGTCTGCCGCACCGATAACAGCTATAGAAGCTGCATCGTTGATATCGAAAAACATAGATGCCGTACACAAGGTAAGGAATATACCAAACTGTGCTGCCGCACCGAATATCATCAGCTTGGGGTTTGAAAGAATGGGACCGAAGTCGATCATTGCGCCAATACCGATGAACAGTATCAGAGGAAACAGCTCGTTTGAAATGCCTGCGTTGTAAAGGGTACGAAGTGCGCCTGTCTCGCCAACGATTTCTCCGAGAAATTCCTGACCGGCTTCAATGGCTATAGCAGAGCCGGGGAGATTGACGAGTATTGCGCCGAATCCCATAGGTAAGAGCAGGGTAGGCTCCATTTCTTTCTTAATTGCAAGGAAAATAAGAAGGCCGCCGATAATCCACATGACTACTTGCTTCCAATGGAAGTTTTTAAAGTTGTCAAGAAGGGCTGAAAGGCTGGGGTCTTTTGCGGCGGAAGCGGCGTTTTCACCTGCGGTCTCGGTAACGGTTACAATGGTGCCACTTTCGCCTTCGGCAAATACGCCCAGGGTAAAGACAGCCATAATAAGCCACGCGATGACCACAAACGCGAGGGCGCGCTTCATGGATATTTGATGTTTCATGGTATTGTCCTCCGTTTTCTGATTTCACTTTCTGGTTTGTGAACACTCCCAACATTATACATCAAAAGTAAAAAAAATGCAAGGGCAAATTATAAAATACCTGCATTTTCGTACATGTTTTATAATAATACTGATACCGCTTTGAAACGGTATTATTAATGATAACATACAGTGTCATGGAATATTTTTAAATGTAAAAACGATGCTTGGTTAATATATAGTAAAGATATTTAAATCTATTTTAGATAATTCACGCTTCGCAAGGCAATCCTTCATGAGATATTGCCAAAATAAGCACTCGCAAGATTATGAATGATAAGAAAACGTTGTTGTCGGCACTCAAACGGTGACAAGTGCGTTCTCGTTTACAAAATGTTAACACAAAATACAGATTAAAGTCTTGAATTCGTAGCTTAAAAGGGGTATACTATAATCAGAATTTAGCACTCGCGCACAAAGAGTGCTAAAACGATAAGGCTTGAAGGAGGAATGTGTGTGTCAGAGCATAAAGGCGAATTGACAGAGCGAAAAAAAGCTATACTCAAAGCTATAATAGATACGCACATAAATCTTGGTGAACCGGTGGGTTCAAAATACCTTATGGAGTATAAGCAGATAGCTTTCTCGTCTGCTACAATACGCAACGAGATGGCAGAGCTTGAGGAAATGGGGTATCTCGAACAGCTGCACACTTCTTCGGGTCGTATTCCCTCGGAGCTTGGTTACAGATTCTATGTTGACCAGCTTATGCAGGAGTACAGACTGACTCAGGCGGAGCTGGGAGAAATTGGCAAGCTTCATGCGCTTAAAACTGCAGAGCTTGACCGAATACTTGACAGAGCTACAAAGCTGATGAGTATGCTTACCAACTACACGGGTGTAGCTTTAAAAAGAGCACCTGCTAAGCAGGCTGTTGCCAGACTTGACGTCATGTACCTTTCGCCGAGAAGCTTCATTCTCGTAATACTGACCCAAAGCGGTTCGGTAAAGACAAAGCAGGTAAGGCTTGCTTTTGATGTATCCCACGACACTCTTGAGAAGCTGACTTTTGTGCTTAATGAGTTTGTTGCGGGAATGGACCTTGATTCGATTACTCTCCCAGTGATGCTGGAGATGCAGAGGAGGGTGCCGGACGGCGAAATGCTCATAAATCCCATAATCCGCACCATATATGAAGCGGTGAGCGAGGGTGATGACGGAGAGCTGATGTTTGACGGAGTTAATAATCTTCTAAATTACCCGGAATATTCTGACATCGGCAAAGTAAGGGAGATGCTTGGGCTCTTTGACAGGCAGGATGATCTCCGAGAGGTGCTTTCTGACGATTCCGGCGACCAAACCAACGTAGTTATCGGATCGGAGAATTCTGTTGAGGTGATGAACAACTCGTCACTTATATTCAGAACGGTAAAATCCGGCGACCGTGTACTTGGTGCTATCGGAGTTATAGGACCGAGGCGCATGGACTATTCAAAAGTAGTTACGCTGGTTGAATATATGTCAAACAATATAAGCCGTATGCTGGAGTCCGGCGATCTGCTGACGGAAGCTGACGGCAACAACACGGAGGAATAAAATGGCTGAAGAAAAAATAGAAAGGACCGATGAGGCTGTCTGCGACAAGCAGGACGAAATTTCTGCTGAGTCTGAGGGCGGAGCAACCGATGCCACACAGAAGAAAGACAAGAAGCTTGAGCGTCAATTGAAAGACGAAAACAGGAAGCTGTCTGCAGAGCTTGAAAAAACAAAATCGGAGCTTGAAAAAGCAGAGGCACAGCTCGCGGAGCTTAATGACAAGTATCTTCGTATGGCGGCTGAATATGAGAATTTCAGAAAGAGAAGCCAAAAGGAGCGCGAAGGTGTTTACGCTGACGCTTACGGCGATGCTCTCGCGGCGGCACTCCCCATTCTAGACAACCTTGAACGTGCAGCAGCATACACGGATGGCGCACAGCTCACGGACGGTATCAAGCTTATATTCAAGAGTGCAAAGGAATCCTTCGAGCGAATCGGCGTTATGGAATACGGTGCGCCGGGTGAGGATTTCGACCCCAATCTTCACAATGCGGTTCAGCAGGTGGAGAGCGAGGAATATGAGGAAGGAAAGATAGTTTCGGTCTATCAAAAGGGCTATAAAAAGGGCGAGCGAATTCTTCGTGAAGCTATTGTCACCGTAGCACAGTAAACAACTCATCCGTTTTCGCCGAAAATGCGAAAACCACATTACCTTCAAGGAAAAGGTTTGATCAGATAGGTATGGACGATTTACGAATCGCCCAAATAACTAACAAAAAATATTACATTATACATCAAAGGAGAAAATTAAAATGGGAAAGATTATAGGTATAGATTTAGGTACTACAAACTCTTGCGTATCTGTTTTTGAGGGCGGTGAGCCTACAGTTATCACTAACCCCGAGGGTGCGCGCACGACCCCCTCTGTTGTTGCATTTTCAAAGACGGGTGAGCGCATGGTAGGTCAGGTTGCGAAGCGTCAGGCTATTACCAACCCCGATCGCACCGTAGCTTCCATTAAACGTCATATGGGAAGTGACTACAAGGTTACTATTGATGACAAGAAGTTCACTCCCCAGGAGATTTCCGCTATGATTCTTCAGAAGCTGAAGGCTGATGCGGAGG
>JAZNFI010000172.1:0-7273 GCA_045589075.1 Candidatus Flemingiibacterium sp.
AAATAACGAAATAATCCCCTTCTTGCAGACTCAAAAAACTTTGCTTTTCAAGTAGCTGCCTTCGGAGGATTATAACGTATTCAATTCACTCGGACGACTTCAAAGCTTAAAGCCTCGCCGAGAAGTTACTTTTTACAGCACCCGCCATCGTTTGAGAGGTTGCGGGAAGCACAGCATCCGCCAAGAGTGGCTGCACTTCTGCCGGGAGCAAATTCATCAATGGGGAACGCCATTCTGCGGAAAGCATCACAGGGAGATGCGCTGTCAAGAGGCGCACATTCCTTATCGGGAACGCTGAATTCTATTGCGTTTACAAGATACTGCTCGGGGCGCTCTATGCGGATAACCGAGAAGAAGCCGAGAGATACTGCAAGGTATCGTGTACCGTTTTCGCATATTTCGCCGATGTTTCCTCTGACGGCGGCAGGGATGTCGCAGGCGCAGCAGCAACACATGCAGGTACAATCGGCAGGTTCAACAACGCGTGTACCAAGAACAACAGGATCAACGGTCTCAACTACAGCAATGGGGAGATTGCTTCCTGCCTCACCGCAGACAGGCACAGTACAGAAGCTGTCATCACCCACGTTTGAACGGAAGACGTGTACAGAACCCTCTCCTCCGTATAACACAGCAGATTTCTCAACTACTGCAATGCCTTCGAAGCACTGGGGCTTGCCGGGGCAGATGCAAGCTTCAAGCTCAAGCTTCACAAAGAAGCGAACGGTAACTCTGTAAAAGCCTCGGGAAAGCTGTACGGGGTCAACGGATATGCGTGAGGTGCATATCTCGGCTGTTTTGGTTCTTACCTGCGTTGTATGTTCAATAATGCTCTGACCCAGCTCGTCAAGATATACACGGACATCCTCGAAGCAGTCGCGGTCACGACAGGAATCGAACACCTGATAAGTGTCGATTACAACGCCTGTGTGGCACCCACCGTTGCCGGCAGACGCGGCAAACAAGCTGTTTCTGTTATCAGCCATAATATATTTCATCCTTTCAAAGCGTTTGTTATTGTCTGTCGGACGGCAGTGTATGCCGTCCTCATTTACATACTATGCGAAGGGCAGATTTTTGTTAAACGTAGGCCTGGCAGTTGTGAAAAACCTTGACATTGTACCGCTGTCATGGTATAATTATTTTGTGAATTCAACTATTACCAAATAGCGGTTTTCGCCATCTTAAACTACCCTCAATTAAGTGTAATGTCTCGCATTATACGGAAAGGAAGGCTTCGTTTGCGGTGTGGCTCATCGCTTCGAAGTCATGCTATTTATAATGATTCCAAACTTTGAGTTTTTGGGAAAAGAGTATTCTGCATATATGATATGTGTGCTTATAGGCATTTTTGTGGCGGGGCCGTTTGCTGTAACCAGATTAAAAAAACCACTAGAGCGCAACGACTATCTTAATGTCCTTATTATTTCCGGAATAGGCGTGTTGCTCGGCGGAAGCTTGCTCTACGGTCTTACAAATATAAAGACTATCATTTTGCTTATAAAGGACGGCGCAGGATTTTTCGAGGTTGTTCAGAGTTTTGCAGGAAGCGTATTTTACGGCGGCATGATAGGCGGAGTGTTTGCGGGTTGGCTGTATTCCACGCTGAAGAAGTACCCGACAGAAAAGTTTCTCGACGTTACGGCACTGTTTATTCCGTTATTTCACGCTTTTGGAAGAGTAGGGTGCTTCCTTACGGGATGCTGCTACGGGGTGGAATGCTCGGTGGGCTTTGTTTACAAATATTCTCCAGCACCTTCGGGAAACGGCGTTACCCGTTTTCCTATACAACTTGTAGAGTCATTTTTCCTGGTTCTTATTTTCGTGGGGATGTATGTGCTTTTTAAAAAGGGTACATTCAAATACAGACTTATATACATATATTTTTTGAGCTACGGTGTGCTCAGATTTATAACCGAATTCTTCCGCGGAGATTATTACCGAGGCTTTTTCCTCGGAGTTTCCACGTCCCAATGGATAAGTATTATTTTGATAATGTTCGCAGTTTTTAAGCTTATTTCAAAGAAAAATTACCTCGAAGCTGATAAAGCTGCAGACTCGTGATACAGGTTAAAGATTAATAGGAGTTGCCGGTGCGTGACATGATTATAGTTACTTCTGCAGATAATAAGAAAAGGAGCAGATGGAGCTCGGAGAGGTGTCTTTGGATTTGCGGTCCATCGGTCTATAAAAGGAATGCTGCCTATAGATTTGATGGGGAAACATATATTTCTAAGGGAGAAAAGATATATGAGAATTATTATTGTGGGATGCGGTAAGGTCGGAGATCTACTTACATCTTATATTTCAGATGAAGGTCACGATGTTACGGTGGTTGATACAGATCAGGCGGTAATTGACAGGATCGTAAACGAATATGATGTTCTCGGAGTCGTAGGAAACGGTGCGTCAAATTCTGTCCAGCTTGAAGCGGGAGCAGACAAAGCCAACCTGCTTATTGCCGTAACAGCTTCCGATGAGCTTAATATAATGTGCTGTATGGTGGCAAGAAAGCTGGGAACACGTCATACCATCGCGAGGGTCAGAAATCCGGAGTATTCTGAACAGATCGTTTTCATGAGAAAAGAATTCGGACTCTCTATGGCGGTAAATCCCGAATATGACGCGGCGCGTGAAATATCTCGTACCATAAGAGTTCCTGCTGCCCTCAAGGTAGATACCTTTGCCAAGGGACGCGTAGATCTTGTTGAGGTAAAGATAGACGAGGCGCATCCGCTGTGCGGACGCAGGCTAAGCGAACTTGTGTCTGTGCTTGGAGTAAACGTGTTGATGTGTGCTGCAAAACGCGGGAATGAAGTTATAATACCAAGGGGTGATTTTATTCCTGAGGCAGGCGACATAATCCACATTACAGCTTCTCATCAGGATCTTATGAGCTTCTTCAGGAAGCTGGGAATACAGGATAGGCGAATAAAGAGAATAATGATTATCGGCGGTGGAAAAATTGCCTACTTCCTTGCCAAACGCCTGGAGGGACTTGGAATTGAGGTTAAGCTGGTGGAACGCGACCCTGAGAGGGCAAGGGTGCTTGCTGAGATGCTTCCAAAAGCAATGATAATATGCGGAGATGGTACGGACAGTGATTTGCTGAATGAGGAGGGCATCGCCGACATGGATGCCGCGGTTACACTCACAGGGGTAGATGAGGAAAATATCATGATTTCTCTGTACGCGGCTAAAAACAATGTGGATAAGGTCATAACCAAGATAAACCGTCCCAGCGTTATGAAACTGCTTTCCAATATAGGACTTGAGTGCGTCGTATCGCCTAAAGCCATAACCGCCAATAGTATTCTCCGTTATCTTCGAGGTCTGGAGCATTCTGACAGCAGCAGTATTCAGACACTTTACAAGATAGTTGACGGTGAGGTCGAGGCAATTGAATTCATAGCAGCGGAAGGCTTTGATGATCTTTCTAAGCCAATTAAAGAGATGAAAGTGAAGAAGGATATTATCATAGCCTGTATAATAAGAGGAAACCGTGTAATATATCCTCACGGCGATGACACTATTGAGGCAGGGGATACAGTCATAGTTGTGGCAAAGAGCAACAAGTCCGTCCATATGCTTGACGATATTCTTGAAAATTCCGTTAGATAGAGGAAATATTATTATGAATTATCGAATGATCGCATATATAATCGGTCACATAGTACGTGTCGGCGGACTGCTCATGCTTCCTGCGATGTTTTGTTCTCTTATATACGGTGAGGGCTCTTGGCTTGCGTTTGTGCTGCCTATTTCGCTTTCGCTTATTCTCGGAACGCTGTTCACTGTGAAGAAGCCGGACAATACACGAATATTCGCAAGAGAAGGCTTTGTGACTGTAGCACTTTCGTGGATAATAATGTCGCTTATAGGTGCACTTCCGCTTACTCTTGCCGGCGGGGTAGACTCTTATATTGACGCTTTTTTCGAGACAGTGTCAGGCTTTACTACCACCGGTGCCAGCATCCTCACAGATATTGAGGGTCTTGACAGAGGCATCCTTTTCTGGCGCAGCTTTACGAATTGGATAGGCGGTATGGGCGTGCTTGTTTTTGTGTTGGCTGTGCTTCCCCAGGCGGATACGCGGCAAACAAACATGATGCATATAATGCGAGCTGAGGTGCCGGGACCAAGGGTGGGGAAAATAGTATCCAAAATAGGCCGTACCGCGAGGATTATGTACGGAATATATATTGTGCTTACGGTTCTGCAGGTGGTGTTTTTGCTTGTCGGTGGTATGCCTTTATATGACAGTCTTGTAAATTCTTTCGCTGCCGCCGGTACGGGTGGTTTTGGAATAAGTCAGACAAGCATTGCCGCTTATGACAGCGTATATTTTGACTGTGTGATTGGCATATTCATGATGCTTTTCGGAATAAACTTCAACCTCTACTATTACATTCTCATCGGGCATGGATTCCAAGCATTGAAAAGCGAGGAACTTCGTTGGTATTTAGGTATAATTACAGTTTCAACCGCTCTTATTACATGGGATGTTTTGAGAATATATGAAACCGTGGGAGAATCACTGCGGTATGCATTTTTTCAGGTATCGTCTATTATTACCACCACAGGATTTTCAACTGCAGATTTTGCAAAATGGCCGGCACTTTCACAAACCATTCTTGTACTCCTAATGTTTTGCGGTGGCTGCGCAGGCTCCACGGGAGGCGGTATCAAGGTGAGCAGACTGATATTGCTGGCAAAGACGGGGCTGCGGGAGATAAAGTATATGCTTCATCCAAGGGTGGTCGTTGCGGTGAAAATGGAGGGCAAGCCTGCAGAAAAAGAGGTTATAAGGAGTGCTACGTCCTTTATTATAGTGTACGCCATGCTTTTTGTGGTATCGTTGTTTGCTGTTGCTTTGGTGGAAGGCCGTGATATTGTTACGGGTTTTACGGCTGTGGCGGCGACTATCAACAACATAGGTCCGGGTCTCGGAGAAGTTGGACCTATGGGAGGATTTTCAAGCTTTACACCATTCTCAAAGCTGATTTTTTCTTTCGATATGTTGGCGGGGAGACTTGAAATATTCCCCATGCTTATGCTTCTTGCGCCGTCTGTATGGAAAAAGTAAATCAAAAGTATAAACCATACAAGCAACTCTGTTGAGATACGATTTCTATATGCGGAATGTTGAATAGAGAACGAAACTGCCGGAGCTGGCGGAAAAATTAACACCGAGTGCTTATGTGTTTAGTCTCATACCATCTTCGAGAAAGTGTCTTCTTGATGATGAATTTGAGTATGAAAAGATAGCGTTTTCTCTTTTTACAGCCAAAAAACGGTGAAATCAATTTCTATGGTTGAGGAGGATATGAAAATTATGAAACGCAAAACTAAAATAATCTGCACAATAGGTCCTGCGTCTGCAAACGAGAGAACCGTGCGTGAAATGATCAAGGCAGGAATGGATGTGGCGAGACTTAATTTCTCCCACGGAGACCATGAAAGTCACAAAAAAATCGTTGACATGATAAAAGCCGCAAGAGATGAGTTTGGAAGCTATACGGCTCTTCTTCTCGACACAAAGGGACCCGAAATAAGGATTGGTACCTTCAAAGAACCTGTATTACTCGAAAATGGTGCCCGTTTCAGGTTGGTGTTTGATGATATCGTTGGAGATGAAACTTGTGTATCTGTAACATACAAGGAGCTGTGGCGTGACATCGTCTCAGGCACGAGAATTCTTATAGATGACGGTCTCGTTGAGCTTCGTGCCGAGGAGGTAACAAAAGAATATGTGGACTGCACCGTGGTGAACGGCGGCAGAGTGTCGAACCGAAAGGGAATAAACATTCCGAACGTCCGTATATCCATGCCTTTCCTTTCGGAGCGCGACAAGGCAGACATAAGATTTGGTGTAGAGCAGGATTTTGATTTCATTGCCGCATCATTTGTACAGTGCGCAGATGATGTCATGCTGATTCGTGACTATTGCGAGAGCCTTGGTTGCTATGACGTTCGCATTATTGCAAAAATCGAAAATGCGGCGGGCGTTGAGAATATCGATGAAATTATTAAGGTTTCCGATGCTATAATGGTTGCAAGAGGCGATATGGGTGTTGAGATACCCATGGAGGATATACCCATAGTGCAAAAGCGGCTGATTTCAAAGGCATACAATGCCGGTAAACCTGCCATAACTGCTACACAGATGCTCGAATCCATGACAAAGAATCCTCGCCCCACAAGAGCAGAGATTACGGATGTTGCAAATGCCATCTATGACGGCACATCTGCAATAATGCTGTCCGGTGAGACGGCGGCGGGTGATTATCCGGTGGAGAGTGTGCGCACCATGGCATCCATCGCTTTGCGAACCGAGAGCGATATTTCATATACTGAGCGATTTTCCCGGATGCAATCAGGTTTCACGGGTGTTACCACCGCAATATCTCACGCTGCTTGCACTACAGCAAGTGACCTTGGCGCAAATGCTATCATAACTGTTACGAAATCCGGTCAGACTGCGAGAATGATAAGCCGTTTTAGACCGGAGACACCGATAATCGGATGCTCGCCAAGTCTCAAGGTCTGTCGTCAGCTTTCCATATCCTGGGATGTCACTCCACTGCTTATAGAGGAGCAAACCACAAGTGATGTCCTTTTCGATCATGCGCTTGAGCGCGCATACGAAACCAAACTCGTGGATTATGGTGCTCTCGTTGTAATAACGGCAGGACTGCCTCTTGGTGTCGCCGGGACTACCAACATTCTCAAGGTGCAGATAGTGGGAGATGTATTGGCCAGCGGCACAGGCATCAGCTCGGGAACAGACACCGTGTGCGGAACTGTCTGTGTGTGCCGTGACGAGGAGGAACTTCGTTCTACTTTCAAGAATGGAGATATAATTGTAATGTCTCAGACATCTAATAGGGTAATAGACTGTGTGCGTCATGCCAAGGGGATAATCTGCGAGATAGACGGCGAGGATTCCCATGCTGCTATTGTAGGTCAGGCTCTTGGTATACCCGTTATCGTGGGTGCTCTCGGAGCAACGAAGATTTTAAAGAGCGGTACAGCAGTAACACTTGATGCCAAACGCGGAATGGTTTACTGCGAAAAGTAAGTGTAAATATCGAAAAATACTAAAGCAAGCCGTCGCCTCACACGAATGTGCAAGGTGACGGCTTGCTGTTATTTCATGCCGCATAGGCAGAGACTCTCTGTATATAGTTTATCAGCCGTTGGGTCTTCCCCTGCCGTCAATATCACGTGGAATGTTCATAGTACGGTTTTTCTGCATAGCCGCGATTCTCTC
>JAZNFI010000173.1:0-5947 GCA_045589075.1 Candidatus Flemingiibacterium sp.
AATTTCGTCGGGACGGTTGATTATTTTGACAAAAAATGATATAATCAATGAAGCAGACGCTGCTGCACGCCTGGGTGATGTTGTCTGCTATTCGGAAGTTAAGGAAGATTTCAATGACAAAGAACACACAAATAAATGAGAACGAGCTTGAAACTGTTGTATGCACCGTGGAGTCCGTTATCTTTACAAACGAGGATAACGGCTACACGGTTTGTGATGTTTCCGGTGAGGATACAAATGAAATAATAACTGCTTGCGGTATTCTCCCGGGGACGGTTGTTGGCGATAAGTTAAAGCTTGTGGGAAAATGGGCTTTCCATAAGAACTATGGCAGACAGTTCAGTGTTGCTTACTTCGAAAAACAGCTTCCTGCCACCTCAAATGAAATACTTCGTTACCTTTCCGGACGTGCGGTAAAGGGGATTGGTCCAAAAACTGCACAAAAGCTTGTTGATATGTACGGTGAGGATACCTTTGATGTTATAGAAAATCATCCGGAGTGGGTTGCCAAGCTCCCCGGCATTTCCGAAACCAAGGCTTACGAAATATCCGAGAACTTCAAAGAACAGTTCGGAATTCGTACGCTTATGATGTTTTGCCGAGAGTATCTGTCCATGACCATGAGTATGAAGGTCTACAAAAAGTGGGGCGGTGCCTCGCTTGACATTATAAAGGAAAATCCCTATCGGATTTGTGACGATTTCCGAGGAATAGGCTTTGAGCGTGCCGACCAGCTGGCGCTGGCACTCGGTGTCGCTCACGATTCCGAATACAGAATATGCAGCGGAATAAAATATTTACTGTCGGAGATGTCCAGAAGCGGAGGACACTCGTTTTTACCCTATGAGCGGCTTATACCGCTTGCTGCAGAAAGGCTGGAAGTGCCTTCGGATGTGATAATAAATGAGGTTGCCTCAATGATAGATGATGGCAGACTGGTGCGTGTTAAGATTGAGGGCATAGATGCGGTCTATGAAAAACGCGCGTACAGATGTGAGTGTTCAATTGCAGAAAAGCTCATGCTTATTGACAAGGTTTGCCCGAGGCTTAATGTTTCGGACATTGAACACCTCATAAAGCGCATAGAGCTTGAGGAGGACAAGCAGTATGCCGAACTTCAGCATCTTGCCATACGCTGTGCCGTTGATAACGGAGTAATGGTACTTACGGGAGGTCCCGGCACCGGAAAGACCACAATAATTCGTGCAGTAATAAAAATATTCAAAAGCCTTGAAATGGATGTTGCTCTTGCGGCACCAACCGGACGTGCCGCCAAGCGTATGAGCGAGGCGACCGCCTATGAAGCCAAAACCATACACAGACTTCTTGAAATGGAGTTCGGCGAGGACGATGAAGCAAAGTTCGGAAGAAACGAGAACGAGCTTCTTTCCGAGGATGTGATTATTATAGATGAGGCATCCATGATAGATATGTATCTCATGGATTCTCTCATGCGCGCGGTAAAGCCCGGAGCGAGGGTTATGTTTATTGGTGATTCGGATCAGCTTCCTTCTGTGGGAGCGGGAAATGTGCTTAACGACCTTATTGCATCGGGTGAATTTACAACCGTAAAGCTTACAGAGATATTCCGTCAGGCAAGCGAAAGTCTCATTATAACCAATGCCCACAAGATAAACGACGGTGTCATGCCCGTTCTCAATTCAGTGGATAATGATTTCTTTTTTCTTGGGCGTGAGCGTGACGATGCCGTGGTACAGACGGTGGTGGAGCTTTGGAAAACCAGACTTCCGAAAACCTACGGAGATATGGCGGTGGAAGGGATTCAGGTGATTTCACCATCAAGAAAAGGTGCGGCAGGCACAGAGAATATGAATCGTGTACTTCAGGACGCTCTTAATCCGCCCGATGGAAAAAAGAGGGAAAAGAAGGTGCGCGACACTGTATTCCGCGAGGGCGACAGAGTGATGCAGATAAAAAACGACTATGACATCGCATGGGAGAAGGACGGCAGGGAAGGAGTGGGCGTTTTTAACGGTGACATAGGCAGAATCGAAACGATAAATACGGCGGCGGAATATATGGTTATAAATTTTGACGAGCGCATAGTCACATACGAATTTTCAAGGCTTGATGAGCTTGATCACGCCTGGGCAATAACCGTCCACAAGAGTCAGGGAAGTGAATATCCTATAGTGATTATGCCCGTGTACAGCTCATGTCCGCCCCAGCTGAAATCCCGTAATTTGCTCTATACAGCAGTAACAAGGGCACAGAAAATGGTCATTCTTGTAGGTCATCCTCATGTGGTGGCAGGCATGGTGGAGAACAACCGACAAATTATGAGATACACGGGGCTTATGAAGCATTTATGAGTATTAAAGAGATGATATTTCCGCCTAAATGCATTTGCTGTTCTTCACTGCTTGAAAACCACAGATACGATTCTCCTTTTTGTCTCGGCTGTCTTGCAAAATGGGAAATGGCGAAGTCACGCTGCAGTGCTGCTAATTTTGGTCAGCCGCTGTTTGTTTATGACCGCGAGGCCTATGCAATGCAAAAAGGCGGATGCGTCCTGCATCTTACCTACTATATCTCCGGGCAGAGGAAGCTTGTCGAAAACAGGCTTATACTTGAACTCAAGGACAGAGCATCGAAAAGAGTTGCAAAGTTTGCAGCCTCTGAGCTTGCAGCTATGATAAAGCGGGAGCTTGGGACTGTGTGCATTGACGGGATGTGCCATAACAGTACGGTTGTCACCTGGATTCCCAGACGTACATCAAGCGTGTTTGTTTTTGGCTTTGATCACATGAAGCGTGTGGCAAAAGAGCTGTCAGCTGAGCTTGACCTGCCCTGTAAAAAGCTTGTAGCAAGGAGATTTATAAGCTCTGAACAAAAGAATTTAAAGCACAGCGCGAGAAGGCTGAACGCAAAGCGTTCAATGAAGATTTCCTGTATGGCAGGGAGTGTTGAGGGTAAGACTGTGCTGCTTATTGACGATGTTGTTACCAGTGCTTCTTCTCTCGGCGCTGCATCGTCGCTTCTTCTTGAGGCGGGTGCCAGACAGGTAATATCTGTAGTGCTTTCGCGCACCTATTCAGAGCGGCAAGAGATTTTAATTTAATTAAGAATCGCAATGGTGAATGTGAGAGAATATTATAGCAATATTGTAATTATATGGAATCAGAATTCTGTTTCCCCGATGCTAGGCGGGGTGGTTTTATGCTCAAACGAATGATACATAAATTTTTATAAATTTCTTTTTGTCAGTGAAAAAGGGATGATTTGAGATCGGCGACCCTTGTTATGTTAAAAGCGGCAGGTAAAAATACGTGCTTTTCGCCGATTTTCGTTTCGGTCACTTTAGTGATTGAATGAAGTAAAACGGTTAACCTCATTTTAACAAAAGTAAACAAAAAATATGTCGAAAAATCGGCGAAATGCAGATTTACAAATTTCCAAAGTAAGTGTATAATAGAATACGCCGTCTTGGCTGCCGTTGATGAGGAGCTGCATTATGTGACAGCTCCATGTCTGATTATACCAAATGTATACGAAGGGGTAGACAAACGGAATGGAAAAGTTTAATGAAATTAACGGCCGCGGAATAACAAGCATATGTTATCAGCACGCAGTGCCGTTTTTTTCGTTTTCCGTAAAAATTATTAATAATTATTAACCATTCGTAAAAATTATCGTATTTCGGTGGAAATATGATGCGATGTGTGATATAATATAGGATAATCGATTATATATGCACTTAAAGTGCTGTGACCTCGATGAATAAAAAATTACAGTTTAATAAGGGAAAACTCCCGAGTTTCGGGAGCTTAAGGCGTAATGATAAACTACATAGAAAAAATTGAAAATCGCGAACTCCCTGTTGTGAGACTTCGCGGAATAATTGTATTTCCGGGCACCGCTATCAGTATTGAGATAACAGATAAGCCCACACTCAATTCCGTGGATGCGGCAGCTCATCACGACGGACTCCTTTTCTTCCTGCCGCAAAAGAAGCAGGGAAGCGATATGACGCCCAACCACATAGGTACGGTGGGGAAAATAAAGCAAAATATTAAAACTACCGACGGTGCGCGGCGCCTCATTGTTGAGGGACTTACACGAGCATCTGCACAGGAGTTTGCAACACATGGCAGATGTGAAATGGCACGTCTTCTCATAAAGTGGTGCCACATCGAGGACGATGGCGGACTTAAGGGCGAGGCGCTTGTGAGACAGGCGGCAAGTGCGGCTCAGGAGCTGGCAAAGCTCATGCCGAAACTGCCTGCCGAGCCCAGCGCGGCACTTTCCCAAATTACTTCTCCCGATGTGCTTTCTGACTTCATTGCTGCCCATCTTCTGGTCAGATATGAGGACAAGCTGGCGGTGCTTAATATCATTGATCCGATGTCAAGAATTGAGGAAATTATAAGGCTGCTTTTCGACGAGGAACAGCTTTTAAAGACAGAGGTGGACATCCATCACAAGGTTCACCAAAGGATGAATCAGCGTCAAAGGGAAGCTGTTTTAGGCGAACAGCTTAAGGTTATTGAGGAGGAGCTTGGCATCGGTTCTACTCCCGAGATCAACCGTTACAGAGCCAGAATTGACGGACTGAAGGCTTCCGACGATGTCAGAAGCAAGCTTTCTGAGGAGCTTGAGCGTCTTTCAAAAATGCAGTTTGGCTCGGCGGAGGGAAGTGTTATCAGAAACTATCTTGACACATGCCTTGATCTGCCCTGGAGCAGGGTAACAAAGGACCGTACCGACATAAAAAGAGCAAGAAAGATACTTGACGGCGATCATGACGGTATTGATAATGTCAAGGATCGCATTATTGAATATTTGGCTGTTAAACAGCTGTCCCTCGATGCAGGAGGACAGATACTATGCCTTGTAGGTGCTCCGGGCGTGGGTAAGACGTCCATAGGCGCTTCCATTGCCAGGGCGTTAGGAAGAAAATATGTGCGCGTGTCCCTTGGCGGCGTGCGTGACGAGGCTGAAATACGCGGTCACAGAAAAACCTACATCGGTGCCATGCCGGGCAGAATTATCGAGGCTCTCACAAGAGCCAAAGTAAAAAATCCGCTTATTCTTCTTGACGAAATAGATAAAATGACAAGCAATAATGTGAACGGAGATCCTGCCTCTGCTATGCTTGAGGTGCTTGATCCAGAGCAAAACAGAAATTTCAGAGATCATTTTGTAGAATTGCCCTTCGACCTTTCAGAGTGCTTGTTTATAGCTACCGCCAATTCTCTCGACAATATTCCGCGTCCCCTTCTTGACCGCATGGAAGTTATTGAGATGAAGACGTACACCAGGGAAGAGAAGCTTGCAATCGCAAAAAATCACATGATTAAAAAGCAAATGAAGAAGTGCGGGCTTACAAGCCGCCAGGTTAAAATTACCGATGATGCGGTATATATGATAATCGACAGATATACCAAAGAGGCAGGTGTCCGCAATCTTGAGCGTGAGCTTGGCAGCATCATGAGAAAATGTGCAAAGGCTGTTGTTGACGGTGTGACGGGAAAGGTTACTGTCACCGAAACGAATATTAAGGATTACCTCGGCGCACCAAAGGTGATGCCTGAACGAATATCTGACGCGGACGAGGTGGGAGTCGTCAACGGACTTGCTTATACCTCGGTGGGCGGCGATATGCTTCGCGTGGAGGCGTGTGTGCTTGAAGGAAGCGGAAAGCTGGAGCTTACCGGCTCTCTCGGCGACGTTATGAAGGAGTCTGCACACATTGCGCTGAGCTTTGTCCGCTCCAGAGCCAAGGTGCTTTCGATAGATCCTGACTTTTATAAGAACAAAGATATTCATATTCACGTTCCCGAGGGCGCAGTTCCCAAGGACGGTCCGAGCGCGGGTGTTACACTTGTAACGGTGATAGCAAGTGCTCTTTCGGGGAAACCCGTCAGACACGATATTGCCATGACGGGTGAGGTTACGCTTCGGGGAAATGTGCTCGCCATAGGCG
>JAZNFI010000174.1:0-8360 GCA_045589075.1 Candidatus Flemingiibacterium sp.
GCCTCGCTTCCATAATGGAAGCGAGGCTTTCGGTATCTATAAAATTATGAAGCTATATATGCCCTGATCCAATCACAAACCGATATTTTTCAATAACGCCTTCGTGCGATCGACCTCATCCTTAGACAAGGCGCTGTTATATTTTATTTCCTTGACAGTTCGCTTTAAATGTCCGCAAAAAACGAGTTTAAACCAACGCCGCACCTCCATAATGGGTGTCAGCCATCTGTGCTTTTTGAGAATGGGATAATGTAATTTGATCTCATCATACGGAAGAAAAATTTTAAATAGCAGATATTTTAATCGACTGCCTTTTTTCTGCTGCTGCACCGTAATATGATTCTCTATCGTTCCATACAAGCCGCCGCGCAAAATATATTCTTCCATTTGCTTTGTAATTTCGGTGTGCTGCTCCTCACCAAACCAAATTTCCGACAAAAGCTTTACCTGTGTAGCAAAAACCAAAAGATCACCGTGTGAGAGAAGCTGTTCTCTTTTGTAATTATCAAAAGGAACACAATGATTGAGCACCCAAACGTCAATAAAGGGACGAATGCCGCATCCGCCATTTTCAAAATGCTTTGCCATGTGCGCGATGTGGTAAAAATAGAACATTTCATCCGGCATTTCATACTCGAAGGCGCTTCCTTCTCGGGGGGCAGCGCTATCCCATACGTTTTTTAACACCTCGTAAGCGCCTTTGGCAAGCCCATCCTCGACAAGATTGTGGTGTAATTCTACATGAACCTTTCCGGGGGAATATAGAGATATATCGTGAGAGCCTGTGCCATGATATGTGTATCCATATTCATTGACCAATAGATCCTGCGCTTGTTGTAGATCCTCTTCATGTACAAGCACATCAATATCACAGCTCGTACGCATCCATGCCTCAGGATAATACTTGCGAAGAACGGAGCCCTTTAACGGCAGAAACGGAATCTGTGCCTTTTCGAGCGTTTGGCAAAGCTTTTTTAATTCATAATTCAACTGCTCATAGCGATAAACGACGCGAAAGATCTCCGCTTCAAGCTGTGAATTGCTTTTATCAAGCAAATTATTCTTTTTTAACCCATGCGCAAGCAGGTGAGCGATATCATGCGTTTTTGACAGCTTTATCATTTCTGATAACTGTTCCGGCACAAGCTGTTCCTTCTCCTTAGCCCAAAGGCATGTGCCAAATATCGCAGAACGCAACAACGCAAAAAGCGCTTGAGTTGTTCCTTGATGCATTATGAATCACTCCTTAATAAGTTTATCGTATAATTCCGATGTAGTCGGACTTTACTTTTTCGTAGCTTTCAAAATTGCCAATATCATATCGCTTTCCAGGCATTTCCATGGCGTGAACAACTGACTTTTCACAAAGCCAAGCAATATAACTGCCGGGAGCATCCGTGCCACATCCCTCTTTAATACCCCGCTCAACAAGCTTAGCATCTTCTTTTGTATAATAATAAAACGGCGGGCAACACCAATTTGTTGCAGGGTTGGGCGATTTTTCGGTCATGCTTATCACGCGATCTTCCTCTCCCACCGTAACAACACCGCTTTTAAGCAAGCGTTTGCGGTCGGGTTCAAAATACCGCAAAATGCAAGAGGTCTTTTTTTCTTTGGCATATGCAATAAATTTTGTTAGGCTAAAATCCAGCACATTATCTCCCGCAATCACAAGCACTTCATCGTTTATCTGCAGCTTGTCAATGGCAAACTGTATATCCTTGACCGCGCCAAGTCTTGTTTCATTGCTTTCCGTACCGTCATCAATAACTGTAATTTTTTGCGGCTTTGTCTTTATCCATTCTTCAAAATGACAAAAATATTTATGGTTTGAAATAACCACATATTCGTCAATCACACCCGCAGTATCAATATCATCGATGAGCCAATCGAGAATCGTTTTCTCTCCTACCTTTAACAGCGGCTTGGGGAAATTTTCAGTCAAAGGATAAAGCCTTGTCGCATATCCTGCCGCCAAAATCAAGCATTTCATATTTATCACCTCATCAATTTAAATTTACGCCGTCTGCACTTCCACGAGTATGTATCGAAAATTTGCTTCCAAATGCGGAAATGTTTTTAAAGATTTAGCCGTATCGATTTTCCTTGTGCGCTTCAACGCACAAGAGATAGAGGATCGAGGTAACCGGTCACAACGGCTTCAAATTTCAAAAGAAACTATCTTTTATTGCCGATTCGCGTACATCTTTTCATAATATTTCATATATTCCCCGCTGGTACACTCCTGCATCCAATCCATGTGCTCTTTGTACCACTGGATGGTCAGCTTAATGCCCTCGGCAAACATTGTGGTTGGCTTCCACCCCAGCTCTTTGTTTGCTTTGCTTGGATCGATAGCATAACGCTGATCATGGCCCTTACGGTCGGCAACGTATGTAATCAGGCTTTCGGGTTTGTTCAGTTCCTTCAAAATGATCTTGACAATTTCAATATTCGCTTTTTCATTATGCCCGCCAAGATTATACACTTCACCGACCCTGCCTTTTTCAAGCACAGCAAGAATTCCGTAGCAATGATCCTTAACGTACAGCCAATCTCGAACATTCAAGCCTTTACCGTATACGGGCAACGCCTTATCTTGAGAAGCATTATTTATCATTAAAGGAATCAGTTTTTCAGGGAATTGATAAGGTCCATAGTTGTTGGAGCAACGTGATATTGTAACAGGCAGGCCGTATGTACGATGATATGCCAAAGCAAGAAGATCAGCACTTGCCTTAGAAGTCGAATACGGGCTGCTCGTATGAATGGGTGTATCCTCATAGAAGAACAGGTCAGGACGGTCAAGAGGCAAATCTCCATAAACCTCATCCGTACCTACTTGATGGAAGCGTTCAACGCCGTATTTACGGCAAGCATCCATCATAACCTGAGTGCCGAGAATGTTGGTCTCAAGGAAAATTCCGGGGTTTTCAATTGAACGGTCTACATGTGACTCTGCAGCAAAGTTTACCACCACATCGGGATGTTCTTTTTCAAATATGGCAAAAATCCCTTCTCGATTACGAATATCTTCCTTGTAAAACACAAAATTCGGATTTTTCATTGCGTCATTCAGCGTATGTATGTTAGCGGCATATGTAAGTGCATCCACACAAACTATTTTCCACTCGGGACGCTCTTCGAGCAAAAGATACACAAAATTCGAGCCGATAAATCCCGCTCCGCCTGTTACAAGAATTGTTTTATTCATTTTTCAACGTCTCCTCTGCAATACCTATCAAATACTGCCCGTATTCTGTCATTTTGAGTTCTTCTCCCAATGCAAGCAGCTGCTTTGCACTGATAAAGCCTCTGCGGAAGGCAATTTCTTCAATACAAGAAAGATAAAAGCCTTGTCTGTCTTGAACGACCTGCACAAATTCAGCTGCTTTCAGCATCCCCTCAGGTGTGCCGGTATCCAGCCATGCCATGCCTCTTCCGAGAAGCTCAACGTGAAGCTCGCCCATTTCAAGATATGCATTATTCACCGCAGTGATCTCGATCTCGCCCCTTGCGCTTGGCTTGACGTTCTTTGCGATCTCAATAACTCTGTTATCATAGAAATACAGACCGGGAACGGCATAGTTGGACTTAGGATTCTGAGGCTTTTCTTCAATGGAAACGACTTTATGATCCTTATCAAATTCAACCACACCGAAAGCGCGGGCGTCTTTTACAGGATAACCGAAAATAGTTGCGCCAACCTTACGGTCACAGGCATTCCAAAGCACCTTGCTCATGTCCTTGCCGTAGAAAACGTTATCGCCCAGAATCAGACAAACATTATCATCACCGATAAAGTCTTCACCGAGAATAAATGCATCAGCAAGTCCCCTGGGGGTGTCTTGTACTTTGTATGTAAACTTAACCCCTATCCTTTCACCTGTGCCAAGCAATTTTTCATAGTTCGGAGTATCCTCGGGTGTGGAAATAATCAATATCTCCTTGATTCCCGCCAGCAATAACATTGACAGCGGATAATAAATCAGCGGTTTATCGTAAATTGGCAAAAGCTGTTTAGATACGACCTGGGTCATTGGGTAAAGGCGTGTTCCCTTGCCGCCTGCAAGAATAATACCTTTCATGTTTCTCCTCCCGTTATTTTAACAGATTATCACAGATCAAGTCTATCTCTTCTGTTGTAAGATGCGCATATAAAGGCAAACATAATATTTTACGTGACAGCGCTAAAGCCTTTGGTGTATTTGCCGTCATATCGCAACCAAACTCCTTGTTCTCGGAAACAAGCGGATAGAAATACTTGCGCGCAAAAATTCCCTGTTCTCCCAGCTTGATTGCAACAGTATCACGGTCAGCGCCAAATTCAGACGGCTCAACGAGAATAGGATAATATGCATAATTCTGTTTTAATCCGTCGGTGAATTTAAGAAGCTTAATGCCTTTCACTCCGGCCAAACGTTCTTCGTAATGCTCAAATGCCGCCTTACGAGTTAAAATCTCTTCATCGATATGGCGAAGATTGCAAATGCCCATAGCTGCCTGGAACTCATTCATCTTAGCATTTGTTCCAAAGCGAGTCAAAGCTTCCCCCGCTACACCGAAATTACGCTCTTGAAAAATCTTTTCAGCTAAAGTATTATCGCGGAAAGTTAAGCAGCCACCTTCAATAGTATGGAAAACCTTTGTTGCATGGAAAGAAAACATCGAAACATCGCCATAATCACCTATGCCGCGAGCTTGATACTCTACACCAAACGCATGAGCTGCATCATATATGACCTTTAAACGGTGCTTATCCGCTATGTGTTGGATCTCATTAACAGCGCAAATATTACCGTAAACATGAACGCCAAGTATAGCAACCGTGTTTTCAGTTATGAGAGATTCGATCCTGCTTTCGTCAATGGTATAATCATCCTTGATATCACAGTAAACGGGTGTACAGCCTGCCTGAATAATAGCATTGGTCGTTGAGGCAAATGTAAACGGTGTCGTGATAATCTCGCCTTTCAGACCCAATGCTCTGATTGCGGTATATAACGCAAGATGACCGTTAACAAAAAGCTCTATATTTTGCACTTTAAGATATTCACGAAGCTGTTCTTTAAGCTTGTTATGTATGGGGCCCATATTTGTCAAATGCACCGTGTCCCATATTGTTTTTATTTCCTCACAATATTCCTCGTAGGAGGGCATTGATGATCTTGTGACATTTATACTCATATCTTCCCCTCACTTATCCTTTTACACATATATATACTTGACCCTCCGGCTTCACCGCATTTTTTGAATCCGTTTTTTTCATAAAAGCGGATCGCCCGTCCGTTGTCAATATCAACCTCCAGCTTCAGAAATTCCATTTTTCTGCGCACCGATTCTTCTGTACAATATTCCAACAAAAAAGCGGATACGTTCTTCCCTTGCCATTTCTCACTCACGCCTATAAGAGATATAAATGCCGTCCTTGTTTCGAGATCATTTGCATAAAAAACAAGTAGGCCAACAGGCTCGTCATTTATCTTTCCTATTACCACATTTGCTTTTTTAGAAAGTTTCTCTGCATATTCGTCAAATGAAGATATTTTTTCTTTCAGATGCGGGAAAATCGGATTGAAATACAAAATGTGATTTTTTATTTGATTTTTATCTGTTAGCGTTTCGAGAATAATGTCTGTTTTTATTCGGTTTTCCATTTCATTTCACTACAACACGATAATATTTTTCAATATTGTCTGTTATTTCCTTCATCTCCTCAATACTGTCCGCTTTGAAAAGTATAGTTCCGAGTGAGTGCGACGTGTTTTTATAAGCTGTTACTTCATCGCCGTTTGAATAAGTACAATATACATCAAGCAAATTGTTCTTCTTAAAATCTTCGTCAAACCATATTCCGTTGTATTTTCCTGAAAGCGTGCTGTATATCATATAGTTGCTGAAGCACCCAACAGTAGGTTTCATCTTAAGATCACTGCAGTCCTCGCCCAGCGCAGCTTTTACAGTGTAATCAACGAGATCAACACCGGTCGCATACTCGATAAGCTGAGGAATATAGCTTCCCCCGTTTCTCGGACCGAGCTCAAGAATGTAGACCTCATCGTTTTTATCGATTATAACCTCGATGTTATATGCAGAGGTCCTCATACCCAAAGCAGTAATAAGGCGCTGAAGCTCTGCATCAACCTTGGATTTCATTTCATTGCTGAGCGCCGACGGCCAAAATTCTCCAAGCGCAACGTATTCGCGCGTACCTTTACTGCTGTAAAGCTCGTTTCCGTAGCTCGTAAATACCAATTCCCCGTCAACACTAAAGCCGTCTCCCGAAACCTGATATCCCTTTTTCTCTATAAATTCCTCTATGACAACGCGCTTTGAACGTGAATATCCGATTGCCTCGTCATAAGCACTTTTCAGCTCTTCTGCCGAATATATTTTTACAACACCCTTACTGCCCGATGAATCGACAGGCTTGACCATGACCGGAAATTTAAAAAAGCCGATCTCAGCAAGTGCCGTATCATAATCCGTATACCCTTTGGCTTTGGGAGTATTAAAACCGTTTTTAGCCAAAAAATCTCTGAATTTGTCTTTTTCGGTAAGTAAAGCAACCGATTCATATGGATTCCCCGGAATATTCATTCTTTCGGAAACGTACGCGGCAGTCGGCGCAGCCGGGTCAGACGCATATGCAACGATACCGTCAATATTCAGTTTTTGCGCAAGGGCAAGAACAGCTTCCTTGTCGGTGGTGCTGACGTTGTAGTATTCGTCTGCGAATTTGTGCCCCGGATTATCCGGTAAATAATCACAGGTTATTACATAATGTCCGCAGGCCTTTGCCTTTTTTATTGCGGGAATCTGTTGCATCGATCCGCCGAGCATTAACAGTTTTTTCATATGCCTACTTCCTTTATAACAGTCTTAATTCTTTGATCCTTTAACAAACCTTGAAATTTTTTCTACCGCCATTTTTAGTTTATCTATATTCATTGTGTATGCGATCCTGATATAATTTTCGTACCCATCTCCGTATGTAATTCCCGGAGCGACGGCAACATGCTCCTTTTCCAAAAGCTTATATGCAAAATCAAGACCGTTGAGGCCCGTTTTTTCAACATTTACAAACAGATAAAATGTCGCATGAGGCTTCGAGCAGCTCAATCCATCAATCGCGTTGATCGCCGGATAAATAAAGTCTCTTCTTTTCTTGAATTCATCCTTCAAAGAAGTATCATCCGAACATTGTTTAAATGCTGCAATAGCGGCATACTGAGAGGAAACAGGAGCACAAGCGGCAATGTTTTCTTGCAATTTTGTAATTGCCATAATTGTTTCCTCGGGAGCAACAACGTATCCTACGCGATAACCCGTCATAGCCTGACGCTTAGAAAGACTGTCAACAACAACCGTCCTTTCCTGCATTCCGTCAAGCGTAGCAATACTTGTATGGCATATCTCATCGTCATACACAAGCTTGCAGTATACCTCGTCAGAAATCACAGCAAGATCATGTTTTTTAGATAGCGTTGCGATATCCTCGAGAGCCTGACGCGGTATAACAGTTCCCGTAGGATTACACGGAGTGTTAATCACAATTGCGACAGTCTTTTCTGTGATAGCCTTTTCTATATCCGATGCAACCGGCACAAATCCGTTTTCTTCTAAAGTTTCGACGATAACCGGAGTGCCTCCACACATATTTATCATGTGCTTATAGTTGACGTAATATGGCGCAAGTATTATCACCTCGTCTTCGGCATCGACGATCGCCTTTAACGCAAGATACAGACCTTCCATACCGCCGACTGTTATAGCAATATTTTTTGAGGGATCTACACTAAGACCGCTTTCCTTTTTATAGTTTTCAGCAACAGACTCGCGAAGCGCGATCAAGCCCGCATTTGCGGAATATCTGAGCTTTCCCTGCGTGATGGCTTCGCATGCCGCCATTTTTACAACCTCAAGCGGCGGAACATCCGGATCTCCAAGTGTCAGGTCGATAACATCGTCATAATTTTTTGCCATATCAAAAAGTTGACGGGTCAAAGATGTTTCAAGGTTTCCTGCTATTTTCGATATTTTCATATTTACAGCTCCTTTATAACGGATAAACCTTCACTTTTAGAATTATTGTTTTTTTATTTTCTGCTTAACTGTATTCCATATAAGAACAAAAGGCTCGACACGAGTTATGAAAGAAATTACTATGTATAGAACAACGCCCAAAACCATCTGCAAAAAGATAGTCAGGAACGGATGCCATCCAAGAAGTGTCAAAGACCACACTGCCAGCCCCATTATACCCGATATAATAAGTGAGGGCAAAATATCTTTCATTTGCTCAAAATATGAGTAATTTATCAGCTTTTTGTTCGGGAATGCGTTTATAAAGAGCCCAA
>JAZNFI010000175.1:0-8693 GCA_045589075.1 Candidatus Flemingiibacterium sp.
CAACAAAAAAGGTGCGTAGCCGAAGCCACACACCCGAAAAATGCATCGCTCCGTTTGCCGCGACGCAATTTCAGCACCCAATCAAGAATGCACGAAAAGAGGATGCATTTTTACCATAAAAAATGCATCTCTTGATCAGGCATTATGAAATTACGTCGCACAAACAGTATAGCACAGTCCTTGGGGTTAGTCAATTCCCAATTGAAAAATATAGCCGCTCCACATCGGCCTATTCCGCGACCCTGTCACGGGTGGGTATGGGTGTGAGGTGGCGAGAGCGCCTCGCCGTCGAACCCCGAAAACGAACACTGCTTATTGCCTTGCAAAGAAACCCTTGCGTTTTTCGCCAAAAGTGATATACTAAAGACATTGTTATATTGCCTTGAGGAGGCGGAGAAATGAAAACAAGAAGGAATCGCTTTGTCAGTTTGTTGGCGTTGTTGCTGACGGCACTGATGCTGCTGTCCTTGATGGGATGCGGCAAGAAGGACGACGAGGACGCCTCGACACAAAGGAGCAAAAAACCCAAAAAAACCACCACCTCCATCTCCGCATCGGTGACTGAGACCACCCCCCTCACCAACGAGGGTGGCACAACCACCGCTGACGCCATCCTGTCCACAGCGGACACCACTACCGGCACAACTGTCGGCACGGACGCCACCTCCGGTTCCGCCACGGATACTACCTCTAACACGACCGGAACGGGCACCACCACCGGTTCTGCTATCGACACCACCGGTACCACTTCGGCTACTGCCACGTCTACCACGGAAAAGCCGACCACCACTACCACGGTTCGCAAGGTGTCGGTGCTGAACGTGGTCGGTACGACGAAAGCCAATGCGAAAGCGCTGTTGGAGGGGCAGGGCTTTAAGGTTACGGTGCGGGAGGAGTACCATGCCACCGTGGCAAGCGGCAACGTGATTCGCCAATCTCCTGCTGCAGGCACCTCTCAGGCTGTGGGCACCACCATCACCGTCTACGTCAGCAAAGGCAAGCAGCCCGTGACGGTTACCTTTAACGCCAACGGCGGTCAGGTGAGCACCAACAGCAAGACGGTATACGTCACCTCCACCTATGGTTCTTTACCCACGCCCACCCGGGATTATTACAACTTTGATGGATGGTATACCGCTGCCAGCGGTGGCGACAAGGTGACTTCCACCACACAGGTTCCCAATACCGGTGTCCATACGCTGTATGCTCGTTGGTCGGAGAAACCACCTTCGGGCTGGGTGCTGGCGTCCAACGTGCCCTCGGGGGCGAGAGTGGTGGAGGAAAAATGGACCTATACCAAGACGGAAACCACCACATCCACCTCCTCCAGCCTCAGCGGTTGGACACAGATGGGCTACACGTGGAAGAAAACCGGCGAAGGCTCTACGTACTATGCCACTTTCCCGTCCGGATACGACACGGGTAATACCTATTACAATAGTTTTGCCAGGTCTGCATATAGCGCGTATGAAAACGAAAATACCAAGCGTGAGGTATCCAGTTCGTGGGCCGGTTACGTCTATTGGCACTGGATGTATGACTGTGGTGGTGGTAATGGTAAATCAACGCGTGCTATTTATCATAAGTACGGCTATGGACCGGACAATGGATATCTCTACAAGTATTTCTTTGCGTTCACCTCGACAAAAGGTGATTACTCATCGGATACATACTATTGTAACAGTCAGGGTATCCGAAACTATATAGTAACGGATCAGAAAACCTCTGCGGCTGAGTGCGGAGGCGCAACCAGATGGTTTAGATTTGACTATTATGTGAGCTCTTACACAGACTATCAAAAGCTGTACAGCTACAAGAAAACCACCAATTTGGAATCCACTACGCAGGTGACGGCCTCCGGCAACATTAGTAACGTGCAAAAGTGGGTTAAATATCAGGCGAAGTAATAAAAACAGGAAACGGGCACTCGATTGATATCAACCGGGTGCTCGTTTTTGCGTTGAAACAGGGTAGAACCAAGCCCCTTGCCTAAAAGGGGGATGCCGTGAAAGCAACGAACAAACTCCGGCCGTGACGGAGGTAGCCTGACGAGCCGTAGAGGTGACTTCACGGGCGGTCGAGGACGCCCGCCCCTACAAGCACGCACAAGGCCGGATAGAAATCCGTAGGGCGGGGGCTTGCTCCCCCCGTCCCTACGGTTACGCACAAGACCGGACACGCTTTGTAGGGCACAGAGTAGCGAAGCGACACAAGCGACAATTTCTAGGGGTCAATTCTCCGGGGAATCGAACCCCGGTTTTATCGGTCGGCTATTTTGTACGCCGCCGATGGCGTTTCTGCCGATAAAACCTTGTATTTTTGCACACAGTGCAAAAATCCGGCTCGCGACTCGCTCGCTAGCCACCGCCAAAAAGAAAAAGGGCACCCTGATGGGTGCCCTTTTTCTTTTTGGTGGAGTGGACGATGTTAAAGACGAACTATTTATCTCTTTGAGAGAAACCTTCTTTGAGGTGTTTTTGTAGTTAAATGTTATAATGAAATAGTCATCGTACAAATATATGGAGTTTACGAAGCTGTCAATCAGTTTTTGCCGATCTGACTGCACCGACATATCGAGCTTACGGTACGTGAATGTGCGGTAAAGAGAAATCTTTGCCGCAGTTTCTTTTTAATAAAACATAAACATCTCTCAAACGTCGCAAAAACATTGACAGTCTATAATCCGCTTGTACGGTGAGGTAAGCACAACGCGGCTTCCGAAAGAAGTTTTGAAATTAACAAAACTCAAACATTTCTCAAAAAACTCGCAAACAACCGAAATGTATAATGAGATCACAAAATCAAGAAAAGGAGATTATTACGATGAATAACAAGCAGATGGAAATGATGGCAAGAGAGCACGATATGTCCGGTGTGGACCCGGAGCTGGCAAAAGAAGTGGCAGAAGTCGCAGTAGAAGGTGCGGTCAGTGGTTACAAAAAGATCGAGAACGCGGTTGTTACCGGTTATAAGAAGATTGAGGACGGTGTAGTCAGCGGCTACAAGAAAATCGAAACAGGTGTTGTTGACGGCTTCGGTAAGGTGACTGACAAGTGTGTCGAAAAGTTCTTTGCCAAAGACGGCGAAACTGTAGAGGATGCAAAGAAAAGACTGAACGGCGAAAAATAATCGTTGTTCTTTCGGAGGAAATCAAAATGATGGAAAATACTTTCAGCTATAAATACTCTGCTAAAGAAAATGCAGAAGTACAAGCAATCAGAAAAAAATACCTTCCCAAAAGCGAAAGCAAATTGGAAGAGCTAAAGCGTCTAGATGAAACAGTTCAGGCTTCGGGAATGGTTGAATCCTTATGCGCCGGCATTGGTGGTGCGTTGATCTTCGGATTGGGACTTTGCCTTGCAATGCAGGTGATCGGAAGTGGGCTGGTAATGATGATCATTGGAGTTCCGGTCGGCATCGTAGGTATGGCAGGAATGCTCGTGGCATACCCCGTATACCGCAAGGTATTCAGCGCAACCAAAGAAAAATATGCGCCGAGAATCCTTGAACTCACGGCAGAACTTACCGGCGAAAAAACAGAGTGATTTTAATAAAACTCAAACATTTCTCAAAACTTTCAAAAACATCGGCACGATATAATGTGCCTGTAAGATATGGTATCTACGGCTTACGCCGTGAAAACAAAAAATTATGAAAGGTTATAGGTGAACAACAATGGCAAATTTTTTAAAGAAAGCATTTCAGGACATGAAGGAGAGCGCTCAGGCTCAGCACGAAGTTGATAAAGCGAATTTGGAAGCAGCAAAGGCTGAAGCAAGAGCAAACTTTGAAGAGAATAAAGGACATAACTCCATGGCCAGAGCGAAGGCTCAGGCAAAGAAGAGCTGGGATGACGCTCATATGACTCCCGCCGAGAGAGCTGCCAAGATGCAGGAAGAACGTGACGCACAGATCGCTGCAGCGAAAGAAAGAACCGCCGCTGCCAACGAGCGTTATGAGGCGGCTAAGAAAAAATAAAGTTTTAGACATAAGCGAGGTGCCAAGCTGTGCCTCGCTACAGTCGCATATTGGAGGGCATCATGAAAAAGACAATAAGCTATGATGTGAATAACAAAACGGTGGAACGGGAGATCAACTATATTCCTTTCCGCTATATTCTTGCTGTGCTTATTACGCTTTTTGAAGTTCTTTGCGTTATTGCGATTGTAGCTGCACTCTGCTATTATGTGCCGTATTTTTACTTGGCAGCTTGGGCAACGGAGATTGTCTGCGTTATCCGCATCATAGCCTCGGATGATAACCCCGATTATAAAGTACCGTGGCTTCTGTTTGTGCTGATTATTCCGATAGCGGGCTTTATGCTGTATTTTATGTTCTATTCCAGAACACTGCAAAAGAAATTCATCAAGCGTATGAATGAGCTGAAAAGTCATACATACAAGCTAAATGATGATGGGCTGCTTCTGAAACTTCGGGAAGAAAATCCCACAGCCGCAGCTCAGGCACAGATGCTGATGGGCATTGCGGATACACATCTGTTTACAAATACAAAGCAGGAGTATTTTCCTCTCGGTGAAGATATGCACCGCCGTTTGCTCGAAGATCTTAAAACCGCCGAAAAATTTATCTATATGGAATATTTCATTATTGAGGAAGGCAAGTTCTGGAACTCTATATTGGATATTCTAAAAGCAAAAGCCGCTGTGGGTGTTGAAATCAAGGTTTTATACGACGACATCGGTTGTATGGCAACCCTCCCCGGCGATTACCACAAAACGCTGAAATCATATGGTATTGATGCAACTCCTTTTTCAAGATTGAAAGGCAATGCGGACAGCGAGTTCAATAACCGCAGCCATAGAAAAATCACTGTCATTGACGGAAAAATCGGTTATACCGGCGGTGTGAATATTGCGGATGAATATATCAATGAAATTGTTAAATACGGTCATTGGAAAGATACCGCAATCCGTCTTGAAGGTGAAGCAGTATGGGAACTAACGAAGCTGTTTCTTGTGGACTTTGGTATCAATGTGCGGAAGGCACCGAAAATTCGTGATGATTTATATCCGACAGTTCCGATCAACGAAGACGGTTATATCATTCCCTTTGGTGACGGCCCTCATCCGATTTATGAACGCAGAGTCGGCAAAAGTGTGATTCAAAATATGTTGTCTGCCGCCACGCGCTATGCGTGGATGACCTCACCTTACCTTATTATCGATAACGACCTATGTACCGACCTTGAAAATGCGGCTTTGCGTGGTGTGGATGTTCGCATTATTGTTCCGCACATTCCCGATAAAAAGCTCGTATTTGGTATGACACAAAGCTTCTACCACAGACTGATGGCGGCAGGCGTGAAGATATACGAATACGAACCCGGTTTCATTCACGCTAAAAGTTATCTCGTTGATGACGAGTACGCTATGATCGGCACGATAAATCTTGATTACCGAAGTCTTGTTCACCACTTTGAAAATGGGGTATGGATGTATAGGTGTGAGTCGATCAGAGACCTAAAGACAGACATGGAAGATACCTTGAGCAAAAGCATAGAGGTAACACCCCAAATGCTGAAAACAAATCTGCTGCAGCGGTTTATCCGTGCGGTAGTAAGAATATTTGCGCCGATGATGTAAGGCGGAAAGAGAGGATAAAAATGAACGCTATTGAAATCAAAAATCTATCCAAAAGCTTTCGTGGTATGTATGCTGTTGATCATCTGAATATGACCGTGCCGGTAGGAAGCATCTACGGCTTTATCGGTGAAAACGGTTCGGGTAAATCCACCACTATGAAGCTTATCTGCGGACACCTTGTTCCCGACTGTGGTCAGATCAAGCTGTTCGGCAAAAAATACACCGATCCCGGTGTGAGAGTTCGTGTCGGCGCACTGATCGAGAACGCAGGCTGTTTCCCCGGTTCAAGTGTGTATCAGAATCTTATGATGCAGTGCATCAATCTCGGTATCCAAAATGCTGACGACGAAATCAGCCGTGTGCTTCGCATTGTTCGTATGGAGGAACACGCACAGCTTAAATTCAAAAAATGTTCTCTTGGTATGAAACAAAGAATCGGTATTGCTATGGCTCTACTTGGCGATCCGGCTCTCCTTATCCTGGACGAACCTATCAACGGACTTGATACCGACGGTATGCGAATTATGCGTGAAATCCTCGTGGATATTACAAAAAATTACGGTTGCACCGTTCTCATTTCCTCCCACATTCTCGGAGAGCTCGAAAAAATCGCAACCCACTACGGCATTATTCGTCAGGGCAAGATGATTATGGAGCTGTCTGCCAAAGAAATGGACTCAAGAGCGCAGGTGTTTACAACACTTAAAACCAAGGATATGAGGGGCGCTATGGAGGCGCTTCGGGCAAAGTTTGCCGATGTACGATATGAGAATGGTATGATTCGTGTATATGATGTGGATGATACCGCACGCATTGTTGATACTTTAATGAAAAACGGTCACGTTGTCAGCGAAATCAAAAAGAACAAAATCGGTCTTGAAGAATACTACATCGAACTGATGTCGGCAAAGGAGGTAAAATAAAATGACAAGAGAACTGAAATTCAGAAATCCGAGCTTTACGGAAAGAATCAAGGGTATGCTCGGCGTGGATTTTTACCGTCTGTTCCATACCCCTATGTTTTATATTTTCCTCGCTATTGCCGCCATTATCCCTGCAATGGTTTCGGCTATGACGATGATGCCCGACCAAAACGGCAACACGATGGAACCCCTGTACTCAAACGTATGGCAGATCATTGCCGCTTCCGAACCGCTTTATGTAATTAAAGGCATCGCCGATTATGCCAATATGAATATGGTCTTTATTTTCGGCGGTATTATGGTTTCCGTTTTTATCGGACACGATTATAAGAGTGGATATGTAAAACAGCTCTTTACCACCCACGCAAAGAAGCAGGACTATATGATCTCCAAAACGATTACCTGCGCTTTTGCCATGGCGTGTATGTGTGTTACGTATCTTATTGGTGGTACACTCGGCGGAATATTCGCCGGATATTCTATGGAGGTCAATGTGGGCTCACTATTCATCGCCATTCTCGGTAAGATGATTATGAGCATCGGCTGGGCAAGCCTTTACACCTTCCTCAACATCATTTTCAGAAGATATTTCGGTATTTCCATTGCTTCCTCTTTCTTCTTCGGAACAGGTATTTTGATTATCGGTGTAGCCGCTATTGTGGAAAATTTGTCTCTCCCGACTGCCTTTTTGAATCTTTTCCTCTATGGTTCGTCGGTGAATGCTTGCCTTGTATCGGGCATCGGAGCACTGCTTACCTGTATTGTCGTGTCGGTAGTGTGGGCTGTTATTTATAATCTGCTCGGCACGTGGATTCTTTACAAGAGCGATGTATATTAAGGAGGTGGCATAAATGCACGCAGTTGAAATTACAAATCTTTCTAAAAACTTTGGTAATAAACAGGCTGTTAATGGACTGAACATGACTGTACCGATGGGTGCAATCTACGGCTTCATCGGTGAAAACGGTTCAGGCAAATCCACCACTGAGAAAATGATCTGCGGCTTGATTCCGAAATCCGGTGGCTCCATTAAGCTCTACGGAAAAGACCATACAGATGCGGCAGTCCGTGCAAACATAGGCGTACTGATTGAGTCTCCCGGCTGTTTCCCCGGTCTTACCGTTTGGGACAATATGATGCTTCAGGCAGCTAACCTTGATATTCCTAATGCTGAAAAAGAGGTCGTAAAGATTTTGAAGTTGGTGAGAATGGAAGGTGCCGCAGGCAACAAATACAAAAACTGTTCTCTCGGTATGAAGCAGCGAATCGGTATTGCTATGGCTCTGCTCGGCAATCCTGCCTTGCTTGTTCTTGACGAGCCTCTTAATGGTCTGGATGCTGACGGTATGCGCATTATGCGAGAGGTGCTTTGTGATATCATAAAAGACGGTAAACGCAGTATTTTAGTTTCTTCCCATCTGCTTGGAGAACTGCAAAAGGTGGCAACCCATTACGGCATCATCCGTCACGGTAAAATGATCTGCGAGATGACTGCCGCTGAGCTTGATGCAAGCTGCCGTACCTATGTTGCTGTGCAGGCAGAAGATATGAACAAAGCCAAAATGCTGCTCGGACACAAATATTCCCGTGTAGAGCTGGACGAAGCAGATTATCTTCGTGTTTATGATATGACCACACCCGAAGAAATCGTAACCTATCTGTATCAGAATGGTGTCACCGTTACGGGAATTAAAACCGACAAAATCGGTCTTGAAGAATACTATATCGACCTTATGAAGGGAGGCAAATAATGATGGAAAACGCAATGAAATTTAAGCGAGTTAGTTCCTCAAAAGAAATAAAGAGTATGCTGAAAGTTGATTTCAGAAGAATGCTCAAATCTAAGCTCTTTTACATCTTGCTTCTCTGTGCCCTTGTTATACCGGTTCTTATGACTGTTATGATGACGATGATGGACGGTTCGGTTTCGGTTGATCCTCAAACCGGTGTGGAAACCGTGATACACGGCCCCGAAAATGCGTGGCAGTCTATCGGTACATTGCCATCCGATGACGCAGTACACGGTGAAAACACCGAAGGTGATGCCGCAGCAATGATGGGCGGTATGGACATTATGAGTATGTGTAACATCAATATGATGTTTATGCTTGTAGCGGTTTTTATCTGTCTGTTCATTTCGGATGATTTCAGAAGCGGATATGCCAAA